>JAPLTN010000052.1 GCA_026398135.1 Verrucomicrobiota bacterium
CCAAAGTGCGGGTGTTTTTTAGTAACTCCTTCATTCGCACTACAGTATCGGGAGGAAAATCCTTGGGTGGGCGCATAAAAAAAACTCCGGGGCTGCACCCACTAAAACCAGGTTATTATATCTTTGAAAGCGAAATGGTATAAGCCGTCGGGCCGGGTGATGAGTTCTTCGTGGGTTCCGGTTTCCACCACCCGGCCGGCGGAGATGACCGCGATGAGGTCGGCGCTGCGGATGGTGGCGAGCCGATGCGCGACGATAAACGTGGTGCGGCCGTGCATGAGGGTTTCCAGCGCTTCTTGCACGAGGCGTTCGCTTTCGCTGTCGAGCGAGCTGGTGGCTTCGTCGAGGATGAGGATGGCCGGGTTTTTGAGGATGGCCCGGGCAATGGCCACCCGTTGGCGCTGTCCGCCGGAGAGTTTGATGCCTCGGTCGCCGACCACGGTGGCGTAGCCTTCGGGAAAGCCGCGAATGAAGGCGTCGGCGTTGGCCTGTTTGGCCGCCCGGGCGATTTCGTCGGCCGAGGCG
Organism: Verrucomicrobiota bacterium; assembly: GCA_026398135.1. Classification (GTDB taxonomy): domain Bacteria; phylum Verrucomicrobiota; class Verrucomicrobiia; order Opitutales; family Opitutaceae; genus IMCC26134_A. The sequence goes on from JAPLTN010000052.1 coordinate 526, forward strand.
CCGGGGCGGCCGTAGGCGATGTTTTCCGCGATGCTGCCGCCAAAGAGCAGCACATCCTGCGGCACGATGGCCATCTGGCCGCGCAGTTCGCGCAGGGGATAGGAGCGGGCGTCGCGACCATCGATGAGCAGTCGGCCGGACTCGGGGTCGTAAAAGCGGAGCAGGAGGGCGGTAAGGGTGGATTTGCCGGCTCCGCTGGGGCCGACGAGGGCGATTTTTTGGCCGGGCCGGGCGAGCAGGGAGATGTCGGTGAGCACTTGGATTTCCGGCCGCGAGGGGTAACGAAAACCCACGCCGGAGAACTCCACTTCGCCGCGCAGCCGGGGCACTGAGGAGGGCGGGGTGGGGGAGGGTGTTGCTTGGGTTGCGGTGGGCAAGACCGTGTCGCCCTCGGGGACCTCGCGCAGGAGTTCACGCACGCGCTGGGTGGCGCCGATGGTTTTCTGGAGCTGGCTGAAGAGTTCGGCTGCCTGGCCCATGGCACCCGCGACGAAGGTGGTGTAGAGCACGAAGCGGGTGAGTTCACCGACGGTGATCTGGTGGGTTTGCAGGAGGCGCGCGCCAAACCACAAGACCACGACGATGCCGCCGAAAAGCGCGGCGATGATGAAGCAGATAAACGCCGCGCGCCAGCGCGCCGCTTGCAGGCTGGCGGCGAGCACCGCCTGGTTGCCGCGCCGGTAGCGGCCCAATTCGTAGTCCTCGTTTTTAAAGGCCTTTACGCTGGCGATGGCTTGCAGCGTCTCTTCCACCAAGGTTCCGACCTCGGCGAGACGGTCCTGGGTTTCGCGCGAAAACCGCCGCAGACGTCGGCCAAAAGTCACCGCCGCCGCGACGAGGAAGGGAAGGGTGCAAAGCAGCAGCAGCGTGAGTTTGCCCGAGGTGAGCGAGATCAGCACGATGCCGCCGGCGAGGAAGATGGCTTGCCGGAAAAGCTGGGGCAGGGTGTCCACCAGCGCGGCTTCGATCTGGGAGATGTCGGTGGAGATGCGGCTGGCGAGTTCGCCCACGCGGCGGCGGGCGAAGAACTCCATGGGCAGGGTGATGACGCGGGCGTATACTTCCTCACGCAAGTCGGCCAGGGCGCTTTGGCCGGTGCGGTTGAAGCAGTAGGCGCTGCCGTAGGCGGCGGCGGCTTGAAGGCTGATGGTGGCGGCGAGCACGGCGGCCACTTGATTGAGGGTAAGCGCGCCGAGGACCGGAATGGCCACGCCTTCGGGATGGAGCGCGGCATCGATCAAGCCGCCGGCCAAAAGCGGAAAACATAAGCCGAAGGTGGCACCCGCGCATAGGCTGCACAGGCCGGCGATGAAGAGTCGGCGATAGGGCCGGAGGTAGCGGAAAAACTGCCAGGTCTCGCGCAGGGATTCGCGGTTGAGGGCGGCTTTGGGCAGGCGGTCCAAGGCGGCTTCTTCAGCAGTGGGATTGCGGCGCGACATGCAGCCCACGGTTTCCGGCCGGGGCTAAAACACAAGGGCGGCAGGCGTGAATGGCGCTTAGTTAAGGGGTATGATCGGTGTATTTGACTTAGGTCGCCCGGACGCGGCGGCGGCGGAAAACGGCAAACACGGTCAGGCCGCCGAGGCCGAGCAGGCCGTAGGTGGCGGGCTCGGGCACGGGGGTGATCTGGTAGTAGTTGCTATCGTAATTCTGCCATTTGGCGGTGCCGGGGTAGCCGTCGAAGATGACGCGGGAGAGCTGGGTATCGTCGAAGGTGGCTTTTTCGACCAAGAGGAAATCCGTGAACTCGAGCCAGTTGGTGATGGTGAGCAGGGAGTTGGCGTCCACCGATAGGTATTTGAGATAGAGGAAGGTGGGGGAACAGACCGAGCCGCCGCCGAAATCGAGCACGCTGTTGCCGGTGATGGTGAGGGTGTCGAAGGTTTCCATGCGGGAGGCGTCGCCGACGCTGACCGCGCCGTTGAGCTCGAAGCGGGCGACGTTGGCGGCGTTGCCGACTTCGCCGCCGCGCAGGGTGACGGTGGCGGTGTCGGCGATTTGTTCGTTGGCGGCGAGTTTCAGGGTGTCGATGCCGCGTCCGTCGCCGACGGTGATGTTGCCCGCGATGGCGGTGACGCCGCCGGATTTGGCGAGGGCGAGGGTGCCGGCGTTGACGGTGGTGGTGCCGGTGAGGGTGTTGGCGGTGGTGCCGGAGAGCGTGAGTGTTTCCGTGCCGGATTTGGTGAGGCCGCCGGTGCCGGTGAGGGTGGAATTGATGGTGGAGCCGCCGGTGTTGTAGGCGTGGACGATGAGTTCGTTGGCGTTGCCGGTGGTGAGGGTGCCGCCGGATAGGGTGGCGACGGTGGAGCCGGTGGTGAGCAGGCCGCCGGATTGAAGGGTAACGGTGAAACCGGCTTGGGCGATATCGATGCCGGAGGCGAGTTTGAGCGAGTTGATGGTGCGGTCGGCGGTGAGGGTCTGGTCGGTGGCGGGTGCGGCGTTGTCGGCGGTGGCGGTCCAACCGGTCTGGGCGCCGGTGTCGTAGCCGGTGTAGGCGACGATGCTGGAGCCGCTCAGGGTGGCGAAGTCCGCTGAATTTACCGTGCCATAAGCGAGGATGCCGTCATCGAGGGCGGGAGCGCTGGTAAAGGCAAGGCGGGGGGTGTTGCCGGTGCCGTAAGTGCCGTTGGTCTGGGTGGTGTTGACGAAGTCGATGGTCGCGCCGGCGGAGCGGGAGAGGGAGGCGGAGGTAAGGGTGGTGCTGCGGCCCGAGCGATTGTTGACGACGTCGAGGGTATTGGCACCGCTGCCGAGGGTAATGGTGCCAATTGTCTCCGCGGTGCTGTTGTTGTCGGTCCGGCCCCAGAAGGCCAGGGTGCCGCCTTGGAGGTTTATGCCGGTGGAGTTACCGATGCGGCTGGTATTGTTGCCGCCGCCGGTGGCGGAGGAGTGGGTGCCGGCGTTGTCGAGGGTCAGGGTGCCGCCGGAAGTGACGGTAAAACCGGTGACGGAGGTCATGGTTCCTGCGCTGGTATTGAGACGCAGTTCCGCGCCGCGGACTTCGACGGTTCCGGCGAGGGAATTATTGGCTACGCTGGAATCGAGTCGGCCGTTGCCGGTCACGATGAGGCTGCCGTTGGACAAGGCTTGGGTTAGGCGGGCCTCGGCGCGGGTGGAGACGGCGGCGCTGTCGATCACTTGGATGGTGCGGGTGCCTGCGCCGAGGTTTATCGCGGTATCGAACTGGAGCGTGCCGGCGGCGCTGGTGGAGCCCAGGATGAGGGTGCCGCCATCCGCGACGAAGCCGCTGGTGGTGCCCCAAGTGACGGCGGTGGCGCTGTTGTTGAGGCGCAGGCGTGGGTCGGCGCTTTCGGCGGCGAAACCGCCGGAGCCGGTCCACTGGACTTGATTGGCACCGGTGCCGAGGGTGGGGCCGAGGTTGGTGTTTATCTCGCGCACGCCGCCGTTGAGTTGGAGGTTGGAGTTGGCGGAGAGGTTGCCGCGCAGGGCGCCGGCGCGGATCTCGGTGGCGCCGGTGTAGTTGTTGGCGCCGGTAAGGTTGAGGGTGCCGGTGCCGGTTTTGATGAGGCCGCCGACGCCGGTGTCGGTGAGGTTGCCGGAGAGGGTGGCGTCGATGGCGGCGGAGCCGTTGGCGACGCGGAATTCGCGTTGGCCGCCGTTGAGGTCGATGGCGTTTTGGAAGGTGAGGGTGTTGTCGGAAACGTCGGAGGAGAGGAGCAGGGCCTGGTTGTCGCCGAGGAAGCTGGCGGTGGAGTTCCAGGTGAGGGCGGTGCCGCCGCCGAGGTTGACGTTGCGGGCGGCACCAAAGGCGGAGAAGCCGCCGTCGGAGGTGAACTGGACTTGGCCGGCGCCAGTGCCGAGGGCGGCGGTGTAGTTGGCGGCACCGAGTTCGAGCACGCCGCCGGCGAGTTGCACGTTGGTCGAGGCGGATAGAGCGGAGGCGTTGGCGAGGCGCAGTTCGCCCTCGTTGATGATAGTCGCTCCGGTGTAGGTGTTGGCTGCGCCAAGGACGACGGTGCCGGCGCCGACTTTGGCGAGGCTGCGGGCTCCGCCGGTTTCGCTGATGACGCCGTTGAGGGAGAGGCTGCCATCGCGGGAGCCCACGGCGGAGTTGGAGGCGAGCACGACGGTGCCGGCGAAGGTGTTGGCGCCGCCGTCGTTGTGGAGGGCACCGGCAAGCTCGCCGGTGCTGCGGGTGATGCCGCTGCCGTTGAGCGTGATCGTCTCGTTGGCGGTGTAGTTGACGTCGTTGCGGAAGGCGAGGGTGGCACCGGAGGCTACGGTGGTGGTGCCGGTGGTATCGCCGAGGGCGCCGGCGGCGGTGACAACGAGCATGCCTTGGTTTACGGTGACATTGCCGGACCAAGTTCCCGAGTTGTCGTTGTTTATCGTCGTTATGCCGGCACCGTTTTTGAACAGGTCGCCGGTGCCGGAGATATCGCCGTTAAAGTTGACCGCGCCGAAGCCTGAGACGGTGATGTCTTTGCCGTTGGTCCCGGTGGTGCCGTTAATGCAGAGGGTCGAGTAGGAGAAGTTGCGGATGGCGAGGTCTTCAACGAGGGCGAGGTCGGTGTTGATTTTGTGCCGGGCGTAGGCGCCGTTGTAGTCGTTGACGTTGATGGAGGGCAGGCCCGCCTGGGCGGTGTCGCCGAGGGTGATAACCTTGCCGTCGCCCACGGTACCGATGGAGTAATTGATGCTTGAATCGAAGGTCATGTTACGCACTTCGATGTTGTTCGCGAGGGTGACGGCTTGGGTGTTGTTGGTGCCGTTGTTGGTCGGCTTGTTACCGAAAAGCACGTCGGAGTCGCGCAGAGGGGTTTTGTTGTCGTCGGCGGAGACGGAGGAGTACCAGTTGGAGTTGGCTTCGCCGCCGGCGGTGGAGCCCCATGCGGTGGTGCCGGCGCCGTTGTCCCATTCGTAGGCACCGGAGCCGGTGGACCAAGGGGTGGTGGTGACACTCAGGTTGCGGATTTCGTGGATCTCGTTGGATCCGCCGGTGGACGCGGTGAAACCTATTTTCAGGGTGTCGGGACGTGCGTAGCCGGACAGGTCGGCGGTGAAGGCGGTGATGTAGCTGGCGCTGGCCCCGAACTTCATCTCGACGGTCAGTTGATTATTGGCGTCGATGACGAGTTTGAAGGAGCGGTAGTCCGCGCCGGTTTGATCGGGGCGGGTGGTATACGAAGGGAAGTCCATCTGACCGCCGCCGGAGAGGGTTTCGAGCGGAGCGGAGGAGGCGATGTAATCGTAACCGGTTTGGCCGGAACCGGGGCCGCGCACGGCGATCCGATTGGGCAGGAGAGTGGCGTCGTTGTCGCCTAATTGGCCACCGTTGCGGCCTTCGCTACCGTTGGAGTAGTTGCCGAAGTTATCGAAGCCGACACCCAAGTATCCGCCGACCATGCCGTCTGCGCCGGTACGGTTGGCGTAACCGAGGGAGCCGCCGTAGGCACCCGGGGTGAAAGAGGCGGCATTGACGCTGCCGTCGACGAGGAAAAAAGTAATGCCGTCGGCTCCGGAGCCATTGTGGAACGCGTAGTCCATCGTGACCTCAAGCCGCGCGTTTACGGAAAAAACCTGGTTATCGAGCAGTGCGGCAGTGGATTGGTTGCCGGTGTTGGTGTTGAGGCGCAGCCAGCCGGTGCCGGGCGTATCGATGGTGGTGGCGGTTAAGACGGGCAGGGTATCGCCAGGCGCGGCGTAAAAATTCCATCCCGAGGCGGTGGTCCCGGTGAAGTTTTCGGTAAAGTTTATTTGAGCCAGCGCTGAGCTGAACAAAAGCGCGGTGCATCCGGAAAAAAGGGTGGCCGCCCGGTGAGGTGAGCGGGCTAATTTAGCTGCAAACGAAACTGGAAGGAGCAGACGCACGTTGAAGGGGTGCCCGTAACATGACGTTTTACACTGGCGCTGCAATACCGGGAACGGAGTTGCGTAGTACTACTCCAAGCCTGCATTTACGGTCCATAACGGTGATGTGAAACCTGCGGACTTCATTTATCGCCCCGAATCATAACAGCTAGCCGCGCCGTTTGCCCGGGGTTTGGAGCGTGGCCTTGCTTGCGGCCGGACGGTGGCGCAAGGCTGGGGCATGCATCCGACCCGCGAAGGCTCCATCCGCCTCTTTCGATTTCAAGGTATTGAAGTGTTTCTGCACTGGTCGTGGTTCGCGGTGGCCTTTTACACGCTCTCGCAGCGCAACCAGGAGTATGCCTCGGTTTACTGGAACGTGGCGGAATACCTCAGCCTTTTTCTCATCGTGCTGCTGCACGAGTTCGGCCATTCGCTGGCCTGTCGTTCGACCGGGGGCAGTGCCGAGCAAATCGTGCTTTGGCCTTTGGGCGGAGTGGCTTACGTGGCCCCGCCGCAGCGACCGGGGGCGCAGTTATGGAGCATAGCGGCCGGCCCGCTGGTGAATGTGGTGCTCGCTCCGTTTCTGTTCGGGGCCTTGTGGTGGGCGGGAAATGCCCAGGTCTCACCCGATTTTTACGCGTGGTTGAGCACCATCAATATGATCAACGCCGTGATTTTGGGTTTTAATCTCCTGCCGGTTTACCCGCTCGATGGCGGGCAAATCCTGCGTTCGCTGCTTTGGTATTTCATGGGACCGGCCAGCAGCCTGCTCGTCGCGACCGTCATCGGTTTTTTGGGCGGGCTGGGTTTCGTCGCTTACGGTGTGTTCGAGGGCTCGATGTGGACGGTGGTCATGGCCGCGTTTCTCCTGTTCAACTGTTACCGTTCTTTCGTGTTCGCACGACAGCTCCGTCGGCATCTGGCCGCCCAGCCGGTAACGGTGGACGTGTAACTCTCCGCTCGCCGCCGATCAGTCGGCAAACCAAGCTGCGGGTGTGATCGCTTCCGTCGCCTTTCGGAATTTCAAAGCCCTGCGTTCCGCCCGCATCGAGCTGGGGCCGTTTAACCTCGTGATCGGACCGAACGGTTCGGGCAAAACGAGTTTGATCCAGGCGCTCTTGCAGCTGCGAGGGCTGGCGCGTCTGCCCTTGCGCGAACCGGTGGCGGAGGCGGAGCGTTTGCCGGAGTCGGCGGAGATCACGTTTGGCTTCCATGCACCGTATGACGGCTTGGAGGCGCAACTGGCCTGCGCGGGCGAGGCACAGTGCGATTTGTTACAGGTGCTTCCCTTGCCACGAGGCGAGGGGCGCGATGACTGGGCGGGGCTGCGCGCACGGCTGCTGACGATTCGCACCTACCTTTTCGATGCGGCGGCCATCGCACAGGCCGTGTATCCGGTGACTTCCGGCGAGCTGGCGGCCAACGGAGCCAATCTCGCCGCGCGGCTGGCGGGCTTGCAGGCGCGGGCACCGGTCGCCTACGCGGGTTTGCAAAGCGAGCTGCTGAGTTTGTTTCCCGAATACGCGGCCTTGGAACTTCAGCCGGCGACGGGGAGTTTTGCGTTGAGACTGGCCGACCCGGAGGAGCCGGTGCTCGTGCCGGCGGACGAACTGTCGCAGGGCACCCTGACCACGCTGGCTTTGCTGGCTTTGGCGCACGACCCGGCGCCTCCCGCCTTCGTATGCATCGAGGAACTGGATCGCGGGCTGCACCCGAGATTATTGCGCGGCGTGCGGGATGTGCTTTACCGCCTCAGTTTCCCGGCGGATTACGGCCACGACCGCCCGCCGACGCAGGTCATCGTGACGACGCATTCGCCGCATTTGCTGGATCTGTTTCGCGATCATCCCGAGGAAGTCATCATCGCGGACAAAGTGGGCCGCGCGGCGACGTTTATGCGGCTCTCGGATCGTGCGGATCTGGTCGACTTGCTCGCGGAGGGCGGGTCGCTCGGCGATTTGTGGTATTCGGGCATCTTGGGAGGCGTTCCGGAGGCGTCATGAGCGGGCGACCCTTGCGTCTGGCCTTGCTGGGCGAGTCCCTGGTGGACGAGGCGGCGCTGGGGATTTTGGTCGAGGCGGTGCTGGGCGCGCCCTTTGTGCAGGTGCAGCCCAATTTGCGCGCGCGCGGTTGGCCGTCGGTGCTGCAAATCCTGCCGGCCATCGTGCGGCATTTGCATTTTAACACCGACGCCGACGGGCTGGTGGTGTTGGTGGATTCGGACGATACGGAGCCGCATCCGGCGGAGCACGAGGTGGCGGGCTATTTTCACCCGCGCTGCCGGCTCTGCCAGCTGCGGGCGACGTTTCGGAGGGCGACCAAAACCCTGCCGCCCGCTCACGGGCGCAGCCGGGTATTGCGCGCCATCGGTCTGGCGGTGCCGGCGGCCGAGGCATGGTATCTTTGCGGCTTGGAGGACGCGGTGAGCGAGGCGGCATGGCGGGAGGGGCGGACGAAGGGGCGGGCGCCCTACACCCGGCGTGAGCTCAAGGCGCGGGTTTATGGCACGGAGCGGCCGAATTTGCAGCAAGCGGTGGGGCACGCTTCGGCCGCGGCGAAGCGGCATGCGCGGGATCTGCGGCGGTTGGAGTATGATTTTCCCGGATTTGCGGCGCTGGCGGTGGATCTGCGGGAGCTGGCGCGAGTAAACGGTTGATGTAAGATTAAAGTTCCGGCGCGTTTACGTACATGCCTGCTCAATATCTGCCTTCGATCATCGCCGCGCCGGTGCGTTTGTTGGTGCGCTGTCTTTATCGTATAAAAGTGCTGGGGGCCGAGCGTCTGCCCGAGGGCGGGGCGCTCTTGCTGGCCAACCATCTTTCCTACGCGGACGTGGCGGTGTTGCAGGTGGCGTGTCCGCGCCCGATCCGGTTCGTGGGTTATGCGGAGCTGCCGCGCACCTCGTGGTTTTTTCGTTTGGCCTTTAACCTTTCGGGCACGATTCCCGTCTCGCCCAGCAATGCGTTGGAGGCGACCCGGCGGGTGGCCGAGAGTCTGCAACGCGGCGAATACGTGCTCCTGTTTCCCGAAGGTTCGATCTCGCGCACGGGGCAGTTGATGAAGATTCAGCGTGGCTTTGAGCTGATGGCGCGGCGGGCCGGGGTGCCGGTGGTGCCGGTGGCGCACGACGGGCTTTGGGGCTCGGTGTTTTCGTTTTCGGACAACACCTATTTATTCAAATATCCACGGGTGCGGCGGACCCATGTGTGCGTGGCTTGGGGTGAGCCCATCGCGGCGAAGGACGCGACTACGGCGGCGGTTCGGCAGGCGTTGTTGGATCTCGGGTATCAGGCGTTTACCGAGCGCCCGCAGTTGCGGCGTCACTTGGGGCGCGAGCTGGTGCGGCGGCTGGCGCGGCGGCCCGGGCATTTGGAGTTTGTGGATCGCACGGCGGGACGAAAGCCGCTGAGCGCGGGCGAGCTTTTGGCGGCGGCGGCGGCTTTGTCGCGCCACCTGCGGCGCAAGGTGGCGGCGCGGCGGATCGGCGTGGTGCTGCCTCCAGGCGCGGGGGCGACCATTGTAAATCTCGCGGCGGTGTGCGCGGGAAAGGTGCCGGTGAATCTCAACTTTACCGCCGGGCGGGCCGCGCTGGAGTCTAGCCTGCGGGTGGCGGAGATTGATACGGTGATCACGGCGAAGGCGATGCAGGCGAAGTTGCCGAATTTCCCCTGGCCGGAACGCACCCTGGATTTGCAAACCGAGATGACCGCGCTGGGCGGGAAACGGGCGCTGTTGCCCTGGCTGGTGGCGGCGTGGGTGGTTCCGAATCAGTGGATCGCGGACTGGCTGGGTTTGCCCAAATACGGCGACCGCGAGGAGGCGGGTTTGATTTTCACCAGCGGAAGTTCAGGCGAACCGAAGGGCGTGGTGTTGAGCCACCGGAATATTTTGGCGAATTGCTGGCAGGTGGCGTCGCTCTCCATCCTGCCGGAATCGGCCATCATGCTGGCGTGCCTGCCGATGTTTCACAGCTTCGGATTTACGGTCACGCTGTGGTATCCGATGTTGCGCGGGTGCCGGGTGGTGAGTGTGCCGAGCCCGCTGGAAACGGGGAAAATCGTGGAGGCGATTCGCGAGGAAAAAGTGTCGGTGTTCGTGGGAGCGCCAACCTTTCTGCGGCCGGTGATTCGCAAGGCGACGTCCGCTGATTTGCGCACGCTGGCAGTGGTGGTTTCAGGGGCGGAAAAACTGCCGATGGATCTCTACGAAACCTACCTCGACAAGTTTAACATCGAGATCATGCAGGGTTACGGACTCACCGAGACTTCGCCGGTGGCCAATGTGAACCAGCCCGACCCGGCGATTCCGACCCCAACGGCGGAGCGTCAGGCGGGGCGGCGGCGCGGCACGGTGGGCCGCATGATGCCCGGCATGACCGTGCGCATCCTGAATCCCGATACCAAGGCGGAGATGGCGGCGGGCGAGACCGGCATCGTGGTTTTTAAGGGCGATAATATTTTCCCGGGCTATCTAAAGGATGAGGCGAAGACGGCGGCGGCGTTTCATGACGGCTGGTTCGTCACGGGGGACTTGGGACGCTTCGATGAGGACGGGTTTTTGATCATTGAGGGGCGGCTGTCGCGCTTCTCCAAGATAGGCGGCGAGATGGTGCCGCATGGCACGGTGGAAGCGCGCATCGTCGAGGCGTTTGGGTGCGATGAGAGCGACGGCTACGCGGCGGTGGTGATGGGGGTGCCGGACGCGACCAAGGGCGAGCAGTTGGTTTTGTTGACCACGCGGGACGAGCTGACGGCGGAGGCGGTGCGGGAGAAGTTGTCCGGCCTTGGCTTGCCGAATCTGTGGATTCCCAAGCTGGTGCATCGCGTGGCCAGGATTCCGGTGTTGGGCACGGGCAAGCTCGATCTCAAGGCGGCGAAGGAAATGGCGCTGGCGGCGGCCGAACCGGGAGCGTCCAAGGCCTGAGGAATGACTATGCGTATCGACTGCCATGTTCACGTGATCGGCACCGGTAAACACGGGTCCGGTTGCTGGTATCAGCCGCGCGGGCTTACGCGTTACGGCGCACCGGTGCTGTTGCGGGCGATGGGATTGAAGGCGGCGGATTTGGATGCCGATTTTGAAACGATTTACGTCGAGGCGCTGCGCCGGCAGGTGCTCGCCGCCGGGATCGATGCGGCAGTGGTGCTGGCGCAGGAGGAACCTTATCGCGACGACGGCACCCTGCTGGCCGACACGGGGTCATTTTACGTGCCCAACGATTACGTGCTCGGGCTGGCGAAGGCGCATCCGGAGTTTTTGCCGGCGGTGTCGATTCATCCGGCGAGGCGGGATGCGCTGGCGGAGTTGGAGCGGTGCATCGCGGGCGGGGCGGTGATGCTCAAGTGTCTGCCGAATTGTCAGAACATGGATTGGAACGAACGGCGTTACCGGCCGTTTTTGGAGCGCATGGCGGAGGCGGGATTGATCCTGCTCGCGCACACGGGCAGCGAGCGGACGATGCCGGTGTTGCGCCCCGATCTGGCGACGCCACGCATGTTGACCCAGGCGCTGGAGGTCGGGGTGACGTGTATCGCGGCGCATTGCGGCACGGGCATGATCGCGCTGGATCCCGACTATTTTGACGAGTTCGTGGCGATGACGCGGCGTTATCCTAATCTTTACGGCGACAATAGCGCGCTGGCGGGACTGAGCCTGCGTTTCCGGCCGCGGCAGATGCGGCGGATTCGCGAGGATGAAGAGCTGGCGGCGCGGATATTGTATGGCAGCGATTTACCGGTGCCGCCGAGTGGTTTGGTGATGGCGGCGTTTGGCATGCTGGGGTGGCGGGATTACGCGGAGTCGCGTCGCCACGAAGAGCCGTTGGCGCGGGATTTGATGTTGAAGCGGGCGCTGGGGTTTCGAGCGGAAAGCGAGACGCGGTTGGCGGGGATTCTGCGAGGCTTGGGCCGGTGGCGGGCGCGCGGTTTGACGCAGAGTGAGTCTGGTGGTTAGTGAATGGTATGAAGCGTTCGCGTGCACGATTCCGGTTGGGTGTCGGGGCGGTGTTTTTGATCTTGGGCGGGGTGGTTGCGTGGTGGGGTTTGGGAGCTGATAAAGGGGCGGATCGTAAACTCGTCGTCGGAGCGGGCGGATTGGGGGGATTGCGCATGGAACCGGATGAAGCTTCGTTGGAAATCGCGTCTTCGGTGGAAAATTATGAGCCGTTGGCCGACATGTTACAGGCCCGATTGCGCCGGCCCAATGTGCGGGCCGACGAAGTGGTGTTGAGCTTTAAAGACGCGGAGGCGCGCCGGAGATTTTTGGCGCGTGCCGCGCAGGCGGGAGTAACGCCGCTGGCGACGATCGAGGCCTTGCAGACCGTGCGTTTGCGCGTCACCGACTACACGGCTTTCGCGCGCGAACTCGCGACCCATGCGACCGATTACGCGACGGTGGGAGCGAATGTGGTGCTGGCTGCGCCTACTCCGCCCAAGGACCTCTCGCGCACGATGGCGGGGGCGGTCCCGGTGGGTGGGGATCTCATGGCGGCAATCGGCCTGCGCGGGGATAATTCCCAGTTGGGCAAGGGTGTGATGGTGGCGGTTTTGGATGGCGGGGTGGCCCCCGATCCGGTGCTGGGGGAACGGCTGCGTTATCTGGATATTGGTTATGGGCTGGCTGGAGGTGGTGAGGGTGGTGCGCATGCATTGGCGGTGGCGGCGCTGGCGGCGGGCGGCGCTCCGGACGCGCGCGGGGTGGCACCGGGGGCGACGGTATTGAGTGTGCGGGTGACGGGGGCGGACGGCGCGGGGGACACGTTTTCGGTGGCGCGCGGAGTGGTGGCGGCGATCGAAGCGGGGGCGCAGGTGATCAACATCAGCCTGGGTGGCTACGCGACTTCATCGGTTCTCGGTGCGGCGGTGGATCAGGCCTTGGCGGCGGGCGTGGCCGTGGTGGCGGCCAGCGGGAACGATCAGGCGACGCGCCTAAGCTGGCCGGCGGCGTATCCTGGAGTCGTTTCGGTGGGTGCGGTGGATGCGGCGGGGCAGCAGGCGATTTTTTCCAATGCGGGCGAGGGTTTGCAGCTCACTGCGCCGGGTTACGCTATCTGGACGGCGGGGCCCGGCGGGACGCGGGTGGCCTTCAGCGGCACCTCGGCGAGTGCGCCGGTGGCGGCGGGGGCAATAGCGGCGTTGATGTCGCAGACCCCGGGCTTGGGTGCGATTCAGGCGGCCGACTTGCTGGCCAACTATGCGAATGACGGCGGGGCGGCGGGGGCGGACCCTGATTACGGACGTGGCAGTGTGAACCTTGGCTGGGCTTTGGATCGCGCGAACACGGCGCGGCGGGATGTGGCGATTTCGGCGCTGAATCCTCATTTGTCCGAGAGCTACGTCGATGTTGTGGTACAGAATCGCGGAGCAGTGCCGGTGGCGGGTTTGGCCCTGACGGTCGAGCTAGGTGCCACAAGTGAACTCTATTCGATGCCGAAGTTGGCGGCGGGTGCGTCTGCCACCGTGCGCGTGCCGGCGGCGGGAGGGACTTTACGGGCGGCGGCGCGTTTGGAGCTGCCGCCCGCGATGAGAGATGACGAGCTGGCTAACAATGCCCGGTCCGGAGTGATTCAGGCACAGGCGGAACAGCCTTTCGCGAAGTGAAGTGCCACGGTCACGCCATTCCCAATCGGGTGGCCCAACGGGGCAGGTTCGTGATCCCCACCACTTCGATCACGTCGTCGATTCGGTAATCCTGTGATCCTGGATAAACAACCACCAGCTGCCTGAGCCCGAGGGTTTCGATTGCGGCCGTCATGGACCGAGTGCGCCGCGGCGCATCCTCGGACTTGAACTCGACGCCCACCAATCCCTGTGACAGCCGGAGCACGAGATCGACTTCGGCTCCTCCCTGTACCGACCAGGTGAAACACTGGTCCTCGCGCAGGTGCAGGAGCGCGACGATTTGCTCGATGCCGAAACCCTCCCAGGAAGCGCCGATTTGCGATGAAGAGTAGAGCTGGCCCCGATCACGAACGAGCAAGAGTGCATGGAGCAATCCCGTGTCCCGGAGATAGAGCTTGGGCGCCTTCCGCAGCCGCTTGCCGGAGTTCTCGAAATAGGGCGGCAGCTCGCGCACGAGGTAGGCGCCCTTGAACAACTCGACATGCCTTTGCACCGTCTTCGCGTTCACCCCGATCACTCCGGCCACCTCGGAATGATTCCAATACTGCCCATGGTGATGCGCCAGCATTTGGAAGAAGCGCCTCAACTGCTCCTGGCTCAAGCGGGTCTCCGCCAAGGAGGGTAAATCGCGTCCTAGAAACAGCGCTATGTAATGATGCCTCCGCTCGAGCGAAGTCTCCTCCATCGCCGTAAGATAATGAGCGGGATAACCACCCCTCAGCCATAGCCGCTCCCAGTTTTCCGGCCCCACCTCCGCCAGCGAAAAGCCGCTCAAATCCAGCAAACGCGCCCGGCCGGCCAGACTTTCCGAGGCTTCGCGATAGATGTGCGGCGACGCGCTGCCCGTCAGAATAAAGCGGGTATGTCGCTCCGCCCTATCCGCCAGCACGCGCAGCTTGCGAAACAGCTCCGGTTTTTCCTGCGCCTCGTCGATCACCACGACGCCCTCCAACCCGTCGAGCACCCGGTAATTGCTCTCCTCCAGACGCACCTGATCCACGAAGTTTTGCAGGTCAAAATAGTGCTCCGGCGAAGTGGCCATTGGGCGCGTCAACCACGTCTTTCCCGCTTGGCGCGGGCCAAGAACGACCGTGACCACCCACTCGGCCAGGCCGGCTCTGATACGAGTGGTTATTTCAGGACGCGGAACGAGATTGACAGGCTCCATACCTGCTTTCTGGTATTACTAATACGGATTCGCAAGGATAAATGTCTTTAACCTCTCCAATCTCTTATCTCGACGAGCATAGGCGTTTGCGTTTCTCGGATTTCTCCGCGAAGGCATTTGAGGATTTTTTCCTCCACTTTCTGAGTGCCGGTATCTCGCTCGTGGTGGAGCGCGCAGGTCGGCGCGTGGAACGTAAAGTGATCACGGCCGAGCTCTACCACGCCGGCACCGGTCGCGATCAAAAAGGCATTGATCTCACCCTTCGCGTCGAAGGCGGGGAAACCTGGGTGGTCCAGTGCAAGCGCCACAAGACGTGGAACGTCTCGCAAACCGAAAAAGCCGTGGCCGAGGCGGAGGCGCGTTTCCCCGCCCAGCATTACTTTCTCATGGTCGCCTGCGATCCGGCGGAGGGCGTGCAGGACTGCATGGCCGCCCGGTCAAATTGGTCGCTCTGGAATCTCGACAAAATTTGCTCCGAGTTTCGCCTGCGCGTGCCGCAGTCGCTCCAACCGCGCGTGCTGGGGTTTTTAGCTCCCGAGGAATTGCGCCGCTTCGCG
The DNA here is from genome assembly GCA_026398135.1 of Verrucomicrobiota bacterium. Taxonomy (GTDB): domain Bacteria; phylum Verrucomicrobiota; class Verrucomicrobiia; order Opitutales; family Opitutaceae; genus IMCC26134_A. Next base: position 15,684 of record JAPLTN010000052.1, read on the forward strand.
CCTTATGCCTCGCAAGCGCTGGTGTTGGCGGAGGAATTTTTCGCCTCACGACGGGAGGCGGACCGCGTCTTCCACCACCAGCATACGCTCGTGGGCCGCACCGACGAGATGCGCCGCCTCCGCGCCTTCGCCACCTCGCGCAAAGCCAAAGTCCTGCTGCTTGTCGGTCCCGGCGGGGTCGGCAAAACCCGCCTGCTGCGCGAACTCGCCCGCGTACCCGGAAAAAACGTCCGCTGGCCCGAAATTTTATTCCTCAACCCGCACGCGACCGCCTCGAATCCGGCCGCAGACATCACGCTCGCACTTTGGGATGGCGCGACGCCGCGGCTTGTCGCCGTGGACGATGCGCACCGTCCGGAGATCCTTCCCGCCGCCTTGCTGGCCCGCGCGCGAGAGAGTCCAGGCGTAAAGCTGATTCTCGCCACCCGCCCATCGGCGCTCGACGTGCTGCGCACCCGCCTGCGCGAGCACGGCATCCCCGGAGAGTTTGAAACCATCCACCTGGACCCGCTGGCCAAGAAAGACCTGCGCGCCCTCGCCGCCGAAGCGCTGGGCAAAAAGCTTTCCGCCCATGCCGATGACCTCGTCGCCCGCGCCGGCCCAAGCGCCTTTCTCGTGGCCCTGGCCGGCGACCTGCTGCGACGGGACCGCCTGCGCTGGGCAGAGATGGGAACCGACGCGACGTTTCGCGACGCCGTGTTTCGCTGCTACGAAGACGACAACTTGGTGGATCTGACCGCGAGCGACCGCGATCATGCTTCGCGCCTGCTCCGTCTCATCGCCTTGGTCGCGCCTTTTTCACCCAACGAGGTTTTCTGCCGTCGCGCAGGCCATGTCCTCGGCCTCGCGCCCGCGGCTGTTGAAAATCTGGCGCGCCGGTTTCAGGCCGCCGGTTTGCTCAGCGGCGGCGAACGCGAGCTTCGGGTAGTGCCCGATCTCTTCGGGGACTTCCTGGTTTTCCAGGCGGCCTTCGATCCGGACAAACGCCTGCCCGTCTTCGTCGGCTCCATCCTGGAACAGTTCACCGACGACACCGGCGACATCCTTCGCAACGTCGCCGAGGCTGTTTGGCTTGCCCCGCACCAGGCCGTCGGCCGCGACGAATTGATCGGCCCGCTCGTCGCCGAAGAACGGCGGCGCTTCAACGAAGCCGACTTTTTTCAGCGTGGCCGAACTCTCGAACGCTGGTCGCATTTCAGTGTTTATCTGCCCGCTGAAGCCGTGGCCTTTGCCCGCCATGCCTGGGATCTTGTGTGTGCGGCCGAGTCCGCCGGAGCCGATCCCGAGGGAATCTATTCCCCGTGCTTCCTTTGCGCACGAATCCCGGAACTTCTGCGCCCCGTCGTCCTCCGGCAGGATTCTCAACGCGAGGCCGCGCTGGATTTCCTCTGGATGCTCGGCGCCCATCCTCAGTTTCGGGAGAATGACCAAAACCATCCCTGGGGCATCATTGCCAAAACCATCGGCTACGGCCCGTATAAATCGCCGCAAGCGACGCCCGACACCGTCGCTTGGATGGAGCGGATGGTGCTGCGCCCCTCGGCCCGCGCCACGTTCGAGAAACACCCCTTGGCGCTCGCCACGCTGCTGCGTCCGCTCTTTGAGCGCGAAGCGGCATGGACCGACTGGGAAGGGCGCACTTGTCATATGCGCTGCCGCCGCCTGCCGCCCGATTTCGTGCGTCCCTGGCGCGACCGCGCGCTGGGCCTGCTGCGCGGTCTGCTGGAATCCGATTCGCTCCCCCTCGCCCTCGCGGCGCTCGCCGTTTTGCAGACGGCGCTCGGCCGCATCGTCGGAGGAAGAACCGATATCGAGAAGGACTTGGCGCACTTAATGGACATCTGGCGCGCAGACCGCCTGCGAGCTTTGGAGCTGTTGCCCGTCGCGCTGCGGTGCCATCCGAAAGCCGTTATGCGCCACGCCGTACGCCAAACGCTGGAACGGGATCTGGCCTATGAGGAGGATTCTCTTTTTGCGGAGGCCGCACGCTCGATATTGCGAAACGTGCCAGACGATCTCGCCTTGCGAATCGGAACCGCGCTGATGCTCCATGCCAACGAACTCGAAACCGCCTACCATCTCGGCTTCAAATGGTCGCCGGAAAGCACCCCCGGGATTCGCCGCCGGTGGAGCGAGATTGTGGAGCGCACCGCTGCGGAATGGATCGAAAAGTATCCGGAACCCGACGAAGCGCTTTCGTTTTTATCCAATGTCGCGAACGAGTTTGAGGCACACGGCTACTGCCCTTTGTTTCAATCTCTTTTCGCTGCCGCAGGCCGCGCGCGCCCCGAGACCGCAGCCCGCTTGCTTGAGGCGATTTTTTCCGGAGTCGGCACGCCGTCGATGCGGCAATGCTGGCCGGCGCTGGCGACCGCGTTGCCACAAGCCCTCGCGGAGAGCGAGCTTCTGACACGCGCCCGGCATCACCCCGACGCCATCATCTTTCGTGGCGTGATCGACTATCTGGAGCGGCGCGCCATCCAACTCGGCGGCCTCGGACCGGCGGATCGCGCGCTCCTTGAGGACATGGCGGCCACTGTCACCGACGCCCGGACCTTGAGCGCCCTTGTGTGGCTGGTAATCGCGCTCCCGCCGGGCGAAGTGGAATGGGGCTTCGGTCTGCTGCGCGCCCTACCGCTCCCACTCCTGGTCGAGCAGGGAGCTGCGGACCGCCTGCTCAACGCGCTCCATCCGATTCGTGCCCCCGAAACAAGGCCCCCGGTCGGGCTTGTGCGGGAAGTGCTGGCCGCCCTCGTCCCCCTGCCGGATTTCGGCCAAGGCCATATTGTCTATGAGTTATCCCGGATAAAGGCCCTGTTTCCGCGCGAGTTTTATGAGTTCATCCTCGCCCGGGTTCGCCACGCCGAGACCTTGTCTGCGGATGTGCGTTACAAGCCCTTTCCATGCGAGTTTAACCAACGCTTTACGCTGCCGGGCCTGGAAAACGAACCGGAATTTGCCCTCATCTGCAACGAACTCTACGTTCACGCCTTGGAAGAAACCCGGCGGGAACACCGCAACCATTGGACCACGCTCTTTCAGGCGGTGGCCATCGATCACACCGAGCACTGGCTGGAAAAATTTCTATCCGAAGTCGCCAAGAGCGGCGACTTCGAGTGGTTGCTTAGACTGACAAATCTCATTCGTTTCGATGCCTCGCTGCTGATTTTCAACCAACCGCAGCTCACGCGCGTTTTTCTGACGAAAGCAGAGGATATGGAGCATACGGATGGTCTCAAGAGGATGGAGTCCCGGCTCTACGAAATCAGTAGCCCCTTGGTGCGCGGTTACTTAAATGGAATTCTTAACCCCGAATACGACTACACGGAGGCCGCCGCGCTCAAGGCGGCGGGGACTCACGCCCAGGACGCCGTGCTTGGCCCCTTTTTTAGATGGATCGCAGTGATCGAACGTGAAGATCGCGAAAACCAAAAGCGCTTCTCGGAGGCCAGCATGGCCGCTTTGGACAAGGACTGAGCACCAGGCCCAAGCCAAGAGGCTCTGGCCGCTGTTCGCTGTTTTTTGCAGTGGAATCGTCCATGGCGCATCCGAGCTGCTTTCTCTTTCGCTCGCAGGAGTCGTTTCGTCTGGTGGAGGGCAACCCGATACCTGTCGGGGTGATGCAGGTGCCGCTCTAATAGTTTTTTACCACAGAGACTCGGAGGCTCAGAGTATTAATCGAAGGCTTTCTCTGCGGCTCTGCGTCTTTGCGTTAAAAACTCGGTTTGATCACTAATGAGTAGGTGCCAGGCAACAGGCAGGAATGCCTGTATCACTTCACGCGAGACCGAGGGTGTAGTTGACGGCGTCGAGCAGGGCGGCCCAGGAGGCGTCGATGATGTTGTCGCTCACGCCGACGGTGCCCCAGACGCGGTGGCCGTCGCCGCTTTCGATGAGTACGCGGGTGCGGCTGTTGGTGCCGTTACGGCCGTCGATGATGCGCACTTTGTAGTCGCGCAAGGTCATGGTGCGGAGCTTGGGGAACGTGGGCTCAAGGGCGAGACGGAGGGCCTTGTCGAGCGCACCGACCGGGCCGGAGCATTCGGCCACGGTATGGCGAGCCTCGCCGTTGATTTTGAGTTTCACGGTGGCCTCGGCGACGAGCCGGCCGTCGGGGCCGCGCTCGACGATGACGCGGTAACCCTCGACTTCGAAAAAGGAATTCAGGCGTCCGCTGGTGCGGGCGATGAGGAGTTGGAGGGAGGCGTCGGCGGCCTCGAATTCGTAGCCGCGGAATTCGAGTTCTTTGAGCTGCTCGATAAGCGCCTTCATTTCGGGGGCTTTTTCGTCGAGCTCGAAGCCGAGTTCCTTGGCCTTCATGGCGATGGAGCTGCGGCCGGCCATGTCGGAGACGAGCACGCGGGTGCGGTTGCCGACGAGGGCGGGGTCGATGTGTTCGTAGGAGGATTTGACCTTTTGGGCGGCGTTGGCGTGCAGGCCGCCCTTGTGGGCGAAGGCGCTGGCCCCGACGTAGGGCGATTTGGTGTCGGGCTTGAGATTGGCGAGCTCGTCGAAGGTGAGTGCGAGTTCGCGCAGGTCGGCGAGGTTTTGCGCGCAGCGGGCGGTTTTGCCCATTTTCAGGAAGAGGCTGGGGAGAACGGTGAAGAGATTGGCGTTGCCGGTGCGCTCGCCGTAGCCGTTGGCGGTGCCTTGCACGAGGGTGGCTCCGGCGGTTACGCCGGCGAGGGAGAGGGCGACGCCGAGGCCGGAATCGTTGTGGGTGTGAACGCCGACTTTTTCGGGTCCAAACTCGGCCACGACGCGGGCGACGATGGCCTTGAAGTCATCGACGAGGGTGCCGCCGTTGGTGTCGCAGAGCGTGAGGTTGCTGGCACCGCCGGCCAGGGCGGCGCGCAGGGTGCGCAGGGCGTAGTCGGGGTCGGCCTTGTAGCCGTCGAAAAAGTGTTCGGCGTCGTAAACGACCTCGCGGCCTTGCGAGGTCACGTAGCGGACGGAGTCCTCGATCATGGCGAGATTCTCTTCCAGGGTGGTGCGCAGGATTTCGGTGACGTGGAGGGTCCAGGTTTTTCCGACCAGAGTGAGAACGGGAGTGTCGGCGGCGAGCAGGGTGGCGAGCTGGGCGTCTTCGGCGGCGGTGATGCCGGCGCGGCGGGTTGAGCCGAAGGCGGCGAGTTTGGCGTGTTTGAAAACGAGTTTTTTGGCCTCGGCGAAAAAGGTGATGTCGCGAGGGTTGGAGCCGGGGAAGCCGCCCTCGATGTAGTCCACGCCGAAGGCGTCGAGTTTTTGCGCGATGAGCAGTTTGTCGGTGACGGAGAAGCTGATGCCTTCGCCCTGCGTGCCATCGCGCAGGGTGGTGTCGTAGATTTTAACGGCGTTGCTCATGTCGGTGTGCGGGTCGGATGCGGTCGGTGGGAAAGGGAAACGTGGGGAGTGGCGGGCGGAGTTTAAACAACGAAAAACCCCGGGCTGGAGGGCCCGGGGTTTCGGTGAATCGTTGGCGTGCGCGCGATGCGTTTACGCCCGGATTCCCGGCCCGGGGGGCGGGATAATAATCGAGGCGTTAATTCGGCGGGTGGCGCGCATGGTTTCAGGCAGAAAGCCCGGGACTGGGCGTTTTGTCGAGGGGGGATTGATTGGGTGCGGGCAGGGGCGGGCCGAGCAGGGTGCGCACGCTCCAGGCCCAGAATTGGCCGAGGTATTCGCGCCAGGCGCGGGTGGAGTCCTGGAGGGCTTCAGCGCTCCAACTGCGCCAGGCGCGGGCCGTGATGATGGCCTCGCGACCGCCGAGGTAGTCGGCGGGGCAGGGGAGGGCATTCAGGCCGGCGGCGGCGGCGAGTTGCATCGCGCGGGACAGGTGCCAGGCGGAAGTGACGAGGGCGACGGTTTTGCGGCCGGCGAGTTGGGCGAGGGCGGCGGTTTCCTCGGCGGTGTCGCGCGCGGTGTTGAGCTCGACGATGCGGTCGCGGGGAAAACCGAGCTCCACGGCGGCGTCGGCCAGAATGCGGGAGTGGGCGGGATAGTCGTTGTCGGGTTCGTTTTTGGGGCCGGAAACGATCAGGGTGGCCGAGGGATGAAGCAGGGCGATGCGGATGCCTTCGATGAGGCGGGCGCGGGCGGAGGCGCTGAGTTGTTGTCCGGCGGGCAGGGAGGGGTTGTCGCCGTGGCCGCCGCCGAGCACTGCGACGAAGGCGAGGGGTTGCGCGGGTGCCGAAGCGGGTGTGGCGGTACCGGGCACGACGGAGGCGGGGTAGGTTTTTTGCAGCGATGCAGTGAGGGCTTGGGAGATGCCGTGATTGGAGGCGGTGCCGAGCACGAGCCAGCCGAGCAGCAGAGCGCACCAACCCCGCCAGCGACGGCCAAAGGCGATCAGGAGTATGCCGAAAGTCAGTAAGCCGAGCCCAAGCGGAAGGGGCATGAGCAGCGTGCCGAGCACTTTTTTTAACCAGAACATGGCGCAGTCTTCGCACCGAGGAAGCTACGGCGCGAGCAGAAGGCGGGGGTTTGCAAAATCGGTTTTGACCCGGGCGAGTGCTGACCGGACCTTAGCTTCTGTCTTTTGCGCGAAGGGCGCGGTGCCGTTCGCATTTCTTCTCACTGCCAAAACCTACGTAACGCATGTCGCTCGACGATACTCTGCAGGCCCTGCTTCGTTCTTATGAAACCGAGGGGGGAATCAACCATCTGGACGGGAGTAATCTGCCGTCCGACGAGTCGATCAACCGGCTGGCCAACGAGGTCATGCATCTCTTGTTCCCGGGGTTTTTCGAGAACCAACCCATTGCCCAATCCGATGTGCCGGCGATCACACGGGCCCGGCTGCGGGCGGTGCACAACCGGCTGCGCGAAGAGGTGGCCAAGTCGTTCACCTTTGCCGGACCCTCGGTGTGTCCGGATCCGGCTGGGCGGGCTTTGGACGTGGCGGATACGGTTTTGGCGCGTTTGCCGGAGCTCCGGCGGATCGTGCAGACGGATGTGCAGGCGGCCTACGCGGGCGACCCGGCGACGCGTCACGTGGAGGAAATCATCCTGGCCTATCCGTGCGTATTGGTGATCTCGATTCAGCGGTTTGCCCATGAGCTGTACCGTATGGGAGTGCCTTTGTTGCCCCGCATGTTGACCGAATACGCGCACGAGCGAACCGGCTGCGACATTCATCCGGGCGCGCGAATTGGCGGCCACTTCTTTATCGACCACTGCACGGGTGTCGTGATCGGCGAGACGGCGACGATTGGTGAGCATGTTAAAATCTACCAAGGCGTCACTCTTGGGGCGAAATCCTTCGAGGTGGATAACGCCGGGAACCCGGTGAAAGGCGTGAAACGCCACCCTGACATCGGCGATCACGTGACGATCTACGCCCATGCCACGATCCTCGGTGGCGAGACGCGCATCGGGCCGCACTCCATCGTCGGCGCGAACGTATGGCTGCTCGAAAACATCCCGGCCAACAGCATCGCCTACTACAAAAACGAAAGCCTGGTCGTGCGCTCGCGCCAGAAGCAGGAAGCTGCGGTCGAGTGCCGCAAACAGGACGAGTTGCAGGCCTGGAATTGGTCGATTTGAGAGAGCGGCCGGTCTGATCAGCCGAAGCGTTTCTGGATCAAGTCATTGATGTGTTCGCGTGAGGCGAGGACATCCTCGGGCGAGGTGCGCGGGCTCAACTCCAGAGTCAGCAAATGGTGGGGCTGCCAAAAAGAGCTGATCATCTCGAAGTCTATGCGACCGGTGCCGATGGGCTGATGGTCTTTGCCCTTGGCATTAACGTCGTGCAGGTGAAACCCGAGCAGGCGCGGGGCGTTCCTGGTCAGATGATCCTGGTGGTTGATCAGCCCCATGCCGGCTTTGATGTCTGCGTGACCGGTGTCGTGCCAATAGCCGCAGGGGGTGTTTTCGCCCAGTGCCTCAAACATCGCGCCGAAATCGTCGTCGAGGGGGAGTTCCTCGAATTTTTCCCGATTCTCACAGCCCAGGGCGATGCCGCGCTCGGCGGCGTAGGCTTTGATCTCGCCGAGACTGGCCAGGGTTTGTTTCCACGCCGGTCCCATGCGGGAGCGCATTTTTTCCCCGGCCTTGCGCAGCACGTTCCGGTATTTGGGGTCGGTTTGCGCGACGGTGGCGGGGTTTTTTTCCAAAAACGCCTTCAGTTTTCGGGATGGCGGGAAAAACCAGAATTTCACGCTGCCCAAATGCAGCACACAGACCCTCGCTTTGACCTGCGCGGAAAAATCCAAGGTTCGTTTGGTATGCCGGAGCCATTGATCGTGCTCCTTGGGGTCGGTCGCGGAGGGTTCGAATAAATTCGGTGCGGCTTGGGTGATACCGGCCGGCAAGGGGCAGAAGTTATGGGTCGAACTGATCTTGATCACGCCCTCTTCCACGGCGCGAAGAATGCCCGGAAGCAGCAAAATCCGGATGCCGTGGCTCAATTCGGCGTGGGTGAACCCAAGCGCCGCAATCTCTTTAAGCATCGCATACCCGTCGTTGTGACGAAACGAGTTCCAACAACTGGAGAGGGCGAAGGAGGGTTTCACGGGTGCGATCAAAGCGGGTGTGCATTAAGTGCACGGAGCGTGCCGGGGATCGAAAACAAAAAAACCGCGCGGGCACGTGGGCACCGGCGCGGCTGGGAAACGAAGGCTGGTCAGCCGTCGTTGCGGGGCAGTGCGCCCTTTATTCCGCGTAGCGGCGGCGGAGCATCTGGGTGAAGGCCTGGACCTTCTCCTTGCGACGGCGGCGCTCGCAGGGCTTCTCGAAGTAGCGCTTGGCGCGGACATCCTTGATGATGTTTTCACGCTCGAGCTTCTTCTTGAGGCGACGCAGGGCGCGGTCAACAGGCTCGTTTTTGCGGATTTTGATCTCGATGGACATGGTGAAAGAGAGGGTCGGGAGTTGGAAAAAGATAAGAACCAACCGGTCGCGTCGGTCGCCGTCAACGGCTTTTTTCCCATCTGGCCAGGTCGCCGGGTCGAGGTCGCGATTTCCCGCCTCCCTGCATGCCCCGAGGCTCGACAAGCCTCCCGCCGCTTTCACGCTCCCCGCTTCTTTGCCATGATTCACCACCTTTCCATCCTCGCTCCCGGTCTGCTCGGTGCCTCCGTGGCCCGCGCCGCTCATGCGCGCGGACTGGCAAAACACATCACGGTCTGGGCGCGCAGGGCCGAGGTGCGGGCTGCACTGCGCGGCCAAGATTGGCTGAACAACGTGGCCGAAACGCCCGAAACCGCAGTTGCCGGTGCCGATCTCGTGGTGCTCGCGGCGCCGGTGGATAAGATCATCGAGCTCGACCGCCAGATCGGCCCGCACCTCGCCGCCGGGGCGATCGTTACGGATGTAGGAAGTGTGAAGGGGCCGATTTGCACCGCCGCCGCCGGTCACGCACGCGCCGCCGGCTCGTGTTTTATCGGCTCGCACCCGATGGCCGGGAGCGAAAAAACCGGCTGGGAACACGGCACGGCCTCGCTGTTCGAGGGGCGGGTTACTTTCGTCACGCCGACAGCGGATACGCCGCCGTCGGCGCAGCGCACCCTGGAAGCTTTTTGGCGCGCGCTGGGCTCGAGCGTGGTTTCGGTGGCACCCGAGGCGCATGATGAGATCGTGGCCAACATCAGCCATTTGCCGCAGGCCGTCGCCACCAGCCTGGCCTGCACCCTGGCGGCGCGAGACGGGCAATGGCGGCATCTGGCGGGCAACGGCCTGCGCGACACCACCCGGATCGCGGCGAGCGACGCCGCGATGTGGATCGAGATTTTTCAGCACAACCGGACGGCCGTATTGCAGGCGCTGGCTCGCCATGAGGAGGAGTTGGCGGCGTTTCGCCGTGCACTGGAACAGTCCGACTGGGTGGAGATTCGCGCCCGCCTGGAACGCGGTAAACTCTGGCGCGATGGGTTTCGCGCTTAACATAAACCTTTAATCGATCCGCGTTTCGCAGTCCGAATCTGAAATTCATTTTTTAACCATGTCCGCCGTCGCCTCGTCGCTTCCCGCCCAACTCCCCGTGATTCCGTTTGTCCGTCCGGTCGCTGGAACGGTGGAAATACCGGGCTCGAAGAGCCTGACCAACCGCGCCTTGTTGCTCGCCGCGTTGTGCGATGCGCCCGTCGCGCTGACCGGGGCATTGTTCAGCGACGACACCCGGTTGATGGCCGGGGCGCTGCGCGAGTTGGGCTATACCGTGATCGCGAATGAGACGGCCAAGACGCTCTACGTGGCCGGCCAGGGCGAGGCTTTCCAGTCGGAGTCTCCTGTTGAGTTGTTCGTGGGATTGGCGGGCACGGCGGCTCGTTTTCTGACCGCGCTCTGCGCCGCCGCGCCGCGCGGCGTTTACCGTATCCAAGGCACCGAGCGGATGAATCAGCGTCCGATGAAGGGCTTGATCGAAGCCCTGCGCGCACTCGGGGCCGAGATTCGCTGCCTTGGGATCGAAGGTTTTTTCCCGATTGAGATCTATGCGCGCGGCCTGCGCGGCGGCGAGGTGGCGATTGATGCCACCGAAAGCAGCCAGATGTTGTCCGCATTATTAATGATCGCACCCCGCGCCGCCGCGCCGGTCGAGGTTTCGTTGATTGGCGGGGTGCGCTGGCCGTTTGTGGAAATGACCACGCGATTCATGGAGCAATTCGGACAGCCCGCGCTGGAGCGCACGGGGCCGGACCGGTTCCGTCTGCCGGCCGGAGTGCGTTACGTTTATCCGGGGAAAAGCTGCCCCATCGAGCCCGACGCCACCGCCGCCAGCTATTACGCGGCGTTACCGCTGGTCGTCGGGGGCGAGCTGACCTTGCTGAATCTTCGCGAGGGATTGCAGGGCGATACGCGGTTTGTCGGCGTGATGGCGGAGGTCGGTCTCGGGACCGAAGTGGTAGCGGACGGGTTGCGGGTCTCGTTTGCGAAAGGCGCGGCGCGAGGCGGCGTGACACGGGATTTTTCCGGGTTCTCCGACACCTTTTTAACTCTCGCGGCGATCAGCCCGCTGCTTACCGGGCCGACGACGATCACGGGAGTGGCGCACACCCGAAAACAGGAGACGGATCGGGTGGCGGGAATGGTCGCCGAACTACGCAGACTCGGGCAGGCGGTGCACGAGCACGAGGACGGCGACGGTTTGACGATCACGCCGAATCTGACGGCCTTGCGGGCGGCGCGCGGAGTGGTGATTCAAACCTACCATGACCACCGTTTCGCGATGAGTTTTGGCATACTCGGTTCGTGCGACTTGCACGGAGACGGAAAACCCTGGCTGACCATCGACAATCCGGCGTGTTGCGCGAAGACCTTCCCGAATTTTTTTGAGGTGCTCGAAACCCTGCGCACTCGCGGCTCCGTTTAACTTTTTCCTGATGTCTTTTCTAATCATCGCTATCGACGGCGGCGCAGCTGCCGGCAAATCGACCACCGCGCGCGCCCTCAGCTCGCGTTTTAATTTCCTGCATATCGATACCGGGTCTTACTACCGGGCGCTGACCGCCGAATTGTTGCGCCGGGGCTTGAACCCCGCCGAGGTCGCGGCGGTGGAGAGCGCTTTGGCCGAGCTGCCCTTGGGCACGGTGTTGGATGGCCGACGCGCCCAGATCGAGGTCGGCGGTCGGCTGGTGCCGGAGGCCGAGTTGCGCGGACCGGCGGTGAATGCGGCGGTGTCCCATTTCGCCGCTTTGCCGGCGGTGCGGGCGGCCTTGCTGGCGTATCAACGCGATCAGGCCCGCATCGCCCGCGAGCATCGTTTTGCCGGCTTGGTGATGGAAGGACGCGACATCGGCACGGTGATTTTCCCCGACGCGGATTTTCGGTTTTTCCTGCATGCCGACCCCGAGGAGCGCGCGCGGCGTCGCGCCGCCGAGGGGCAGCAGGATTCCATCGCGGAACGCGACCGCTTGGATAGCACACGCAAGGCGGCACCGTTGCTTTGTCCGCCCGGGGCTATTGATATCGATTCCACCTTTTTATCGCTCGACGAGGTGGTGGCGCGGGTCTCCGAACCTATCGCCGCCCGGCTGGGTGTTTGAGCGGAACGGCATCGAGCCAAGGTAACCCGCAGGCCAATTCAATTCCTTCGTTTCAGCCATGTCCGCCCGAGAATCGTTCGCCCAGCTCCGCATGGAGCCGATGTATGGGTTTTTCCATTATTTTCTGAATTGCGTTCATGAGGCGCTGTTTCGCGGCGAAGTCGCCGGGTTGGAGAACTTGCCGGGTGACGGGGCCTTCCTCGTCGCGGCCAACCACGCCAGCCATTTGGACCCGCCGTTCATCGGCGCGGTGATGCCGCGGCAGATGGCGTTTTTTGCCCGTAAAACGCTCTGGTCGCCCGGCCTCGGGGCGTGGTGGATGGACGGGGTGGGGGCGATTCCGGTGGACCGCGACGGAGCGGACTTGGCGGCAATCAAGCGCGTATTGGGCACCTTGGCGGCGGGGCGGCCTATCGCGCTGTTTCCCGAGGGCACGCGTTCGCCGGACGGCAAGCTCCAGCCGGCCAAGGGCGGGGTCGGCATGATCGTGTGCAAATCGAAGGTGCCGGTGGTGCCGTGCCGGATTTTTAACAGCCACATCGCGTTTGGGCGCGGCGGTGGGTTTCGGCCAGGCACCCAGGTGCACATAGTCTTTGGCCCCGCGCTGCGACCGGCCGATTACGATAGCCCGGCGGATGGCAAGGAGCGCTACCAGCGCGCCAGCGAACGCATCATGACGGCTATCGCGGCGCTGGGTGAGCCTCCGTTGGTGGTGGTTTAGTCGCTCACTAAAATTTGGCTTTGATCAAATTGCCTGCCCGCTTGCGCCGAAGTTGGCCCGGCATAAGCTAGGTGAGTCGGTGTTCCTGTTCTGCCGTTAGATTCGTCTCATCGAGGCGGGTTGACCGGCCTAAAGTCCATCAACCGGTGCACGGGCACCCCCAGCTCGAAAGGTCATTAATCATGAAACTCTCGCAACTGCTCGCTTCCCGTTCCGATTTAGTGCGTCAGGCCACTCTGGCCAACGCCGCCTTCGCCTATACGACGTTTGCCGCCATGGATCAAAGGATCCAACGCGGTGGTTTACAGGGCCCGGTGCGTTTCCTGGGCATAGATCCCGCCGCTGAACGCTACAGTCCGCAGATTGTCGCTTTGGGCGGCAGCCAGGCGGTGTTGGATGAACATTTCGACGAGGCAGACCTCGTGAAATGGGCCGATGCCTTGGCTTATGTTTCCGAGGAAGGTACGACTGAGTTTGAGTTCCGTTTGGAAGAATTAACGGGGCGTTTTTCGCCTGCTTTGGAAGATACGCTGCGTCGGGCCGGAGTGCAGCTAGACTCGGCTGGGCTCGGTAATATTGAGCCAAAGCTCCGATAGGTTAAGTCGGCACAGGGTTTGATTTGAAATAACGAAAAAGCCGGGGCTTCGCGGCCCCGGCTTTTTTATGGAGATTTTGAGTTATGGTGTTCAGCGCAAGCCGCAGGCGCGGCGGGCGCGGTCGAGCACGGGGGCGGCGACGGCGCGGGCTTTGGCAGCGCCGTCTTGGAGAGTTTTTTCCACGTGATCGAGGTTGGCCACCAACTCGGCGCGGCGGGCGCGCGCGGGCGCGAAATGGGTCCAGACTTGCTCGAAGAGGATTTTTTTGAGGTCGCCGTAGCCGAGGCCGCCGGCGCGGAGTTTTTCCTCGGTCTCGGCGGCGAGGGTGGGCTCGGCGACGACTTTGAGCAGGCGGATGGCGATGTTTTGGTCGGCGTCGGGTTTGGGTTCGGCCGGGGTGCGCGAATCCATGGGGATGCCCATGATTTTTTTGCGCGTGGCTTTTTCCTCTCCGAAGAGTTCGAGGGTGTTGCCGTAGCTTTTGCTCATCTTCTGTCCGTCAAGGCCGGGGACGACGGCGGACTCGTCGCGGATCACCGACTCGGGAATGGTGAAGGTTTCGCCGTAGCTGAGGTTGAACTTGATCGCCATGTCGCGGGTCATCTCGACGTGTTGCTTTTGATCGCGACCAACGGGCACGTGGGTGGTGTTAAAGAGCAGGATGTCCGCCGCCATGAGCACGGGGTAGGTGAAGAGGCCGACGTTGGCGGCGATGCCGCGGGCGGTCTTGTCTTTGTAGCTGTGGGCGCGTTCCAGCAGGCCCATGGGGGCGAGGGTGCCGAGCATCCAGGCGAGTTCGCAGACCTCGGGCACATCGCTTTGGCGCCAGAGCACGGCTTTGGCGGGGTCGAGGCCGCAGGCCAGCCAGTCGAGGGCGACGCCGAGGGTGTAGTCACGGCGTTTTTGCGGATCGAGCAGGGAGGTCATCGAGTGGTAGTCCGCGATGAAGTAGTAGCAGTCGCCCGGCTGGTCCTGCGCGGCGATGGCCGGCTGCATCGCGCCGAGGTAGTTGCCGAGGTGGAGAATGCCGGAGGGCTGGATGCCGGTGAGGGTGCGCATGAAAGGGAGGCGGGTAAGGTGGGGCGAAGCGGTGCCAGGTTTCAATCCGTGGTTTGGCGATGAGCCGATCGGGCAGGCGGTGGGGCGGTTTAGCCAAGGATGGTGAGCACAATGCCGGTCAAGATGCCGAGCACGGGCACGATTTTTTGGCGACCGTTGGCCTCTTTAAGCAACCAGACGCTGCCGGCAAAGGCCACCAAGGTGCTGCCTCGCCTCAGGCTGGAAACCAGCGAGACGAGGGCCTCGGGGTTGCGCAGCGCGTCGAAGTAGAGGAAGTCCGCCACCAGCAGGCCGGTTGAGATACCGATAATGCTCCAGCGCCATTGGAAGGTCTTGCGCGGCCACCAGCGGAGTTTCCAGCCCACCGCCAAAGGCAGAAAAAGCAGTGCGAGGTAGATCGAGAACCAGCACTGAACGGTGGCGGCGGTGAAACCGTTTCGACCAAGCAGAAATTTGTCATATAGGCCGCTGACCGCGCCAATCAGCGTGCCGGCCAGCAGCCAGCCTATCCAGGGGTTTTTATGGAAATGAACGCCCTCGCGAGCTCCGGCTAGCGAGAGGCTGAAAAAGGAAACCAGGGTCACGCCCACGCCGAGAAACTCCAACCCGGTGGGCCGTTCACCGAGGATAAGGAGCGCGCCAAACAGGGTCCACATCGGCCCGGTTGCCCGGATCGGTGCGGCCAGCGACAGCGGCAGGTTTTTCAGTGCGAAATAACTGCACAGCCAGGAAGCGGCCACGATGGCGGATTTCAGCAGAAGCTGGAGATGTTGCCCGGCGGTGAGGGCATCGACGTGCAGCACGGCCGGTAGCGCCGCGCCGCTGCCTGCGATGGCGAGCAGCACGAGCCAGATCAACGCACTGCAAACGTTGGCCAGAAACAGCACCGGGAGCACGGCGTTGTCGCGTACCGCGTGCTTGGTACTCAGGTCGTAGAACCCGAGGAACAGGGCGGATAGAAGACTGGCGGCGATCCATGGCATGAAAACTTCCAGCTGTGCCAAGAAGCCCCCCGCCGCACAAGACGTGAGCAACTTCCGCGCGGAAAACCTGCCGCGTTGAATCTGCCGCGCAGTTTCCCGTGCGGAATGTTTCCCGATGATGCGTCCGCGATGTGCCCATCCCGCCCGACACCGCCGACAAAGTAACCTATTAGGTTACTTGATGCTTGGGGCGGCGGGGTGAGTGTTGGGCGGAAGGGCGATTGTTGGCGATGATGGCTCGGTGGTGTTTTGCCCTTTCCCTTGCCGCTTGCGCCGCGTGTGCTCTCGCGTTTCGCCATGACGCCCGCCCAGGAAATCGCCCGCCGCCGCACCTTCGCCATCATCTCTCACCCGGATGCCGGTAAAACCACGCTGACTGAAAAGTTCCTGCTCTACGGCAACGCCATTCACCTCGCCGGCTCCGTCACCGCCCGCAAACAACAGCGCTCCACCACCTCCGACTGGATGGAACTAGAGAAGCAGCGCGGCATCTCGATCTCCTCGACCGTCCTGCAATTCGATTATCAGGGCTACGCGGTCAACCTGCTCGATACGCCCGGCCACAAGGATTTCTCCGAGGATACTTACCGGGTGCTGACTGCGGTGGACGCCGCGCTGATGGTGATCGATTCGGCCAAGGGCATCGAGCCCCAGACGCGCAAGCTTTTCGAGGTCTGCCGTCGTCGCGGCATCCCGATTTTCACGTTCTTCAACAAGTGCGACCGGCCCACCCAGAATCCGCTCGAATTGATCGACGAGTTGGAGCGCGTGCTCGGGCTCGCGCCGTGTCCCCTGACCTGGCCGCTGGGCAATGGGCCGACCTTTCGCGGCGTGTTCGACCGGCGCTCCAGCGAGGTCCATCTTTTCGAACGCGTGCCGGGCGGGGCCTTCCGCGCTCCGGTAAATGTCACCGGTCTTTCCGATCCGGTGGTGCGCAATAAATTCGACGACGTCACTTACGAGGAAATCACCGAGCAGATCGCCATGCTGGACGGCGCGACCGCCCCTTTCGATCTCGCCGCCGTGCATGCCGGCAAGCAGACACCGGTGTTTTTCGGGTCGGCGGTGAACAACTTTGGCGTGCAGCTGTTGCTGGAGGGTTTTTTGAAAAACTCGATTTCACCGACGCACCGGCGCTCCGTCACCATCGCGGCTCCGGGCGCGCCCGCGCCGACCGAGGCCAAGGTGGTGCCGATCGAGCATCCAAAGTTTTCCGGTTTCGTTTTCAAGATCCAGGCCAACATGGATCCCAAGCACCGGGATCGCATCGCCTTCATCCGCGTCTGTTCCGGCAAGTTCGAGCGCGACATGGTGGTGACCCATCAGCGCACCGGCAAACAGGTGCGGCTATCCTCCGCGCACCGGCTTTTCGGACAGGAACGCGAGACGGTGGACGTGGCCTGGCCGGGTGACGTGATTGGCTTGGTGGGTCATGACGCCTTCGGCATCGGCGATACCCTGACCGAGGATCGCACCATCGCCTTCGACGAAATCCCCCGGTTTCCGAGCGAAGTCTTCGCCTACATTTTCAATCCGACTTCCTCGGACGCCAAAAAATACCGGACCGGTTTGGAGCAGCTTCTGCAGGAGGGCGTGGTGCAGTCCTTCATGCCGCGCAACGCCCCGCCGGGCGCGACTTTGCTGGCGGCGGTGGGGCCGCTCCAGTTCGAGGTGGTGCAGTCTCGTCTCAAGTCCGAATACAACGCCGAGTGCAAACTCGAGGCCACCCCGTGGACGCAGCTGCGCTGGCTTTCGCCGCATCCCAGCCTGGCCAATCCGAACGCGCTGGTGGTGGCGAGCGGCGTGGCCTTCGGCGCGGATAAATTCGGGCACCCGATCGTGCTCTTTCCCAACGACTGGACGCGCGAGTATTTCATCGAGAAAAATCCCGATCTGAAACTCCACGAGATGCCGATCGAGCAGACGGCGGAAGCGTAGCGCGGGGCACCGTCCTTGGCGAAAAACCAAGCTGGAACTGATGTCTACCTGACACCTGCTCGGGTTTGGCGATGCCTTTGCCGGTGGTGATCAGATTGGGTAACCTTGCAACAGAGCAAATGCAGCATGTTACGGCCCGATCAGAATTTCTAACCCGCACCTTATTTTAGCCAGCCATCGGCTCGACCCATCGGTTCGACGCCCCCCATTGGAATTTAACGGAGCAACGCCTTAATAATAAAAATATCCCATGCTAAAAAAGGGCGGTGTCAATGTAGGTGCTCACCGGTCACCCCGGTCGTGGTCAACGACGGCCCGGGCGTCACCAGACACCGGGCCGTCGGGGAAAAGGCGGTGAAGCCGGTCGAGGCGGTCGAGGGGCGCGGGTTTCTTACGCCTGCGGACGGGGGACAGGGTGGCGAAGGGCAGGCCGCGCTTGGTGATGGTGACGGCCTCGCCTTCGTGAATCCACTTGGAGATGGCGGCGAAATCGTTGCGCAGATCGGCGACGGTGGCAGTCTTCATGATGAGAGCAAAGCTATCACTAAACGATCATCACCCCGCCTCTGTGGCTCAAAGGCATAAACCATTCCCCATGGCCGCCCGGAAGCAGAATCTAGAATAGCAAAACCAAGAAATCACCCAACTGCGCGATGGGCTCCTCCCCATGCGCATGAACGGCCAGGTGGCCCTGACGTCGCAGGAGTGGGGCGCAAAAAAACCGCCGCTGGAGACGGCGGCGGGAACAATGCAGACGAACCCAAAGGGTTTATCAGGTGGCTCAGGTGGCGTTGTAACGCTGGCTGACCTGCTGGTAGCGGGTGGCGGCGGTCGAGCAAAGCTCCGGGAGTTTTTCCAAGGAGAGGCCGAGGCGGGTGGACACTTCGGGGTCGATGACGGTTTCCACGGTGCGGCCCTCCAGGCCGGCCTCGATGCTCTTGGCGATTTGGTTCGCGACATACGTTACATCGCAAACGACCTCGTGCGGAACCTCGGGTTGGTGGTGGTAGCCGATGGCCTGGGCGACTCGCTCGGGCAGCTGCCAGTGACGGGCTATCAGGCCGCCGAGCTCGGCGTGATGGACTTTGAGGATGAGCATCTCGGCTTCAAGGCGGCCGATTTTTTCGACCTCCTGGGCTTGTTGGATGTAGCCCAGAATTTTGGGGTCGATGAAGCGACCCATGACGAGTTTGCCCACGTCGTGCAGCAGGGCGGCGGTGAAGCTTTCCGGCGGTATGTCTTGCCGGCAGAACCCCGGCAGCACCTCGGCAGCCACGGCAGCGGCCACGGAGTGACGCCACAGTCCGCCTTCGTCCAGCCCGTAGGCGGGAATCTGTTTTTGCAGGAGAGGCTTGGCACCGGTGGCCACGGCCATGCTCAAAATACGGGCGGCACCCAGGCGCAGCACGGCTTCTCCCACGGTTCCGACCTTGGTTTTGCCGGCCTCTGCGGCGGAATTGGCCGCGCGGAGGAGTTTCACCGTCAGAGCCTGGTCGAAATCGATGAGCGCGACCACGTCATCCATGTGGTAATCGGGTGAACTCACTAACTGCGCCAGCCGGACGGTGCTGGCCGGCAGAGGGGCCAGGTCGTTCGCTTGTTGGATTAGCTCATCGATGTTGATCATGGGGTAATTTAAGGGTTGGGATGAGCTCCTTATAGAAGAGGGCCTAGATGAGGCCGAGCTTCATTTTGCCCTCTTCGCTGATCATGGACTGGTTCCAGGTGGGCTCCCAGACGATGCGCACGTCGGCCATGCTGAGACCGGGCACGAGCAGCAGTTTGCCCTTGGCGTCCTCGGCGATGGCGGGGCCCATGCCGCAACCTGGGGCGGTGAGGGTCATGGCGACATCGGCCTTGTAGCCGGTGTCGGACTTGGTGACGTCGAGCGAGTAAACGAGGCCGAGGTCCACGATGTTTACCGGGATTTCGGGGTCGTAAACTTTGCGCAGCTGGTCCCAGAGCGCCTCGGGGTCGGGCGCGCCGTCGGCGAGGGTGGCGGCCTGGACGGCGTGGTCTGTGACCGTCTCGCCAATGGCGTCGGCGTCTTTGCCATCGATGCGGTAGAGGCCGGCGTCGCCCTGTACGGTGTAGGTGCCGCCGAGGACCTGATGGATGAAGACCTTCGCGCCGGCGAAGAGCGTGTGTTTGTCGCCCGAAGGGATTTGGGTGACGACGATGTCGCGGGATAGGATGCGGTCTTTGGAGGCGGAGGACATGGGCGGGAAGAAAAGTAGCGTGTAGCGAGTAGTGGGTAGCGAGCAGGTTCGGAGCAGGCGATTGGTGGGCCCGCTTACTCGCTACCCGCCACTGGATACTTCATTTCTTGAACTGGGCGGCGATCAAGCCGGTGAGGGCGGCGTGCAGGTCCTCGTTTTCGAGTTTGTTGAGCACTTCCTCGAAGAAGGCGGAGACGAGCAGGCGGCGGGCCTCGGTGGGGTTGATGCCGCGGGCTTTAAGGTAGAATTCCTGTTCGCCGTCGATGCGGGCGCTGGTGCTGCCGTGGGAGCATTTGACGTCGTTGGCCTGGATTTCGAGACCGGGCAGGCTGTGGGCCTCGGCGGTGTCGCTGAGCATCAGGTTGCGGTTCTTCTGGTAGGCGTCGGTTTTCTGCGCGTCGGGTTCGACGATGATGAGTCCGGAGAAGATGGTCTTCGCGGTGTCGAGCAGGGCGTTTTTGTAGGGCAGGTTCGACGTGGTGCGGGGCGAGACGTGGGTCTGCAACGGGCGTTGGTCGAACTCGCTGTCGCCGTCCGCGCCGGGGCCGAGCAGGCGGGAGTGCGACTCGTGGCGTGCCTGGCGGCCGCCGAGGTGGAGGTTGAGCGAGAGCACGCGGGCATCGCGCTCGGCGGCGATGCTGTTGACCTGGATGGCGAGGGTCTCGCGGCTCCAGCGCTGGGCGCCGACGTAGGTGAGCTGGGCGCCCTCGGCGGCGTGGAGATCGTTCACGCCGGAGACGAACTGGCGTTCGGTGGGGGCGGCATTCGCAAGCGAACGCCCTGCGTCGGAAGACGAACCTCCGGAGACGAAGAACTCGACCAGGGTGGCCTTGGCGCGGGGGCCGAGGACGACAATCGTGTGGGGGAAAACCGATACGTTGTGGCCGGTCAGGGTGTGCTGGATGACGAAGGGCAGGGCGACCTCGACATCGGCGGGCACGTAGAGGAAGCCGCCGGCCACGGTGAGGGCGGTGTTGAGGGCGACGAATTTTTCCGAGCCGAGGTTGGCCGGGTGCTTCTGGAAGTAGGTGCGAACGAGATCGCCGTGCTGGCGGAGGGCTTCGTCGAGCGGGGCGAAGATGACGCCCTTGGCGGCGAGGTCGGCGGAGACGTGGCTGCGAGCCACGACCTGGCGGTTGGAGAAGACGATCTCGGCGGCTTCGGGGAAGGACGAGACGTTGGGGATTTGCCGGGAGTGGTCCTCGGGCACGGTGAAGCCGGAGAGGTCGAGGCCCTTGAGGTCGGAGAAACGCCAGTTTTCGTCCGTGCGGGAAGGCAGGGGAAGGGCGTTGAACTGGTTCCAGGCGGCTTTTTTCGCTTCCAGCCACCAGGCGGGCAGGTAGGCGCGATGGGAAAGGTGCTGGGCGAACCGGGTGGAGGTGAAGCCTTCTACGGGCGAGGAGGAAAGGGCGGGAGCGGACATGGGCTGAAGGTAGCGAGGAGTGAGTAGCGAGGAGCGAGTAGCCGGGCGGTATCAGCCGACCGACCCTTCCATTTCGAGGTCGATGAGGCGTTTGAGCTCGACGCTGTATTCCATGGGGAATTGGCGGACGAGGTCATTGACGAAGCCGTTGACCGCGAGGCTCATGGCCTGGGCCTCGGTGAGCCCGCGCTGCTGCATGTAGAAGATCATGTCTTCGGAAACCTTCGATACGGAGGCCTCGTGCTGGACGGCGTGGGTATCGCCGCGCACGACGATGGCGGGGTAGGTGTCGGTGCGGCTGTTGGTGTTGATCAGCAGGGCGTCGCACTCGGTGTTGTTTTTGCAGCCCTTGAGGTGCTTGGGGATGTGCACGACGCCGCGGTAGGTGGAGCGGCCCTGGCCGACGCTGATGGATTTGGCGACGATGACGGAAGTGGTGTCGTCGGCGGCGTGGATCATCTTGGCGCCGGTGTCCTGGTGCTGGCCGTCGTTGGCGAGGGCGATGGAGATGACTTCGCCGCGGGCGCGTTTGCCCTTCAGGATCACGCCGGGGTATTTCATGGTGAGGCGGCTGCCGATGTTGCAGTCGATCCACTTGACCTCGGCGTCTTCCATCGCGATGGCGCGTTTGGTGACGAGGTTGAAGACGTTGGGCGCCCAGTTCTGGACGGTGATGTATTGGATCTTCGCGCCCTTGAGCGCGACCAGCTCGACCACGGCGGAGTGGAGGGTGGAGGTGGAGAACTTGGGGGCGGTGCAGCCCTCCATGTAGGTGACCTCGGCGCCTTCGTCGGCGATGATGAGGGTGCGCTCGAACTGGCCGAAGTTTTCCGCGTTGATTCGGAAGTAGGCCTGGAGCGGCATGGCGACCTTCACGCCCGGCGGGACGTAGATGAAGGAGCCCCCGGAGAAGACGGCGGAGTTGAGGGCGGAGAATTTGTTGTCGCCGGTGGGGATGACCTTGCCGAACCACTTGCGGAAAATCTCCGGGTGCTCGCGCAGGGCCTCGGTGGAGTTGCAGAAGATGACGCCCTGTTTGGCGACGATGTCTTTGACGTTGGAGTAGGCGGCTTCGCTGTCGAACTGGGCTTCGACGCCGGCGAGGAACTTGCGTTCCTGCTCGGGGATGCCGAGGCGCTCGAAGGTGCGCTTGATGTCGTCGGGCACCTCGTCCCAGGTGCGCTTGGGTTTCTGGCCCTGTGAGAGGTAGTAACGGATTTTGTTAAAATCGATGTTCTCCAGATCCTTGGTCGCCCAATGGGTGGGCATGGGTTTATCGAGAAAGGTCTGGTAGGCCTTGAGGCGGAAATCGAGAATCCAGGAGGCCTCCTTTTTGACGTCGCTGATGTAGCGGATGACGCCCTCGTTGAGGCCGGAACCGGCGTCGAAGGCGTATTTCACATCGTAGGTGAAATCGCCGACGGACTGGTCGATGCCGACGGTGGGGTTTTCCACGGCGGTGGCGGTGTCGGCCGCTTCGGTTTCGGGCGCGGCGAGGAGGTCGGAAGGAGGCTGCATGTTTGAAAATTTGAAATTTGGAAAAGCGGAAAAGCTGAAATTTGGGAGTGTCAGCCAGGGCCTGACGCGGGTTAGGCGTTCGCGACGGCGGCGGAGGAGGCGGCGAGTTCCTGTTTCACCCAGTCGTAGCCCTTGGCTTCGAGTTCGAGGGCGAGGGACTTGTCACCGGATTTTACGATGCGGCCGTCATACATGACGTGCACGAAGTCGGGCACGATGTAGTCGAGCAGGCGCTGATAGTGGGTGATGAGAAGGACGCCGAGCTTATCGCCGCGCATGAGGTTGACGCCTTCGGCGACGATGCGGAGGGCGTCGATGTCGAGGCCGGAGTCGGTCTCGTCCATGAGCGAGAAAGTGGGTTCGAGCATGGCCATTTGCAGGATTTCGCAGCGTTTCTTTTCGCCGCCGGAGAAGCCCTCGTTGACCGAACGGGAGGTGAACTTCCGGTCGATCTTGAGCAGGTCCATCTTGGCGTAGAGACGCTTGTAGTAGGCGGTGGCGTCGAGCTCCTCGCCCTCGGCGAGGCGGGCCTGGACGGCGGCGCGGACGAAATTGGCGATGGAGACGCCGGGGATTTCGCTCGGGTATTGGAACGCGAGGAAGAGGCCGGCGCGGGCGCGTTCGTCGGGCTCCATTTCGAGGATGGATTTACCGTCCAGGATGACGTCGCCGGAGGTGATAACGTAGTCGGGATGGCCGGCGATGGCCTTGGAGAGGGTGGATTTGCCGGTGCCGTTGGGCCCCATGATGGCGTGCACCTCGCCGGTGCGGATCGTGAGGTTAAGGCCCTTGACGATGGGCTTGTCGGGAGTCGCGGCGAGAGCGACGAAGAGATCGCGGATTTCGAGGGAGGGCATGGTTTGGAAAAGGAGTGAGTAGCGAGGAGTGAGTGGTGAGGAGAGGCTCAGGGGGTGGGGGATTGGCCGTGGAAGGTGATTTCGACGGTCTTGGCGGAGTAGCCGGGGGGCAGAACCGAGCGGATGCGCTCGATGACATCGGGCGGGAGGTCGAGATCGTAAGTCGCGCCGGTTTTTTCGTCGTGGAAGTGAGCGTGGGGCTGGAGGTTGGCGCAGTAGCGGGAGGGGCCGCGCTCGAAGTTCACCTGGCGGACGAGGTCGCACTGCACGAGGGTTTCGAGGCAGTTGTAAACGGTGGCGAGGGAGATGGAGGGCATCTCGGGGCGAACGCGTCCGTAAACTTCATCGGCGGTGGGGTGATCGCGCTTGTCGAGCAAGGCGCGATAAACCACCTCGCGTTGCGGGGTATTGCGCAACCCGCTGCGCGTGAGGCGTTCAGCGAGGTTGGCGGGATGGTCTGTGGTATCGTTGCGCATGGCGGAAGGCCGGTATCGGGAGGGATTATGGCGCAGAGAATGAGAATCATTCCAATCTGCAAGTGCGAATTGGAATTATTATTGATAAGAGTTGGTGAGTGATTCGGAAGCGACGTTTTACCCGGCATTACACGGTCGTGGATTCGGTTAAGAAATTTGGTTTTCGCGTTTAAGTGTTTCTCGACTGTGTCGAATTACTTCCGCGATGAGCCTTACTTCCACTCTTGATCGCGAGGCGATCATCGCCTCCTCCGCTTCTCTTCCCGCCGCGCCGCAAATCATGGCGCGTTTGTATAAGCTGCTTTTGGATTTTAACGCCGGCCTGCGTTCCATCGCAGATCTCCTGAAGCGTGATCCTGCCCTGACCGCGCGCGTCATTCGTATCGCCAATAGTCCGGCCTATGGTGCCGGGGGCGTTGGCACGATTGAAGACGCGTTGCAACGCGTGGGATTTAGCGAGGTTTACCGCCTCGTGGGGTCCGCCTCGAACTCAAGCATCGGCGAAAAGGGCCTGAGTTGTTACGGCTTTTCGGCCGACGACTACCGGCGTCACAATTTATTCAGCGCGCTGGTCGCGGAGCAGCTGGCGATCATCACCAAGATGGATGCCCGCGCGGCGTACACCGCCGGTTTGCTGCGCGGTATCGGTCAACTGCTCCTGGATGGGGTGGGGCGCACCAGTCTGTCGCCCTCGGAAGGCTTCGTGCAGTGCGGGGCCGGTCGGGCGGTGGAGTGGGAGCGACGTTTCTTCGGCGTGACGCATTACGAGGTCGCAGGAATTTTGCTGGCCGAGTGGGGCTTCCCCGAGGAAATCGTTGATGCGGTGCGTCATGCGCATAGCGAAGCGGGGGAGATTTCCCGGCTTAGCAAGCTGATCGACATTACTGACAACATCGTGCGCATCGCCGGTTTCGGACTGACGGCGGACGAGGCTGAGTGGGGGGTGCCGCAGGAGAAATTAGAGGCGCTCGGTATCAAGCACGACGATGTGGAGCGGGTACAAACCGAGGCGATGTCCAAGCTTGAGGCTTTGGAAAGCGCCCAGAAGAGCTGATACCAGTCCGCGCTCAAATTTAGCCTATTTCGGAAATTTGGCCGGGGACGGCCAACGCTACACAAAGAAGGCTGCTGTAGAGTTGGCCGTCCTCGGCCAATTAAGCTAAATCTCAAGGCGAATGGGAGCGTGTTCCCGAAGTAGGATTTGTTGCCAGATATGGCGGCGCAGTTGCGCCATGGCGATTCGTCGCCATGGCTTTGTTGTCTATGAAAATCGTTTTGACCGGATGTACCCAGGGCCTCGGACGCGCACTGCTGGATGAGTTTGTCGCCTTGGGGCACACGGTGATCGGGTGCGGGCGGAGTCCGGAGGCGATTCTGGATCTGCGTTTCGGCGTTTCTGCTCCCAGCACCTTCGATGTGCTCGATGTGGCGGAGCCGATGAAGGTGGCGCTTTGGGCCGAGCGCATGCTCACCGTGCACGGCGCGCCGGATTTGGTGATCAATAACGCGGGTCTGCTCACCGCGCCCGCGCCGCTTTGGAAGCAGGACGCAGCGGCGGTGGCGAAGTTGTTTCAGGTCAATTTAACCGGCGTGGTGCATGTGGTGCAGGGCTTCGTGCCGGCGATGATCGCGCGGGGCAGCGGCGTGGTGGTGAATCTTTCCTCGGGCTGGGGTCGCTCGGTCTCGGGTGATTTCGCGCCCTACTGCGCGAGCAAGTGGGGCGTGGAAGGCCTGACCAAGGCGCTGGCGGAGGAGTTGCCCGCGCCCCTCGCCGCTGTGCCTTTGAGCCCGGGCGTGATCGATACGGCGATGCTGCGGCTGTGTTACCAGGATGGAGCGGACGCGTACCCCAAGCCGGCGGCGTGGGCGAAGGTGGCCGCGCCGTTTATGCTGCAACTCGGGCGGAAGGACAACGGGCACAGTTTGACCGTGCCGGATCTGGGCTGAGCCGGAGCAAAGTGCTACGGTCGCTAAACACGGGCGGTGAATAAAAAAAAGCCGGCCCGTGTGAAGCGTACCGGCTTTCGATTAATCAGAGTATTTTAAATAAAGTCATAGCCGAATATGCAGGGCGGGGTGCGGCGACCCCGCCCTGCATGGGCCTTAGTCGGGTTGCTTAGACTTGGCGGAAGAGTTCGGCGTTGAGCAGGTTTTCGAGTTTTTCCTGCTGGCCGCTCTTAATCGTGGGCTCGCCGAGCTTGGTGAGCACGAGTTTCTCGAGGCTTTCGAAGTCGGCTTTGCCGGTCTCGATGTCCTTGCCGAAGCCGCTGTCGTAGGAGCTGTAACGCTCGGCGACATGTTTGGCGAACTTGCCTTCGGTGTTGATGCGGTGGGCGAGCTTGAGGGCCTGGGCGTAGGCATCCATGCCGCCGATGTGGGCGTGGAAGAGGTCGGCCAGATCGGTGGAGGGGCGGCGGAGCTTGGCGTCGAAGTTAAAGCCGCCGGAGCCGAGGCCGCCGAATTTGAGGATGCTCATCATGGCGAGGGTGAGTTCCTTCACGTCGGTGTTGAACTGGTCGGTATCCCAGCCGAGGAGGAGGTCGCCGGAGTTGGCGTCGATGGAGCCGAGCATGCCGGCGGAGCCCGCGACCTCGATCTCGTGTTGGAAGGTGTGGCCGGCGAGGGTGGCGTGGTTGGTCTCGATGTTGAACTTGAAGTGCTTGTCGAGTTTGTAGGTCTTGAGGAAGCCGATGCAGGTGGCGCAGTCGAAATCGTATTGATGCTTGGTGGGCTCCTTGGGCTTGGGCTCGATGAGGAACTGGCCCTTGAAGCCGATCTTCCTGGCGTAATCCACCGCCATGCCGAGGAGGCGGGCGAGGTGGTCCTGTTCGCGTTTAAGGTTGGTGTTGAGCAGGGTTTCGTAGCCTTCGCGGCCGCCCCAGAAGACGTAGTTTTCGCCGCCGAGTTCCTGGGTGACGTCGATGGCCTTCTTCACCTGCGCGGCGGCGTAGGCGAAGACGTGGGCGTCGGGGTTGGTGGACGCGCCGCACATGAAGCGGGGGTTGCTGAAGAGGTTCGCGGTGCCCCAAAGGAGCTTCACGCCGGTGGCTTTTTGGAGGGCCTTGGCGTGGGCGATGAGGGCGTCGAGGTTCTTGTTGGACTCGGCGAGGGTGGCACCTTCGGGGGCGATGTCGCGATCATGGAAACACCAGAAGGGGGCGCCGATTTTTTGGTAAAACTCGAAGGCGGCGTCCATGCGGACCTTGGCGACGGAGACCTGGTCCTTGGAGGAGGATTCCCACGTGCGCACGATGGTGCCGGGGCCGAAGGGGTCGGCGCCGGTGCCGCGGAAGGAGTGCCAGTAGGCGATGCCGAAGCGGAGGTGCTCGGCCATGGTCTTGCCGCCGACTTTTTCGCTGGCGTTGTAGTGCTTGAAGGCGAGGGCGTTGTCGCTCCGGGGGCCTTCGTAGGCGATTTTGGAGAAGCCGGCGAAATGTTCGGCGGACTTGGCTTTGGTGGCTTTGGCCATGGTGATCGGGGGTTTGGGCTGAGTTTACGTTACGAACCGGAAAGGGGACGGGCGGCGGCCGTGGTCGCGCCGGGGACGAGCCGGGGCGCGACGAGGGTAAGCCGGCGTTGCGAATTGGGCTGGAGGAGACGATTGACCAGGCGCGCGGCGGCGGAGGCGCCGATGTCGGCGTTGGGCACGGCCACGGTGGTGAGTTGGGGCAAGCCGTCGGGCACGGGCTGGCCGTCGAAGCCGGTGATCGAGAGGTCTTGCGGGACGCGCAGGCCGAGGGCGGCCAGGTCGGTGATCAATTGGTAGGCCTGGTGGTCGGCGGCGCAGACCCAGGCGGTGACGCCGTCGCGGCGGGAGATTTTGGCCGCGGCGGCGGCGAGTTTGGCGGGGTCGGGGCAGCAGACCGAGGCCGGGCCGACGTTGCAAATCCAGGCCGGGTTGAGCGGGAGGCCGCGGGCGAAAAGGGCTTCGGCGAAAGCGGCGAAGCGGCGCGAGGCCCAGAGGCCGCCGGCGGCGTAAGTCCAGGTGGCGAAGCCGATGCGCCGGTGGCCGAGCGCGACGAGGCGATCCACGAGCGAGCGTACTGCGCCGTGATCGGTGTCCACGGTGTCGATACGTTCGTCGCCGCATTCGTGCAGGACGGAGACGACGGAGAGTTTGTCGGCCAGCATGGAGACGGTGGCCTCGGGGAAAGGGTAGAGCAGGAGGGCGCCGCGCCAGGCCTCGGCGCGGAGATGGCCGAAAAGGCGGCGGCGGCCGGCCAGAGGGGTGGTCTCTCCGGGAGCGAACGGAAGGATATCGACCTCGGCGCGGTCGAGGCGGGCCCGGGCGCGGATACCTTCAATGATCCTGGGCAGGGTGAGCTGGTCGGCGGCGACGAGGGGGTCGCCGATGAGGACGCCCAGTTTGAGCGGGGGAGCGTCTGAGGGACGGCGAACGCTGCGCGCAGGGGTGCCGCGATAGCCGAGTTGGCGGGCGAGGTCTTGCACGCGGGCGCGGGTTTCGGCGCTGAGGGCGGGGTGGTTGGCCAGGGCGCGGGATACGGTGGCGCGCGACAGTTTCAGCTGGCGGGCAAGTTGGTGCTGACTCGGGGCGCGCATGGGGGCGGGCACCACCAGGGCACGAAGCCGGACGGGTTACAAGAAAAGTGTGCAACAAAATTGGGAGCGAGGTTTTAAAACCAAGCTATCTAAGGGTAAAATCCCTCATAATCGCGGGTTAAAAAGTGTGCAACACAAAGGCATTACAAGTTGTTTAAAGGGCATGCACGCGGAGCAGGGTCTGGCGGCCGCGCACGGTGCGCAGGTCGCAGTCCACGAGGTCGTGCACGAGCTCGCTGGGGCAGCGCTGGCGGACGTCCTCGCTGAGCGCGATGCGGGTGCCGAGCTCCTTGTTCATTTCTTCAAGGCGGGCGGCGACGTTGACGGTATCGCCCATGACGCAGTAGCGCATGCGCGAACGGTTGCCGATGTTGCCGGCGACGACAGGGCCGGTGTGGATGCCGATGCGGAGGACGATTTCTCCGATGCCGATTTTTTGCCAGCGCAGGGCGAGGTCGCGGGTTTCCCATTCGCCGTTTAGCTGGTTCATGCGTTGTTGCATGCGGAGGGCGCTGCGGACGGCGCGCTCGACGTGGTCGGGGTGGGGAATGGGCGCGCCGAAGACCGCCATGATACCGTCGCCGTTGAAGTCGAGCACGCAGCCGCCGTGGGATTCGATGACCTCGGTCATGGCGCCGAGGTATTCGTTAATGAGAGTAACGATTTCGGCGGGGGTGAAGCACTCGCTGATGCGGGTGTATTGGGCGAGGTCGCAGAACACCACGGTGGCGAGGCATTCGGCGCCGCCGAGTTCGGGGAGTTTTCCCGTGGCCAGGAGGGTGCGGGCGAGGTCGCTGCTGACGTAAAGTCCGAGGGTGGCGCGGATGCGTTCGCGCTCGGCGAGTTGACCGGCCATGGCATCGATGCGGTGTCCAAGCAGGCCGAATTCATCGCGACTGAGAATGGCGGTGCGCGTCTCGTAGCGGCCGACGCTGATATCGTCGGCCGCGATCAGAACGCGGGAGATGGGCCGACGCACCAGATGGCGCACCAAGGCGGCGACGGCCAGGATGGCGAGGGCGCTGAAACCGAAGAGCACCAGGCAAAAGCGGAGAACCTGGGCGCGGGTTTCGTCGAGGTGCACGGCGAGTACGTCCACGCCGATGATGCCCGCGACCTCGCCGGAGGACGTGCGCAAGGGGGCGTAGCCGGACTGGGTGGCTCCGAACTCGTCGGCGTAAACGCGATCCTCGACTTGCACCTGGGTGAAGGCGCGCAGCATGAACGGGTATTCGCTCGCGTCGTAAAGTTCGCCGTGGGAGGCCACGCGGGAAACCTTGGAGGCGTCGAGCAGGAAGCGCAGTTTGGCGGGTTGATCGGTGGCGAGCAGGATGTAGATGGAGTCGATGTCCGGTTCGCTGCGCACGATGGCGAGCAGTTTTTCCTGCCAGCGTTCCCGCCAGGCCGCGCCCTGATCGGGCAGGGAAGCGAGGGAGGGAATGGCATCGACCTCGACGGTTTGAGCGAGTCCCAAGGCGACGGATTCGAGCCGCTTGCGGAACGAATCCATGCGCGCGTCGATAATCAATACGTAGGTGAAAATCGCCGATACCGTGATGATCAGCAGGGAAATGCCGCCGAAAATGGCGGCGAGCCGCACATCGAAGCGTCGCCACCAAGGCAATGCGATCAGGGTTGTGGCGGTTTCGCGGTGGTGCTCGGGTGAGCCGGGGCCGGACGGCTTGACCGCAGGAACAGTTCGGGAGGCGGCGGTATGGGCGGGCATCGCAGAAGTTTCAGGATGAGCTAGCGTTCAATGCGTTGTCCATCGGCGCACGGGGCACAAGCCGCGAGTTTGGCTTTTGTGCTGAAAGACGGCGTGGCGGAAGATTTTACAGGCCGGTGGGCACAGAAGTGAGGGTGATGAATAAAGGGCCTGGGCCGGCGTTGCCATCGACGGCAGCGCCCGCTGGGCCATTTCCGCCTCGGCAGCCTGGGCCCAGCCCCTTTTTGCCCTCGTGATGGCCTGATTTATTTCCCAAACACGGCTTAGAAATGACGATCACACCATTGAAGCTTTCTGCCTTGGGCCGGCGTGCGCGGCCGCCGGCGATCACGGCGTTGATGCAAATGGCTCTGGAGACGCCGGGATTGTTGTCCCTGGCGGCGGGCTTTACCGATAACGCGACCCTGCCGGTCACGGCAGTGGGGGATGCTCTGCGTAGTATGAGCGAAAGCGGCCCGGACCGGGAATTTTTGCAGTATGGCACCAATGCGGGGCGGCCCGGATTGCGCACCGTATTGGCCGAGAGACTCCTGGTGCAGGATGGTCGGGGCGATTCTGCGGGCAACGGGGACGAGGTGCGACGCTGGTCTGACCGGGTTTTCGTGACCAACGGTTCGCAGCAAGCACTCTATCTCGCGATTCAGACCCTGTGCGAGCCGGGGGACATCGTGTTGGTGGACCGGCCGAGTTACTTTGTTTTTCTGGAGCTGTTGGGCGGCTTGGGGGTGGAAGCGAAGTCGCTGCCGGTGGATGCGTCGGGACGGCTGGATTTGGCGGGCTTGCGTGTCCTCCTGGGCGCTTTGCGGTCGGAGGGTAAACGCGAGCGGGTGAAAGCGGTGTATTTTGTGAGCTGGTTTGCCAATCCCAGCGGACGCACGTTGGACGCGGCGGAGAAGCGGGGGCTGGCCGAGACCTTGCGCGCCGAGGATTGCGTGGTGCCGGTGATCGAGGACGCGGCTTATCGGGAGCTCGGTTACGACGCGGGGGCGGCGGAAGCGCAGCCCGGCATATTGGGCGATCCGGGCTGGGAGGGATTTCCGCGCCTCTACACCTCGACGCTGACCAAACCCTTCGCGACCGGGCTGAAGGTTGGCTACGGGGCGTGCGACCACGACGGATGGCGGGCGGCGATGCTCCATGTGAAAGGGCATCATGATTTCGGGACGGGCAACTTCGCGCAGGCCTTGCTGGAACATGCGCTGCGCGACGGCGCCTACGATGCACAGCTCGCGGTCTTGCGCCGGGCGTATCGGGAAAAACGCGATGCGTTGCACGCCGCGCTGGAAGCGGGGGGGCTGCGTTCCCGTGGGTGGCGCTGGCGGGTGCCGGAGGGCGGCCTGTATTTATGGTTGGAGGGGCCGGCTACTTTGGACACGGGCGGCGACTCGGACTTTTGCCGCGCCTGCCTGCGGGAAGGCGTGCTCTACGTGCCGGGGGCGCTTTGCCATGGTGATCATCCGCCAAAAAACACCGTGAGGTTGAGCTTCGGCGTGCTGTCGGTTGAGCGCTTGGCGGAGGCCGGGGCGCGGTTTTGTCGCGCGGCCGCCTCGGTGTAGGCAGTAGGCGGTGTGACAGCTCGTAGGTCCGCGGCGTACTGGCGCGAGGTGTGCTGCCGAGTATCATGGGCAAATTGTATCCATGTAACACCCCGACCCCTTTTGCCCCGCCTTTTTTCAGGCGGCCCTTTTCAAGAAAGTTGCTAAGTCATAAAATATGCTTGCTCCAGGTTGACACATGCGTGCACTTAAAATTTCAAGTGCTAAAATGACCATCATTAACATTATAAATAAAATCAAGCAATTCGTTGGAATCGCTCTAATTATGGCGCCTGCAGCGGGCGAATTAAATGCTGGGGTGATGAGCGTGCCGGGGTTTGATAACTGGAACGTAAATGCACCCAAAGTATATATGGATGCACCCAATCGGAGGGGGAGTATTTATGTTAGGACCGCCCCACCTGCTGGAATACCTGTAATAAATAATATAGTAGTAAACGTGATGGCGCATTACAGATACCAAAGTCGCCACTTTCCCTACGCCACTTCTATACGGCAGACCCGAACCATAACATTTCAATTCAACAATCTCATCATTAATCCTGTCCAGGAACAGTTTTTGCGAGTTCCAGGCAGGGATGATGAGGATATTATAGTCATGCCCAACTATATATTTCAGCGAGTTCGTTTAAATCTCCAGCGAGGTGTTGGTTATAATGCGATGCCCCCATTAGTTCGATCTCTCACAGCTGAACAAGCGATTGCTGTTGATACACTTAGAATAGTAAGGCTTTGGGAAACTAGAGATGGTGAGTTGCGCAGATTACACACAATACCTGATTTTATTTTTAATAATAATGGTAGTTTATTTAAACCCTTCCCTTTTCCTCTTAAGTAGCACTGAAGCCAGGCTTTTTAGAGCGGGAGTGCGTGCTTCCAAGGAGTTTTATGGCGTGGACGTTTTAACCCGGATTCCGCGATTGAAGGTCAAACGGTGAGGTTATCGTAAGGAGAAACCGGTGCCGGAAGTGAGGGGGCCGAGTCTGTTTTGGGTAATCGCGGCGGGATTACGCGGCAGAAGCGGGAGGTATCTTTGATCATGGGGATGCGTTGTTCTAGGCCACCCCAGGCTTGGCTAAGATGAACACCGGGGCGCGGCCTTCAGTGTCGGCGATGGCGCCGCACAGGAAGACCTCGGTGCGCAGGGTGGCCGGGCGGCGATAGGTCTGGTTCGGCCGGGCGGCGGTCTGCTACAACAACAGCAGGTTGAAGAGCAGGAGCATGGAGCGGAACGCCGCCTCGGTGGCGTAAAATTCGCGGCGGCAAAAGTCGTCCACCCCAAGTCGCCTTTGTGTTCGTCGATGCGCTGCTCAAGAGTGGCGCGTTGGTTGCAGTCGCGTCAGATGACTTCCGGGGCCTCGCTGCGGTTGGTCACAAAGCCCCGGCAGGTGTAGCCGGGGACATCGATCAGCTTGCGGCCCACTGCGGCCCGGCCTTCGCGCACGCGTTCGCGGATGACCTCGAAGCGACGTTCGCAGGACCAGCCCGCCAGTTGGGCGGAAACCTCGCCGGCCTCGACATGCTCGTCGATCTTGCGACACTGGCAGGAACCGGCGGCGCAGCGTTTGAGGGTGCTGGTCAGGCGGGCCACCACGACATAAGACAACGTCCGTCCTTCCAAAAACTCCAGCAGCTTGCCGTCGAAAAAGTCGCTGCCGGCCCGTACCCCGCGCAAGCGCCAGCCTTCGGGCAACAGGGTCAGCGCCTCGGTAAGGAACTCGACCACGCCGTGCCCTGCTTAGAGAGAGTACGGACATCGTTGGCTCGCTCCCATTAGGTTTGGTCACATAGAAAATTTCAGTTTCAAGGCGCGTCGTTTTTAAGTACAGATTTTTTAGCGACACAGTATAAGCAACGGCCAGTTATGTTGATTTTTAGCTTTGGTCTATATGTACTTAATCGTCTGTCGGGATAAATATCGAACCTAGATTGTGCAGTATTAATGTTATAATTAGTAGAAGACACTGTACTTACTGCCACCCGATCTAGCGTATAACCCAAGCGAGAATTACGTTGAAATGTATTATCAAAACCAACTGGAACAGGTATTTCAAAAGTAGGAGGAATACTCGTAGGTCCAGTGGTTACAGGATACCATGCAGTAGCCGTTATGTAAAAAGAATGTCGAGTTTCAGTGTTTTGAAAAAAGTAACGAGCTCGTAGATTAACACTTACTACTGATGGTCTTTGTGTTATGACGGTAATTTCAACATGATTGTCGCCACCAATTAGACCGGCATAATCAATAGAGACTACAGGGAGTGAAGGAGTTCCTCTATTAGGTGCAATCCCGCTGCTATCCGCATTTGAAGCTGAGCTCCAAAAAGCAAAAAAGAATAAAACCAAGTATGTGCGGTATTTGTTTATTATTGTCATAATATACGAAAACGGGGAGACGCTTTTAGATTGGTTTTGTTTTTAAAATTATAGTAATTTTCGTTAACCGAAGAAGTTCTACTTATAGGGAACTGGATTTTGCCGGGGATCGGGCCGGTAGGGGTTTTATACCATTTCGCATTCTGTAATATAAAACAATACTCTTGATCTCTTCGAGTATCACTCCGTTTTTATACCAAATCCCCGATGAATTTTGACTTTGGCCCAATGTAGGCCCGACCGGTGGTCGGGCTTTTCCCGGAGACCCCGATCACCGGTCGGGCTTACACCAAGCGATGCATAAGTCTAAAACCAAAGGGGTAATGGTATTATACGTTTGAAAGTGAAATGGTATCAGGGGAGGGTATGTGTTGAAAGTGACTTCGCAGTGCTTGGCGGACGAACCGGAACGACTGATAAAGGAGGCGGCCGGAACCGTGCCGCGACGGGCACCTCACAATGAGGTTTTGTGCTATGAAACTGCAGGTTTTTGCTGACGGCAACTCATGGCCACAGCCAAAGCTCCGTCTTCGCGCGGGACAAACTTTTTGGTCCTACAAAAAACAAAGGCCTTTTTATTTTTTAAACTGTAGAGTTGGCCATCCCCGGCCAAGCTCCGAGGGTTTTTGGCGCCCTTTAATAAAGTAGAATTAAGCGTTCCCCAAGCGGCTCGACTGCCAAAGTTTAAAACTCTGGTCCCGTTGGATCGGGTTTTCTGAAGGGTGCTTACTTGGCTGCTGCTGCGGCGGCGCGCTCGGCGTAGATGGCCTGGGAGGTGAGGGGCACGCTGTCGTGGGCCGAGAAAATCGCCAGCAGCGCGGCCACGGTGCCGCCGGCAAGCACCAGGCCGATGAAAAACAGGATGGTGCAGAAGACTTTGTCGAACTTCAGGTGCATGAACCAGAAGATGACCATCAGGAACTTGACCAAGGAAAGCACTATGAGGGTGCTCACAATCAGCCACTTGGCCAGAGGAAGGTAGATGAGTACGATTTCGACGCCGGTAATGACGGCGAGGATCATGGCGATCTGCACAAACAGGTGGAATTTACCGTCGTCCTTGTGGGCGTGATCCTGGGAAGTGGCGGAGGGAGCGGACATCGTTTCTTTGAGTTTAAGGTTTTTGGTGAGCCCGGGGACGGATCAGAGGTATTCGAAGAGGTAAACCACGGTGAAGATCACGATCCAGACGATGTCCACGAAGTGCCAGTAGAGGCCCATGGATTCGACGTCGATGGCGTTGGCTTCGCCGAAATCCACCGCCCAGGTGGAGCGGGACAAGGCGATGAGCACTACGGATGAAGCGACGAACGCGATGGTGGCGGGCAGCGAGTGGGTCACGCCGGCGCCCAGCGCGGCCAAATCGTAGCCATGCTCCGCGCCGGCATGGGTGACAGCCAGCATGACGACCATGCTGGAGACGGTTGCCACGGCGAAGGCGGCGAATTGGATCACGGCGCGGATAAACCATGACTTGCTGGCGTCGGCAGGCTTGAAGGTGCGGATATACATCATGACCAGCCAGAGGACACCGATGGCGACGTGCACGCCGTGGGTTCCGGTCAGGGTGTAGAAGGTGGCACCAAACATGTCGCTCTTGAGAGTGAGACCGAGGTGCACGAAGTGGGTGAATTCGTAAACCTGGCAGCCGAGGAAGATCAGCCCGAAGAAAATGGTGCCGAGCAGCATTTGGCGGGTCGCCTCGACCTTGCCCTTTTGGCTCGCGCCCACGGCAAGGGCCATAAGGAGGGAGGACATGAGCAGGATGAACGTCGAGAAGGAGGTGAGCTCGATGGAGAAGAGCTTGAGCGGGTCCGCGCCATCGGGTGTGGGGTGCAGACGGTAGATGACGTGGGTGGAAATGAGCGCGCCGAAGAACATGCAGTCCGAGGCGAGGAAGGCCCACATGAAGAGCTTCTTGTTGGGAATGCCCGTGGTGGTGGTGTGATCGTGGTGATGATCGATGGTGCCGGCGTGAGCGCTCATGCGGATAAAATAGGATGTTTAATTAAAGGGAACCGACGGTGGTGGCGGGGCAGCTCAGTGGCTGGCTTCGTCCTGGCCCTCGCCCCCGGTGACGGTGCCGTCTTTATGGATGTGCAAGTGGTAGCCGCCGGGACCCTCGAAGGCCCAGCCCAGGACGCCGAGCAGCATGATGCAGCCGCCCGCGATCGCGCCTTGGAAGTTGTGGTGGGTGAAGAACAATCCGCCGATCAGCAGGCCGGTCGCGGTGACCAAGGGGAACCAGGACTGGCTGGGCATGTGGATGCCGCCGTGGCTGTCCTCGTCCTTGGCGTGTTTGGCTTTTTCCTCGGCGATTTCCTTGGCGTGGGTCTTTTCATACCAGAAGGCGTCGCGGGCGTGCACGGTGGGGGTGACGTTGAAATTGTGCTCGGGGGGCGGGGTGGTGGGCACGGCCCACTCCAAGGTGCGGGCATCCCAGACGTCGCCGGTGGCTTTTTTGCCCTTGAAGTAGGTGTAAACCATGACCGCGAAGTAAATGCCGATGCCGATCGCAAGGATGAAGGCGCCGATGGAGGCGACGAGGTTGGCGCTGTTCCAGCCCATGTTGCCGTCGTAAACGGCGGTGCGGCGCGGCATGCCGTTCAGGCCGAGGAAGTGCATGGGGAAGAAGGTCACGTTAAAGCCGACAAAGATGACCCAGAAGGAGAGTTTGCCCCAGAACTCCGAGACCATGCGGCCAAATACGAGCGGGAACCAGTAGTGGATGCCGGCGAGCAGGGCGAAGATCGAGCCGCCGATGAGCACGTAGTGAAAGTGGGCGACCACGAAATAGCTGTCCTGTTGCTGGGCGTCGGCGGGGGCGGCGGAGTGCATGACGCCGGAGAAGCCGCCCATCATGAACATCCAGATGAAACCGAGGGCGAACATCATCGGGGTGCGGGTGATGATCTGGCCGCCCCAGAGGGTGCCGACCCAGTTGAAAATCTTAACGCCGGTGGGGACCGCGATGGCCATGGTGGCGAGGGAGAACGCGGCCGTGGCCATGGTGCCCATGCCGGTGGTGAACATATGGTGCGACCAGACGCCGAAGCCGAGGAAGCCGATGACCGCGCCGGAGAATACGACGATGGGGTAGCCGAACAAAGGTTTGCGGGAGAAGGTGGGCAGGATCTCCGAAACGACGCCCATGGCGGGCAGAATCAGGATGTACACCTCGGGGTGACCGAAGATCCAGAAGAGGTGTTGCCAGAGAATGGGCAAACCGCCCTTGGCGACCTCAAAGAAACCGGTGCCGAAGGAGCGGTCCATCATGAGCTCGACCAGCGCGATGGTGATGGCGGGGAAGGACAGGATGATGAGGAACGCGGTGAAGAGTGTCATCCAAGTGAACACGGGCAGGCGCATCATGGTGAGGCCCGGGGCGCGCATGTTGATGATGGTGACGATAAAATTCAGGGAGCCGATGACCGAGGAAACACCGAGGATTTGCAGGCCCATGACCCAGAGGTCGGTCGAGGAGTCGCCGGAGAATTGGTTGGAGTAGGCCACGGAGGTGAGCGGGGCGTAGCCGAACCAGCCGGAATCGGGGGCGCCGGCGCGGGTGAACCAGCCGACGTTCAGGACGATGGCACCGGCGAGGAAGACCCAGAAGGCGAAGCCGTTGAGCCGGGGGAACGCCACGTCGCGAGCGCCGATCTGAAGCGGCATCATGTAATTGAAGAACGCGGCGGAGAGCGGCATGACGGCGAGGAAGATCATCGTCGTCGCGTGCATGGTGAAGAGCTCGTTGTAGAGCTGGTGGCTGATGAAGGTGTTGTTCGGCACCGCCAGCTGCACGCGGATCATCAAGGCCTCGACGCCGCCCACCAGGAAGAAGAAGAGGGCGGTGATGGCGTAGAGCAGGCCGATCTTTTTGTGGTCCACCGTGGTGAGCCAGGAGACCAGGCCGGTCTTGGCCTTGGGGCGGGTGAAAAACCACGGCCGGGCCGACGTTTTGGCGGCGGACTCGGGGGCGGTGTAGGCGGTCTTTAATGCGGCTTCCATGGGTGGAAAAGTAAGGGAGGCTGAAAGTGAGGGCTCGGCGTGGGATTACTTGAGGCTGTGAAGGTATTCTACGATGGCGCGGGCCTCGGTGTCGTTGACCTGAATGTGGGCCTTGGTCATGCGGCCTTTATCGTCGGCAGTCATGTAGCCCGCCATGCCGTTTACGCCCATGTACATTTTGTTGCCGGGCTTTACGTTGTTGGGGTCCACGATCCAGCGATGGAGGTTGGGCTTGTTGTTTTCGAGCAAGCCGGCGGCCAGGGTGGTGCGGGAGCCGAAGTGGGTGAGGTCGGGGGCGTTGACGCCGGAGGCGCCGTGGCCGCGGACGGCGTGGCAGGTGACGCAGTTTTTCTCGGCGAAGAGTTTGCGGCCCTGATTTACCAAGACGGCGTCTTCGTCTTTTTCGGGAAACTGCATGGCGGTCCAGGCGGCGAGGGGATTGGCGTCGAAATCGGCGGTGTAGCCGGGGGCGTTGCGTTTTTTGGGCGTCATATCGTAGCTCGCCAAAACGGCCTTGGCCCCGGCGGGGGCGACGACGTCGCGGGCGGGCTTCTTTTGGTTTTCCAGCCAGGCGGCGAAGTCGTCGGCGGCGAGGGCGATGACGCGGAAGCGCATGACGGCGTGGGATTCGCCGCAGAATTCGGCGCACTGGCCCCAGAAGTAGCCGGGTTCGTCGGCTTGCAGCCAGAGGTGGTTGCCGCGGTTGGGCATCATGTCCACTTTTCCGCCGAGCTTGGGAACCCAGAAGGAATGGATGACGTCGGAGGTGCGGAGGTTGATGCGCACGGGGCGACCGGCGGGGATGACGAGTTCATTGCCGGTGACGAGCTGGCCGGAGCCGTCGATTTGCTCGTGGGGGTATTCAAATTGAAACCACCACTGGAGACCGCGGGCGTTGACCTCGTAGGCGTTGGCGCGCTCGGCTTCGGGAACGTCGTAGGTGTACCAAATGGCGCGCAGGGTGGGCACGGCGATGACGACCAAGGCGGCGATGGAAGCGCCGATGAGGCCCAGCTCGATGAACGGGTTGCCGTGGCCTTG
The DNA here is from genome assembly GCA_026398135.1 of Verrucomicrobiota bacterium. Classification (GTDB taxonomy): domain Bacteria; phylum Verrucomicrobiota; class Verrucomicrobiia; order Opitutales; family Opitutaceae; genus IMCC26134_A. The sequence goes on from JAPLTN010000052.1 coordinate 54,701, forward strand.
ATCGGGCACGGGGGCTTTTTCAGCGGAGTCGCTGCGGGCCTTGTACTTGATCGTGGCGTAGGCGAGGATGCCGGCGACGATAAAGAAAACCGCGAAGGTGACGTAAACCGTTACGTGAAAGACTTCGAGCTGGGCCTTCGCGACCGGACCCTTGGTGTCGAAGGTGGATTGGGGTCCGGAAGTCCAGCCGCCGGTGACGAGCGGAAGGGCGAGAAGAGCGAGCGTCGTGGTGATACGGCGCAGGATATCGGCAGGGCGGAAACGCATGGTCGTGGTCTGGTAAAGTCGTAGGGCGATAAAGGGAGGCCGTGGCGCAGGGTTTGCAGTCTCGGAGTGTTATCAAGCTATAATCTAAAGGATGATTTTCCACTCATCCTTTGTCCTAAGGCGTGCAAAATAGAGTTATTAGGAGAAACGTGGGGGGCGTAAGCGGAACTTAAGCTGGATTTCAATGGCTCCGCCCGAGAACGTGGGGGGATGGGGAATTGTGAGTCTTTGCGAAAGTTTTGGCAGTCGTTCCCCGAGAGCGGCATTCGCGAGCGAACGCCCTACCAAAGGCAGATGATTTCGTGAGGATTATTGCTTAAGGTTGGGACCAGAGGCCGATGAGGGCTTCGGAGCGGACCCAGCCGGTGTTGCCATCCTTTAGCACGAGGCGGCGCCAGCCGAGGAAGGATTTGTCCACGCGGGCCAGGGTGCCGGCGGGCAGGGGGGAGGTGACCTGTTGTTCGCCGAGTTCGGTGGGCACGGCGCGCAGGGTGTCGTCCTGCCAGATGAGCACGGTTTCGGCGTGGGCGGCGTCGCCGTAGGCGCGCAGGGCAAGACCGGTGGCGAAAAGTCCGGCGATGGCGGCCACAAGGGTGAGGGCGAAGAGCGCGCGCCAGAAGCGGCGGTAGCCGGGGTGATAGGCGGAGATAACCCAAAAGGCGGGGCAGAGCAGGACGAGCAGGGCGGCGAGGAGCCCGTCGTTTTGCCATTCGGGCACGGAACGGCGCAGGGCGAAGGGCTCGATGACGGGGGGGCGGTAGGCGGATTTGGCCTGGGTGACGGTGAGCAGGCGTTGGAGGGCGGGCGAATGGGGGTCCTGAAGATGGGCGACGTAGGCGTGGGCGGCGGCTTCGGCCCATTGGCCTTGCTGGGCGAGGGCGAGGGCGAGGTTGTGGCGGAGGGCGGGGTCGGTGGGGGCGGTGGCGAGTTGGGCGCGTTGCAGGGCCTCGGCTTTGGCGAAGTCGGCACTGGTGTAGGCGCGGACGGCTTCGAGCGGGTCGGGCGTGGGGGCGGGCTGGGCCCGGGTGGGTTGCGGGCTGGCGAGGGCGAGCAGGGTGAAGGCGAGGGCGGCGGGGAAGAGATGCGGGGCTCGGAGGGCGGCGGTGGCGGGGAGGGGAGCCAGGGCGGCCTGCTGCCAGGCGGTTTTGGCCTGGGCCAGCCAGTCGGGGGACAGGGTGGTGCCGGGGCGGTAGAGCACGCGTTCGGTCTCGGCCCAAAGCGCGCTCCAGACCGGATCGGTCAAATCGCGGGCGGTGGGGGTGAGGTTATCGAGGCTGAAAAAGGTGCGGGTGGCGTATTGCCAGGCGAGAAGGTCGGCGTCGGTCACGCCGGAGGAGAGGCGACTGAGGATTTCGCCTAGTTGGGCGTGGGCTTGGCGTCGGGGGATGAGGGGGTCGTTGCGGCGGGCGTGGCGGTAGGCGAGAGCGAGCCAGAGTACCAACGGCAGGAGAAGCGCGGCGAGGTAGGGCCAGCGGGAGAAGGGCCAGCCGGTTTGTGGAACGGGGGCGAGGAGACCGGTGGGCAGGGGATCGGCGGGCAGGGTCACCATGGCCTCGGGTGGGTTGATCGGAACGGGTTCGAGGCTGGGCGTGGCCGGGGCGGCGGGAGCGGCTTCGGGATTGGCGGGGGCGGTGCCGGGCCCGGTCGGGGCCGGGCTGATCTCAATCGTGACCGGGGAACTGCGAAGGGTTTCGTAAGCGCCGGTGACGGGGTTGAAGATCGAGAGGGTGTAGGTGCCGAGTTCGTAACGGCCGGGTTTTTGCGGGATGAGGACGAGGTCTTCGCTCAGGCTGGCGTCGAAGAGGCGGTTCTCGACGGGGGTTTTTTGGGCGCGAGGGGTGACGACGCGGAAGTCGCGATTGAGGTCGCGGGGGGGCAGGCGGTCGAGGACCGGCCAGTTGCCGGTGCCGGCGAGGGTGAGGGTCCAGGTGATGGGTTCGCCGAGGGTGGCTTTTTCGGGGACGATTTTAGAGGTGAGGGTGAACTGGCCGACGCCGCCGGAAAAGTCGGCCGGGGCGGGGGTGGGGAGCGGACGGCTTTGCAGTGAAACGGGTGCGGTCGTGATGGTGAATTGCTCCAGGGTGGGGCCGCCGAAGATGCTGCCGAAGGGGGCAGAATTGCCGGTGGGCAGGTTGGCCGGGATGGTGGCCGGGGGGAAGGGCAGGGGGCCGGAGACTGCGGGGGCGATGGCGCGGGTCTCGGACGTGATGAGAACGCGGGGTTGTCCGTTGGTGGTGGTTTCGGCGGCGGCGGGTTTGGACCATTCTTCGGCGGTGAAGGGGGTGGAGGGCCAGTCGAGCGGACCGCCGAGGATGCTGTTGGTGAAGTAGCGGCGATCAACCTCGACGGTGTGGGTGAGGCGGAAGACCTCTCCGGCCCAGATGGGGGCGGCGGGCGGGGTGAAGCGGGCGGTGATGATCTGGTTGAGGGGGAGGCCGGTTTGACCGACGGTGGCGGCGACGATGGTAAAGCCGGCGGCGGGCACGGTGAGCGTGCCGGCATCGGTCTCAACGGTGATGGCGGGGATGCGCACCTGGCCGTCGGCGCGGAGGGGGCGGACGCGGTAGATGTAGCTGCGGGTGCTTTGGCGCACGGCGCGGGCACCGGTGCCGAAGTTGAGCACGGTCTGGGAACCGGCGCGCACGCCGGGTTCGAAGGCGAGGTCGTTGACGGTGGGGGCGGGCGGCGGGCCTTTGACCGGTTCGCAGTCCTGGAAAATGAGGGTGAGCTCGGAGATTTGTTCGCGGGCGAGGGTGCCGGAGGAGGGCTCCCAGCGGACGGACTGGGCGCGGGCCAACAAGCCGGAAAAAAGAAACAATCCGAGGAGGACGGCGGCGGGAAAACGGTGTAGAAGGCGTGGCATGTCGGTCGGGAAGTGGGTGTTTACCAGTCGTGGTTGTTTTTGGCCGGGCCGCGCTCGGTGCCGGGTGGCTTTTCGGCGTCCTGCATGAGCTGGTAAAGGCGGGAGGGGGAATCGGAGTCGCGGGAACCAGGGACTCCCGCCGTTTCCATTCCTTGTGGGTGAGCCGAAGGCTCATTCGGCGGCGGGTTGGTCGGGCTGGCCGGAGGCGGAGACGCCGCCGACGCGCTGGGTGGAGTCCTTGGGCGGTTTGCCGTCTTTGGGGGGCGGGGCGGGCGGGTTGTTGTCTTTGCCTTCGGGCTTGAGGTCGCCGAGGGCCTCCTGGGCGGCGGAGGCGGGTTTGGTGTCGGACTGGGCGCGTTTGTCGTCGCCGGGCGCGTTGCTCTCCTTGGAGTCTTTTTTCTGGTCGTCCTTGGGTTCCTGGTCCGAGGGGCTGGGTTGTCCTTCACCGGATTGTTTTTTTTCCTCGCCGGATTGTTGCTGTTCGTCGGGAGGCGGCTCCTGGTCCTCGTTTTTGGGCGGGTTGAGGAGTTTCTGGAGACGGATGCGGAGTTCGCGCCATTCGGCGGCCTTGGGGTCGGCGGCTTCGCCTTGGTTGACGGCGGCGAGGGCGTCGAGCAGGGCGCCGCGCGGCATGGGTTCGGGGGTGCCGGTATCCTGGGCTTCACCGCGATCCACGGTGAGGCGGGCGAAGCGGGCGAGTTCGCGCGGGGCCGGGGCGGGGGAGTCGGCGAGCTGGCCAACGAGATCGACGATGGGGTCGAAGCGCGGGGTCGGGGCCTCGGCCTCGGCGGGAGCGGGTTTGGCCAGCGGGGTGGTCTGAGCTTGGGCGGGAGAAAGGACTACGTGGACGAGGAGGAGGGCGAGCAGGGCGGGGGCGACGGGTGAGTTGCGCACGGCGCGGAGGGCGCGGGCGGCGGGCGAGATGGGGAATTCCCTCACGAGGGCGAGGGCGAGCAGCAGGAGTGAGGGGGCGAGGAACCAGGAGAACAATTCTTCGCGGCGCGGGGCGGCGTTTTCGATGGAGCGGCTGGAACGTCCGCGGGCGATGGTTTCGCGGAGAATTGCGGGCAGGTCGAGCCAGGTGGAGGCGTCGCGGTAAACGCCGTCGCTCAGGCGGGCGAGTTCCTGCAGGGTGGAAGCATCGAGACGGGAAAGCACGGCCGCTCCGCGGGCGTCTTTGATCAGGCCGCCCTTGGCGTCGGGTACCATGGCTCCGGCGGCGGTGCCGAGACCGAGGGTGATGATGCGTACGCCGCGGGCGGCGAGTTTCCGGGCAATCGGTTTCCAAGCCGGGTCCTGGGCTTCGCCGTCGCTCAGGATTACGAGGTAACGATCCGCCACTGGCATGACTCCGGGGGCGGGGGCGACGACGGGGCCGAAGGCGTCGTCGGCGACGGTGAGCAGAGCGGCGAAATCGCTGCCACCGGCGGGAATCATATCCGGGCCGAGCTCGTCCACGAAAGTGCGGAAGATCTCGTAATCGACGGAGAGCGGGCTTTGCAAAAAGGCCGAGCCGGCGAAGGGCAGGAGGCCGAGGCGTTCGCCTTTGAGTTCGTCGGCCAGACTGCGAACCAGCAGGCGGGCGCGGTCGAGCCGGGTGGGCGGTACGTCGTCGGCGAGCATGGAGCGGGAGACGTCCACGGCGACCAGGACGTCGCGGGCCTCGGTCTGGGCGGCTTTGCCGATCTCGGCGCCTTGGGGGCGGGCGAGGGCGGCCAGCAGGCAGGCGAGGGAGAGGACGAGGGCTATGGCGCGGGCGCGCGGGGCGGAGCGGCCTTTGACGAGGGAGAGGGAGTCGGCGTTGAGGCGTCCGCGCAGGATGCGCGGGAAGGGCGAGGCGGAGGCGGCGCGCGCCGGGCGAAGGGCCACGAAGAGCAGCGCGAGCGGGGCGAGGAGGAGCCAGAGGAGTTGCGGGTGGGCGAAGGTCACGGCGGCGGGTGCGGGTCTAGGCGCGGGGGCGGCGCAGGATGGCGGGGGTGGCGAGGGCGAGGAGCAGGGCGGCGGCCCCGGCCGGCCAGAGGTAGAACTCGGTGGCGAGCACGAGCGGGGTCTGGTCGAAGGTGATTTTTTGGTTACGGTCGATTTCTGCGAAGGCTTCCGAAGTCGTCACGGGGTCGTCGGCGCGGAAGAAGCGGCCGCCGGTGGAGGCGGCAAGTTCGCGGATGGCGTTGGTATCGAGATCGGACATGCGGCGGCTGGTGCCGATGCGGCGGCCTTGTTCGTCGAGCACGGGGAAGGGCACCAGGCCGTCGCGGCCGACGCCAATGGTGTACACGGGGATGCCGCGCGATTTGGCCAGGGCGGCGGCTTGCTCGGGGGTGAGCTGGCCGCGGTTGTTGGCACCGTCGGTGAGCAGAATAACGAAGGCTCCGGCGCGGCGGGCGCTGGCGGAATCGCGGCCCTTGGTAAGGCGGGTGAGGGAAAGGCCCACGCCGTCGCCGATGGCGGTGCCGTCCTCAATCAAGCCGATGCGCAGGCGGGCGAGCTGGCGGGCCAGCCAGGCGTGGTCGTGGGTGAGGGGCGCGAGGGTGTAGGCGCGGCCGGAGAAGGCCACGATGCCGATGCGGTCGTCGGGGCGCTGGCGGATGAAGGCTTCCAGGATGGGTTTGAGGGCGACGAGGCGGTTGACCGGGCGGCCGTCCACGATGCTGTCCTCGGCGTACATGGAGGTGGAGAGGTCGATGGCGAGGACGAGATCGTAGCCTTCGCCGCGCAGCACGCGGCGGTCGTCGATGCGTTGGGGGCGGGCGAGGGCGAGGGCGAGGCAGGCGGTGGCGATGTAGGCGAAGGCGACCGGCCAGCGGCGGGGCGGGGTGCGGCGGGGGGCGGACCAGGCGGCCGCGCCCGGGATGAGCAAGACCGCGACGGGACGACGGCGGCGGAGCATGCCGATGGCGGGCAGAATAAGCAGGGCCGCGAGCCAGAAGGGTTGCGCGAACTGGTAGTCGCCGAAGGCCCAGACGGGCATTTCGGGGAAGAGCACGGAAAACAAAGTGACGGCGTGGGGGTTCATCGGCGGGCGCTTTCGCGGCGGCGGAAGAAACGCACGAGGGCGTCGAGCCGGTTTTGGTCGGTGCCGAAGGCCTGGCGGCCGAAGGGATCGGGGAACCAGGCGGCGAGGGAGGCGTCGCGGGCCTCGCGCCAGCGGGCGTGGGCGGTGCGTTCGGCTTCACCCCGGCCAAGGGTGACGAGCTGGTTGGTCAGCGGGTCGTAGGCGGAGAGCGGGCGCTTGGTTTCGGGGAAGTCGCGGTCCCACGGGTCGTCCACGCGCAGGCCGAGCAAGGTGCAGCGTTGGGCGAAGGCGACCCAGCCCTCGGGGACGGGGCGGGCGGGGTGATCGGAGAGCCAGACCACGATGCTGTGGCGGGGGACGAGGGCGGAGAGCGAGGAAAGGGGGATGGGGATCACACCGGCTTCGGTCGGCGGCGGCGGGGGCGCGCCGAAAAGCTGGGCGGCGAGGTGGTGGATGGGGCCGCGACCATGCACCGGCGGGAAGAAGACCGGGCCCTCGGGGCGGAGGTGGGCGAGGCCGACCCGGTCGCGATTGACCGAGCCGAGCAGGAGAAGCAGGCCGGCCAATTCGAGCAGGGCTTCTCGGCGGGTGACCGCGCCGGAGCCGAATTGAAGGGAGGGGGAGTCCTCGAAAACGAGCAGGACGGTGACTTCGCGTTCCTCGACGAATTTTTTGCGGTAGGGTTCGCCGAGGCGGGCGGTGACGTTCCAATCGATGTCGCGCACGTCGTCGCCGTAGGCGTAGCGCACGACCTGATCGAACTCCATGCCGCGACCGCGGAAGACGGAGCGGTAGCCGCCGCCGAGGGAGGTTTCGACGGCGTGGCGCAGGCGCCATTCCAAACGCCGCAAGGCCGCGAGAGGTGCGGAGCTGGCGGGGGGTGGGGCGACGGTTGCAGGCGAGTTTTTCAATGCGAGACGACGGGCGCTTGCGGGAAACGGGACGCGGTGGCGCGGCCTATCAGGTGGTGGAGGCGGACGGCATGGGCGTCTGGGCCAGGACTTGGGCGACGATGCTGTCGGCGCTGAGGTTTTCGGCCTCGGCTTCGTAGGTCAGGCCGATGCGGTGGCGGAGCACGTCGGGGGCGAGTTCCTGCACCAGGACGGGGGCGACGAAGTCCTGGCCGCGCAGCCAGGCGAGGGCCTTGGCGGCTTGGTAAAGGGCGAGCGAGGCGCGGGGCGATGCGCCGTAGGAGACGTGGCGGGCCTTGCCGCCGGGGATGGGTTTGGCGAGGTCGCGGGTGGCGCGGACGATGGCGATGATGTAGGCCTGCACGGCGGGGGCGACGTGCACGGCGTCCACGGCGGCGCGCAGCCCGAGCAGTTCTTCGCCGCTGGAAACGGGCACGAGGGCGGGGGACTTGGTGACCTGGCCCCAGCGCGACATGACGGCGGTCTCGTCGGCGAGGGTGGGGTAGTCCACGAGGAGTTTGAACAGGAAGCGGTCGGTCTGGGCCTCGGGGAGCGGGTAGGTGCCTTCCTGCTCGACCGGATTTTGGGTGGCCATGACGAAAAACGGCTTGGGCAGGGGGTGGGTCTGGCCGCCGAGGGTGACCTGGCGTTCCTGCATGGCTTCGAGCAGGGCGGATTGGACCTTGGCGGGGGCGCGGTTGATTTCGTCGGCGAGGACGAGGTTGGCGAAAATGGGTCCGCGATGGGGGGCGAAGGCGGCGTCCTTGGGCGAGAAAATCATGGTGCCGACGACGTCGCTGGGGAGCAGGTCGGGGGTGAACTGGATGCGTTCACATTGCACGCCGAGGGCGGTGCCCAGGGATTTGACCAGGAGGGTTTTAGCCAGGCCGGGCATGCCCTCCAGCAGGACGTGGCCGTTGGCCAGCAAGGCGAGCAGCAGGCGTTCAATAACATCGTGCTGGCCGATGACGGCCTTGGCGATTTCTGCACGGATTTTTTCAGACCAAACGGGACCGGTAAGCATGAGGACGTGGGTGGAGGAAGTTTTTTGGGACTCGCGTGGAAGGCGAGGGTTGCATTTTTAGGGACGTAAAGAGTCGAACAATGGATTTACCACTTCAAATCAAGGCTCGGCTCGACGCGTTGGGCGTTTTGGAGAGCGATGTGGAGGAGGTGTTTATTCGTGGTTCGGGTGCGGGTGGGCAAAAGATTAACAAGACGGCTTCTACGGTGGTGCTGCGGCACAAGCCGAGCGCCACCGATGTGCGCTGTCAGCAGGAACGCAGCCAAGCCGTGAATCGTCTGCGCGCCTGGGAACTTTTTTGTGAAAAACTGGAAACGCGTCTGCGCGCGGCCGAGGCGGAACGGATGGCGGAGCGGGCCAAGGCGCGACGGGTGAACCGGAAGCGGAGCGCGCGGCAAAAGGCTTTGTTGGTGGCGGAGAAACGGCGGCGGGCGGAGACCAAGGCGGGGCGGCGGGATCCGTAGTCTGGGCGACGGGATCTGGCGGAGGCGGAAGACGGAATCGGAAGGGGTAAACCGCTAATGCAGCGGCTCAATGAGCGCTGCCGGGGAGAGAGGTTTCGCGTTGCGAAACAGGGGTGTCGATGGGTCGGCCAATGGCCTCAGGGGGCGGGAGCGGACCGGGGGAGGGCGAGATGCGTGCGGCCCCCGGTCCGGGGCGGACTCAGGCGAGCTTGGACTGGATGAGTTTGCTGGCGGCGCCGAAGTCGATGAGGCCGGCTTCGGGGCTTTGCTTCAGGGCGGCGACGACTTTGCCCATTTCTTTTTTGGTGGTGGCTCCGGTGGCGGCGATGGCGGCATCGACCAGGGCGGCGACCTTGGCTGCGTCGAGGCCGGCGGGCAGGTATTTTTCGAGGATGGCGATTTCGGCGACGTTGGTGGCGACGAGGTCGGCGCGGCCGCCTTTGGTAAACTCGGCGTTGGCGTCCTGGAGGTTTTTCACCGCTTTGCGCAGGGTGGTGAGGACAAGGGCGTCGTCGATGGGTTTGGCCAGATCCATGGAGGCGCGTTGCACAGCGGCGTCAGCGGTTCGCAGGCTGGTGGCGCGGGCGGAGTCTTTGGCTTTCATGGCGACGATGATGTCGGCGCGCAGGGTCTCGTAGATCGTGGGCATGGGAGGGGCAGGCTGCGCGGCGGGTCAGCGGGTGTCGATGGTGGAAGCGGGTGGCAGCGGGCGGTCGTGACCGAGGGCGAATTCGCTGAAGTCGTTTACGATGTCGGCGTAGGGGCGGTCCTGTTTGTAGATTTGCAGGATGCGGCCGTGTTCGGCGTCGGAAGTGGGGAATATCCGCGGGGCTTCGCCGGGCAGGAAAATGCCGGTGTAGGCGCGGTGGCGGTCGGTGAGGCGGCGGATGACGAGCACGGTTTGTCAGGGTGCACGGGGACGCGGGAAAAGCGAACGAGCGAATGCGCCACGGCCGCGCTATGGGCGGCGGGTTAGCTCCAGGAATAATTAAAGCTTACGCTGATGCGCTCCTCGGCGGAGCGGTTTTGGGCGACTTCGTGGCGCAGCCAGCTCTCGAAGAGGATGACGTTGCCGGCCTCGGCGGGGTAGGTGGTGTAGAGGCGGTTGGAGGCGTCGGCGTTGGGTAGCTTGGGCGGGGCGGCCATGAGGGAGGCGAGACGCGGATCCTCGAATTTCAGGCCGGGGCAGCCGGCGGGGGTGGCCACATAGTAGGTGCCGCTGATGAAGCTGTTGGGGTGCAGGTGCATCGAGTGGCTGGCGGTCTCGGGCATGATGTTGACCCAGCAATCGGTCATACGGATCTCGCGGTTGCGCAGGTCCATGTCGAGGGACTTGGCGAAGGTGCGAACGTGGCGTTGGATTTTTTTCTCCAGCTCGGCGAAGGTGCTGGAGAACTGGTGGAGGGTATTCATCGAGGCATAGCTGGTGTAGCCGCCGGGGTAGTTTTTCTTGGACCAGGCGCGGCCTTCGGCGTCGAAGTCGCGCAGTTGGCGGCATTCGTGGGCGAGCTCGGTATTGAAGCGAGTGAGCGCGGCGGCTTGGAGCGGGGCGCAGTAGATACGGGTCGGGAACCAGGTGCGGATGGGCGAGGTGGTGGCGGGCATAGGAGCGAGGAGCGGGGAGCGTGGAGCGGAGAGTGCAGACAGAATGAAGAAGGAGTGGGGCGGGTTTAGTCGAGGTGGAGGTCGCCGGGCTGGACGTAGATTTCGCGGGGGTTGTTGCCGACTTGGGGGCCGATGAAGCGGCGTTTTTCCATTTCGTCGATCAGGCTGGCGGCGCGGTTGTAACCAATGCGCAGGCGGCGTGGCAGGGAGCTGGTGCTGGCCCGGCCGTGGGAGGCGATGATCTCCAGCGCCTCCTTGATCATGGGGTCGAGGCCGGCGTGGGTCTCGCTGTCGCCGAGCACATCCTCACCGCCGCCGGGGGCATCCTCGGGTCGAAGTTCGACGCGGTAGCGGGGCTGGAGCTGGGCTTTTAATGAGGCGACGATTTGCTCGACCTCGGCGTCGTCCACGAAGGGGGCCTGGAGACGTTGCAGGCGGCCAAGGCCGGGCGGGCTGTAAAGCATGTCGCCGCGACCTTGGAGGGCCTCGGCGCCTTTGCCGTCGAGGATGGTGCGGCTGTCGATTTGCGAGGAGACTTGGAAGGCGACGCGGGTGGGAAAGTTGGCCTTGATGACGCCGGTGATGACGTTCACCGAAGGGCGCTGGGTGGCGAGAATGGTGTGGATGCCGACGGCGCGGGCCATCTGGGCGAGGCGGGCGATGGGCGTCTCGACCTCGGTGGCGGCGGTCATCATGAGGTCGGCGAGTTCGTCGATGATGAGCACGATGAAGGGCAGGGGCGGGAAGCCCTCGGCGGCGGCCTTGGCGTTGTAACCGGCGAGGTTGCGCACGTTTTTCTCGGAGAGGACCTGATAGCGGCGCTCCATCTCGCGGACCAGCCACTTGAGGGCCTGGCAGGCTTGTTTGGGGTCGGTGACGACCGGGTGGATGAGGTGGGGCAGGTCGCGGTAGATGGCGAATTCGACGATCTTGGGGTCGATGAGAACGAGTTCCAGCTGGTCGGGGCGGAAGCGGTAAAGCAGCGAAAGGATGATGTTGCTGATGCAGACGGACTTTCCCGAGCCGGTCGCGCCGGCGATGAGGGCATGGGGGGCTTTGGCGAGGTCGCAGATGACGTGGCGGCCGGTGATGTCCACCCCGAGAATGATCGGCAGTTCGGCGGTGGAATCGCGCCAGGCGGGGGACTCGAAGGCGGCGCGCAGGGCAAGGGGAACGGAGTGGCGGTTGGGCGTCTCGACGCCCACGAAACTCTCGCCCGGAATGGGAGCCTGGATACGCACGGCGTTGGCGGAGAGCGCGAGGGCGAGGTTTTTTTCCAGCGCGGCGATGGCTTCGACGCGCACGCCGAAGCCGGGTTTGACGCGGAACTGGGTGACGCGCGGGCCGACGATGGAATCGTAAACGAAGGCATCGACGGCGAAGCTATCGAGGGTGTTTTGGAGAATGTGTTTGTTGGCCGCGACCTCCTCGGGCGGGACGAGCTGTTTTTCGTCGGCGGAGGCGGGGCGGAGCAAGTCGAGCGAAGGTAGCTGGTAACCGGCGAGATCGTCGGTTGTGAAGGGAGTTGGGAGCGGGGAGCTGGGGGTGGGGAGATCGGCGGGGGGCTCGGAGCCGATGGCGGCGATGTCGGCCTGGCGGGCGCGGGCGTTTTGGCGGAGGGATTCGAGGTGGTCCAGGGCGTCTTCGATGCGGTCGCGGTGACGGGCCTGCAACGTGGTGCGTTCCTCGCGGCGGGCGGCCAGTTCCTCGTGCCAGAGCGCGAGCAGCCGGTGATCCTCGGCGAGCTCGGCGTCGAGGGAGTCGGGGTTGGAAAACGTGGTGGGTGCGGAAGCCGACATGGAGCGAGGGAACAACAAAGGGCGGAGCGAGGGGAAAGATAAAGAAATGTCGAAAAAAGACTTGTGGGGGAGGGCTTCGTGGCCAAGGTTGGCCACATGAAATCGAAGAAGGTGATAGCACCCCTTTTGAAGGCGAGGGAAGCGGCGGGTAAGGATACGCTGGAGGAGACCTCGACGGCTCCGCGCGAGCGCGCTAGCGTGAGTGTGCGCGAAGCGAAAGATCAGTTGTCGGCGCTTTTGCAGCGGGTCGCAGAGGGCGAGGAAATCGTGGTGACAAGCGACGGCCAGCCTAAGGCGATGCTGGTGAAATTCCGCCCGATCATGGGCGGTAAACCGTGGCGTCCCTTGGGCGCCTTCCTGAGCGACCAGCCGATGGGGCCGGACTCGACGGAGGCGGTCCGGGCGGAGCGCGATTCGCGTTACTAAGCGGCTGAAATGACGCGCCTATGTATATTGATACCTGCGTGGCGGTGAAGCTCTACACCCGCGAACCGGACTCCGAGGCGTGTCAGCGAATCGTGAGCGGGCAACGTTTGGTTTCGTCGGAGTTACTCTACACGGAACTTTGGTCGGCCTTGTTGGCGAAGGAGCGCAACAAGGTAATCACTCCTGCGCTGCGGCAGCGGGTTTGGCAGCTATTTGAGGAACACCTGCTGGATGATGTGATCGAGTTGGTGGGGTTGGATGGCCACGTGGTGCGGGAGGCTGCCGAGGTGATGGCGAAGGTGCATCCGCAGGTGCCGCTTCGCACGCTGGATGCCATTCATCTGGCCACGTATATGGGGATCGAGGCGGGGGCCTTGTTCACCAAGGATAAACGAATGATCGAGGCGGCGCGATGCTTGGAGCTGCCGCTTGCGGATTAGTCACGAGGAGGAGACGAAGCCGAGCACGCCGCCACCAGACGGCTTCGGCGGGACGCCGAAGCCAGCACGCGGGACGCGTGCGCTCCCCGGACCGTCGGCAGTTCTGCTCTGCCGAGGGAGTATGCGTTTACAGCTTCGCGTAGGGGAGCGGGTATTTCGCGGCGAGGGTGGCGACGAGCTTCTTGGCGGTTTCCAGGGCGGCGGGCTCGCGGTCGGTGCCGATGGCCTTGAGCACGGTGTCGATGGCTTCGGCGATCACATCCATGTCGGCCTCGACCAGGCCGCGCGTGGTGACGGCGGGGGTGCCGAGGCGGATGCCCGAGGTCTGGAACGGAGAACGCGTCTCGAAGGGGACGGTGTTTTTGTTACACGTAATGTGGGCGAGATCGAGGGTCTCCTGGGCCTTTTTGCCGGTGAGCTCGGGCAGGTTATGGCGGAGATCGACGAGGAAGAGGTGGTTGTCGGTGCCGCCGGAGGCGATTTTATAGCCGCGCGCGGTGAACGCGGCGGCGAGGGCGCGGCTGTTGGCCACGACCTGCTGGGCGTAGGTCTTGAAGGACGGTTTGAGGCACTCGGCGAAACAGACCGCCTTGGCGGCGATGACGTGCATGAGCGGGCCGCCCTGGCCGCCGGGGAACATGGCGGAGTCGATGGCCTTGGCGTGGGCGGCCTTGCAGAGGATGAGACCGCCGCGCGGGCCGCGCAGGGTTTTGTGGGTGGTGGTGGTGACGAAGTCGGCGTGCGGGACGGGCGACGGGTGAACACCGGCGGCGACGAGGCCGGCGATGTGGGCGATGTCGGCGAAGAGGAAGGCGCCGACCGAGCGGGCGATCTCGCCCATGCGGGCGAAGTCGATGACGCGCGAGTAGGCGGAAGCGCCGACGGTGATCATGGCGGGTTTTTCGCGCAGGGCGACGGCGGCGAGCTCGTCGTAGTCGATCAGGCCGGTGTCCTCGCGCACGCCGTATTGGACGAAGGTGTATTGTTTGCCGGAGAAGTTGGCCGGATTGCCGTGGGTGAGGTGGCCGCCGTGGCTGAGGTTCATGCCGAGGATCTTGGCCCCGAGGGGTAGGACGGCGGTGTAAACGGCGAAGTTGGCCTGGGAGCCGGAGTGGGGCTGGACGTTGGCGTGCTCGGCGCCGAAGAGGGTCTTGGCGCGGTCGATCGCGAGTTGTTCGACCTTGTCAACGTGTTCGCAGCCGCCGTACCAGCGTTTGCCGGGGTAACCCTCGGCGTATTTGTTGGTGAGCACGCTGCCTTGGGCCTCCATGACGGCCGGGTAGGTGAAGTTTTCGGATGCGATGAGCTCGATGTGGCTCTCCTGGCGGGCGCGTTCGGCGGCGATGAAGCCGTAGATCTCGGGATCGAGTTGCTGGAGGGTGGAGGCGTTCAGGGACATGGTAAAAGGGAAGGAGTCGATGGGTCGCGGCGGGAAGGTCAAGCTGGGGGAGTGTGATAAGCGATTTACCCGGGTCCGGCACCTCACTCCGAGGGGTGTTGCCCAGGCGTTCAGGTGGGCGGGATGGCGGGGGTGCGGTCCTCGCGGAGGGCGAGGGTGCCGTCGCCGGCGTGTTCGATCAGGAAGTGGCGGGTGTGGACGTTGCGCAGGCTGCTGCGGTGGGCGATGGTCACGTAGGTGAGGCCGGGGAAGGCGGCGCGCAGTTTGTGGTAAAAGGCGAGTTCGGCGTTTTCGTCGATGGCGGCGGTGGCTTCGTCGAGGAAGAGCCAGGCCGGGCGGTGCAGGAAGACGCGGGCGAGGGCGAGGCGTTGTTGTTCGCCGCCGGAGAGGACCTGGGCCCAGTGGGCCTCTTCGTCGAGGCGTTCGGCCAGGGCGGGCAGTTCGCAGAGGGCGAGGGCGCGCTGGCAAATGGCGTCGTCGAATTGCAGGGATTCGCGGGGGTAGGCGAGGGCGGCGCGCAGAGTGCCGATGGGCAGGTAGGGCTTTTGCGGCATCACCATGCAGTCAAAGGGCTCGGGCAGGAGCACGCGGCCGCGTTCGTAGGGCCAGAGACCGACGAGGGAGCGCAGGATGGTGCTTTTGCCGCAGCCGGAGGGGCCGGTGATGAGCACGGAATCGCCGGGGCGGACGGTGAAACTGAAGGGAGCCATGAGCAGGCGACCGTCGGGGCGGAAAAGGGCGAGGTCGGTGACTTCGAGGCGGTCTTCGCTGCGGCCGGCGGCGTAGATCTCGGCCTGGGCGGTGCGCAGGTGGCGGGAGTGCTCGATGCCGCGCTGGAAGCCGTCGAGGCGTTCGGTGATGGCCCACCAGCCGGCGATGGTTTCGTAGGCGTTGATGAAGAAGTTGAAGTTGCTTTGGACGTTTTTAAACGCGCCGGTGAGCTGGGTGAGCTGGCCGAGAGTGAGCGCGCCGGCGAAGAAGCGGGGGGCGGAAAGCAGGATGGGGACGAAGTCGGAAAGTTGGTAATAAACGGATTTAAAGGCGTTGAGGTGGAGGCGGCGCAGGAGGGTGGCGTTGAAGTTGCCGACGATGCGGGTGAAGTGGGTGCCGAGGGTGCGGCGTTCGGCGCGTTCGCCGTTTACCAGGGCGGTGCTTTCGCTGTTTTCGCGCAGGCGCACGAGGCCGAAGCGGAAGTCGGCTTCGAGTTTTTGCATCTCGTAGTTGAGTCCGATAATGGGTCGTCCGACACGGCCGACCAGCCACATGCCGAGCAGAGAGTAGGCAAGGCAGATCCAGACGAGGTGGCCGGGGATGGAGGCGACGGTGTAGGTGAAGGCGACGTAGAGATCCCAGGTGAAGACCACGGGCGGGGTGAGCCAGGCCAGGTGTTCGGGCAGGGCGGGGAAGGGGTAGGCGGGGGGAGGAGGAAGCGCGGCGCCGGAGGAGGAAAGCTGCCAGAGAATGATGGCGAAAGAGGCGAGGGAGACGATGGCGGCGAAGAGTTGTTTGCCGAGGTCGAGGGTGGTGAAGACGAAGGAACGGATGTCCTCGCTGATGCGTTGGTCGGGGTTGTCGCCCTGGTGACCGTCGAGCTGGCCGAGGTAATGGGCGCGGTCGCCGAGCCAGTCGCGCAGGAAGCGGTCGGTCATCCAGCGCCGCCAGCGGATTTTCAGGGAGGAAAAGAGGTAGTCTTCGGCGAGCCAGAAGACGATGGAGCAAAAGATGAAACCGAGGAAAGCGACGCCGAGGTGGACAAAGAAGGCGTAGTCGCCGCGCTGGATGGTATCAAAGAAGTCGCGGTTCCAGTAGGAGAGGCGGACGGCGATCCAGTTTTGCGCGAGGGTGAGGAGTACGACGGCGGCGAGGAGCAGGCGGGCGGGCCAGCGTTCCTCGGAGGACCAGAAGGGTCGGGCGAGGGCGAGGAAAAGACGGGTTTTATCGAGGAGCGAGCTGGGGCGGGTCACGTCGGGGAAAGCACCGCAGCGCAACGCGGCGGCGGCGGGCGGGCAAGGGTGGAGTGCTTGAGCCGAGAACCGGTTCGCGACAAAGTAACCCAATAGGTTACTTTGTCTTTTGGGTAGTGGGGGCAAAAAAAACAAAAAAACAAAAAACAAACGCCCAGGCCGGTGAGGGGCTGGGCGGGGCGTTCGCGGCGGGCGGAGGCACCGGTCGGCGACACCGTTGCTACAACGGACCGATAAGGGCGGATATTACACTTTCCAGCTTTGGAGGACGTGGAGGTAGTTGGCGCGTTCGTGGGCGGTGGGATTGGGGCAGCGGGCGAGGTTGAGCGCACCGCGCATTTCGGCGACCGAGGCGTATTCGTGTTCGTCCATCCAGGTTTCCAGACCGGAGAGCAACGAGGTGACGGCGGCCGGGCCGTGGCGCAGCACCGTGGAAACAACTTGGGTGGCGTGGGCACCGGCGAGGAGGGTCTTGATAAGATCCTCGGGGGTGTGAACGCCGCCGCTGGCGGCGAGGCTCAGCTTGCTCTGGGGCGATACGATGGCCAGCCAGCGCAGGCGGATGAGAAGTTCAGAGGAGTCGGAGAGGCGGAGCTGGGGCTTTACGTCCAGATCTTCGAGGTCGAAATCGGGTTGATAAAAGCGGTTGAACAATACGGCACCGCGCGCGCCGCGCAGCTCGACCTGGCGGATGAAGTGGGCGGGGGCGGTGTGCCAGGGGGAGAGTTTTACCGAGACGGGGATGCTGCTCGCTTCGACGACCTGGCCGACGACGAAGAGGAGTTCGGATTCCACGTCGTCCGAATCCATGTCGGGATCGGTGGCGAGGGAGTAGAGATTGAGTTCGAGGGCGTCGGCACCGGCGGCTTCGAGACGGCGGGCCTGGTCGATCCAGCCGCCGGGGCGGTGACCGTTGAGCGAGGCGATGACGGGGATATGGAGTGCGTCTTTGAGGCGGGCGACTTGTCGAACGTAGAGATCGGGGGCGAGGGCGTAGTCTTCGTAGTGGGGGAAGTAGCTGGCGGCCTCGGGGTTGCTCTCGGCGATGCCGTCGAGCAGGCGGAAGCGGGCGTTTTCCTCCAGTTCGATTTGCTCCTCGAAGATCGAGTGCATGACGAGGGCGCCGGCGCCGGCGTCCTGGAGTTTTTTGCAGAGGTCGAGGTCATCGCAGCACGGGGAGGCGCCGATGATGAGGGGAGTGCGGAGGCGGAGGCCGAGGTAGTCGGTGGCGAGTTTCATGGCGGGTCCGGGTCGAGGATCAGGCTGACGGAGTGGCGGGGGTGGACGCGGCGGGTGGTAGAGGGCGTAGCGGGTGCGCAGATCGAGTTGGGCCTGGGCGGCGAATTCCTCGGCGCGTTGCGGGGCGATGGCCTGGAGCATGCCGAAGCGGGTTTCGCCTTCGGTGAATTTGCTGAGGCTGGCCTTGGGCGCACCGGAATCGAGGACGAGGGCGGGTTCGCCTTTATCGGCGCGGCGGGGGTCGTGGCGGAAGAGCGGCCAGTAGCCGGTATCGACCGCGAGCTTTTGCTGGTCGAGGCCGTGGGAGAGGTTGTAGCCGTGGGCGATGCAATGGCTGTAGGCGATGACGAGGGCGGGGCCGTCGTAGGTCTCGGCTTCGCGGAGGGCGGCGAGGGTCTGGCTGTCCTTGGCGCCGAAGGCGACGCGGGCGACGTAAACGTGGCCGTAATGCATGGCCATGAGAGCGAGGTCTTTCTTGCCGGTGGCTTTGCCGCCGGAGGCGAACTTGGCCACGGCGCCCATGGGGGTGGACTTGGAGGACTGGCCGCCGGTGTTGGAGTAAACCTCGGTGTCGAGGACGAGGATTTTGATGTTGGTGCCGGAGGCGAGGACGTGGTCGAGGCCGCCGTAGCCGATGTCGTAGGCCCAGCCGTCGCCGCCGAGGATCCAGACGGATTTCTTGATGAGTTCGTCGGCGAGGAGGCTGAGTTGGGCGGCCTCGGGGTCGGGGGCGAGATGGAGGAGTTCGCCTTTGAGGAGGGCGATCTTGTCGCGGCGGGTGGCGATCTCGGCTTCGGTGCCGGGGTAGGCGGCGGTGAGGGCGCAGACGAGGTCGGAGTCGAGGCGGGGGGCGAGTTTTTCGAGGAGTTTGCGCGCGGTGGCGTAGCGTTGGTCGGCGGAGTGGCGCAGACCGAGGCCGAACTCGGCGTTGTCTTCGAAGAGGGAATTGGCCCAGGCGGGGCCGCGGCCGGCGGCGTCCTTGGTGTAAGGCGTGGTGGGGAGGTTGCCGCCGTAGATGGAGGAGCAGCCGGTGGCGTTGGCGATGATGAGGCGGTCGCCGAGGAGCTGGGTGAGCAGCTTCACGTAAGGAGTTTCGCCGCAGCCGGCGCAGGCACCGGAGAACTCGAAGAGGGGTTTGGCGAACTGGCTGCCCTTGATGGTGGTGAAGTCGGTTTTGGCGCGGTCGGGCGAGGGCAGTTTCTCGAAGAAGTTCCAGTTGGCGCGCTCGGTCTCGAGGACGGGAGTGATGGGCACGAGGTCGAGGGCCTTGTGGCGGGGGTTGGTCTTGTCCTTGGCCGGGCAAACTTGGACGCAGAGCGAGCAACCGGTGCAGTCGTCCGGGGCGACCTGGAGGAAGTAGCGGCGGCCGGGTTGTTCGTTGGAGCGGAAGGGAACGGTGGTGAGCGAGGCGGGTGCGCCGACGAGGTCGGAGGGGGCGACGTGGGTGGCGCGAATGGCGGCGTGGGGGCAGACGAAGACGCACTTGTTACACTGGATACAGAGCGAGGAATCCCACTTGGGGATTTCCAGGGCGATGGAGCGTTTTTCGAGCCGGGTGGTGCCGGTGGGCCAGCCGCCGTCCACGGGCATGGCGGAGACGGGGAGGAGGTCGCCTTCGCCGGCGAGGAGGCGGGCGGTGACATCGCGGTGGAATTTCTCGGTGAAGGCGGCGAAGCGGTCGGGGGCGGGCGCGGAGTCGGCGGCGTCGAGGGCGGCGGGGAGGACGACCTCGATGAGGCCGGCGAGGGCGGCGTCCACGGCGGCGTGGTTCATCTGCACGACCTTGTCGCCCTTGCGGGCGTAGGTCTTGGTGATGGCCTTCTTGATGTGGGCGATGGCCTCGTCCTGGGGCAGCACGCCGGAGAGGGCGAAGAAGCAGGTTTGGAGAACGGTGTTGGTGCGGCGGCCCATGCCGGCGGCGGAGGCGACGCCGTTGGCGTCGATGACGTAGAGGCGGATTTTTTTGGCGAGGATGGTCTGTTTCCAGTCGCGGGGGAGTTTATCCCAGGTGGTCGCGCCGTCGTGGGGTGAGTCGAGCAGGACGGTGGCACCGGGGGCGGCGTAGCCGAGGATTTCGGTGCGGCCGACGAAGCTGAACTGGCTGCAGGCCACGAACTGGGCGGTGCGGACCAGCCAGGGGGCATGGATGGGCTGGGGACCGAAGCGCAGGTGGGAAACGGTGACGGAGCCGGATTTTTTCGAGTCGTAAACGAAGTATCCCTGGGCGAAGAAGTCGGTCTGTTCGCCGATGATTTTAATGGAGTTCTTGTTCGCGCCCACCGTGCCGTCGGCACCCAGGCCGACGAAGACGCAGCGGCGGACGCCGGGGGCTTCGATTTCGAGCCCGTCGTCCCAGCGGAGGGAGGTGTGCGTGACGTCGTCGTGGATGCCGATGGTGAAGCCGTGGCGGGGGCGGGCGGTGTTGAGGTGTTGAAACACGGCCAGGGCCATGGCCGGGGTGAATTCCTTGGAGCCGAGTCCGTAGCGGCCGCCGAAGACCCGGGAGGCGGGTACGGAGGTGGGGTGTTCGGCGCGGGCGAGGGCGGCGAGGATGGTCTGGTAGAGAGGTTCGCCGACGGCGCCGGGTTCCTTGGTGCGGTCGAGCACGCCGAGGGTGCGCACGGTGGGGGGCAGGGCGGCGAGGAAGTCGGCGACGGGGAAGGGTTGGAAGAGGCGGATGGCGATGACGCCGACGCGCTGGCCCTCGGCGTTGAGGTGGTCGGCGGCGGACTGGAGGGCCTCGATGCCGCTGCCCATGGCGACGATGGCGCGCTCGGCCTGGGGGTGGCCGTAGTATTCGACCAGCGAGTATTTGCGGCCGGTGAGGGCGGCGAACTTGGCCATGGCTTCGGAGACGACGGCGGGGAAGGCGTCCACGAAGGTGTTCACCGTTTCGCGGCCTTGGAAATAGACGTCGGGGTTTTGGGCGGTGCCGTGGATCTTGGGGCGGTCGGGGGTGAGGGCGCGGGCGCGGAAGGCGGCGAGGGCGGAGGGCTTGATCATGGCGCGCAGCACGTCGTCGGAGAGGGGGATGATCTTGGAGATTTCGTGCGAGGTGCGGAAGCCGTCGAAGAAATGGATGACGGGGAGGCGGCCGTTGAGGGTGGCGGCGTGGGAGATGAGGGCGAGGTCCTGGGCTTCCTGGGGGTGGTTGGAGCAGAGGAGGGCGCAGCCGGTGGGGCGGCAGGCCATGACGTCGGAGTGGTCGCCGAAGATGGAGAGGCCCTGGGCGGCGAGGGAGCGGGCGGTGACGTGGAGGGCGAAGGGCAGGAGCTCGCCGGCGATCTTGTAGAGGTTGGGCAGCATAAGGAGCAGCCCTTGGGAAGCGGTGAAGGTGGCGGTGAGCGTGCCGCCGAGCAGGCCGCCGTGGACGGCACCGGCTACGCCGCCTTCGGACTGGAGCTGGACGACCTTGGGGACCTCGCCCCAGATGTTTTTGCGACCGGCGGAGGACCATTCGTCGCAAGATTCGGCCATCGGGGAGGACGGCGTGATGGGGTAGATGGCGATGAACTCGCTCAAGCGATGCGCGACGGAGGCGACGGCTTCGTTGGCATCGCAGGTAACGAAGGCGGGCAGGGCGCGGGCGGCGGGTTTGGCGGCGGCAGGGGAGAGCGGGGCGGCGGGAGCGGCGGTGGGCATGTGCGATGGGTTCGCAAGAGGGCGCGGTTTGCGCCGATGCGACGGTCAATAGAATGCCAAAATACGCGGGAAAGGGCTGCGCGGGGCTTGGCGTAGGGGGCGCGGTTTTTGCGCGGAGGATCGGAAGGCGGACAAGGGCGGACATGGGTTTTGCCTTTTGGGCGGGAATGGGTGGCGATGGCCGGTTTACGCGATGTCGAACCGAACCGATTTGATTGCCGCCGACGCCGGGCCGGGCGTGCAGGAGGATGCACGGGTGGTGCAAAGGGGCTGGCTGCGCATCGGCATCGGGCTGGCGGTGGCGGGGCAGGCGATGATTTTTTCCCTGGCGGTGAATCTGACGCCGGCCGAGGGCGCGGCGTACTGGCTGGTGCATGGCGGGCTGTTAACGAGTGCGTTGGGGGTGCTGGTTTTTCTGGGGCGGGACATGGTGGGCGAGGCGTGGTCGGCGCTGCGGGCGCGGCGGGTATCGATCGACCTGTTGTTTTTGGTCACTCTGCTCGGTGCCTTGGCGGGGTCGTTGACCAGCACGCTGACGGGGCGGGGGGCGATTTACTACGAGGTGGTGGCGGTGTTGGTGGCGGTGCACACCTTGGGCAAAATGATTGGCGCGCGCAGCCGGGCGGCGGCCTTGCGGGCGGCGGATGCGGTGGCGGAGAAATACGAGACGTGCGTGGTCCTCGGGTCGGATGGCGGCGAGGAGAGGCGGGCGGTGGCCAGCCTGCGCGGTGGCGAGCGGGTGGTGGTGGTGCCGGGCGGGGCGATCTGTGTGGACGGGGTGGGGGCGGAGGGGCGGGCCTACGTGGAGGAAGCGGCGATGACGGGCGAATGGCGTCCGGCGTCGCGCGGGCCGGGGGACCGGGTGTGGGCGGGCACGCATGCGCGGGACGGGCGGCTGGTGATCGTGGCCGGGGCGGGGCCGAGGCGGCTGGACGGGGTGTTGCGCGCGGTGGCGGAGGCGCGGCTGGCGCCGTCGGCCTTGCAGGCGCAGGCGGACCGCTTGATGGGCTGGTGGCTGCCGGTGGTGCTGGGGGTGAGCGCGGCGACTTTTGGCGGCTGGCTGCTGGGCGGGGCGAGCTGGGACCGGGCCTTGTTTAACGCGATGGCGGTGCTGCTGGTGGCGTGTCCGTGCGCGATGGGGTTGGCGACGCCGGTGGCGGTGTGGGGCGGGCTGGCGCGACTGGCGCGGCTGGGCATCGTGGCGCGCAGCGGGGATTTTTTGGATGCGTTGGCGCGGGTGGATCAGGTGTGTTTCGACAAGACGGGAACGCTTTCGGAGGAACGATTGACGGTGGAGGGCTGGGAGTTTTCCGAAGCCTGGCGCGGACGTGAGGAAGAGCTGAAGGCGGCGGTGGCGGCGGTGGAGCGCGGTATGGCGCATCCGGTGGCGCGGGCCTTGGAGCTAGGAGGGGGGAGCCTGGAGCGAGGAGCGGGGAGCCGGGAGCTGGGAGTTACGGAAGTGGGGGTGAGTGCGGGTCAGGGGGTGGAGGCACTGGTGGCGGGGGTGGGGCGAGTGCGGGTGGGGGAGCGGGCGTTTTGCGGCGGCGCGGCCGTCGCTGGGGACACGAAGACGGTCTGGGTGGCGGTGGATGGAGCGGAGGCGGCGCGGGTGACTTTGGTTGAAACCTGGCGCGAAGGGCTGGCCGAGGCGCTGAGCGAGCTGCGCGGGCTGGGCCTGGAGCTGGAGATTTTAACCGGTGATCCCCAGGCAGGTAACGGGTGGGCGAGCGGACCCTGGGGGGACGAGGTGGCGGTGCGGGCGGGGCTGACGCCGGCGGAGAAAACCTCGCGGGTGGCGGAGCTGGCGGCGGGCGGGCGGCGGGTGTTGTTCGCGGGCGACGGGGTGAACGATGCGGCGGCGATGGGCGCGGCGTCGTGTTCGCTGGCGCTGCGGGGCGGCAATGAATTGGCACGGGCGGCGGCGATGGCGGTGTGCGCGGGAGACGATTTACGGCGTCTGCCCGAGGCGGTGCGACTGGCGCGCGAAGTGGTCGCGGGTGTGCACGGTAATCTGCGTTTCGCCGCCGCCTACAATCTGGCGGGCATGGCGCTGGCGGCGGCGGGCTGGTTGCACCCCGTGGTGGCGGCGCTGCTCATGGTCGGATCCAGCGCTTGGGTGGGCGTGCGGGCGCTGCGCAGCACTCAGCCGTAACCAAGCAGGTGGAGCCGGGCGCCGGGGGGTTGTAGCACCCGGGCGACGGCCGGGCTTACTTCTTTTTGTAAACCGTGGCGGGGTCGAAGAGCGGCTGGCCTTGGAAGCCGAGTTTGAAATCGGTGCCGTCGAGGTCTTCGAGTTTGCGATAAAAACAGCTCTTGTAGCCGTTGTGGCAGGAGGCGTTGGCGGCGCCGGATTGCTCGACCTTGATGAGCAGCACGTCCTGGTCGCAGTCGGTGTAGAGCTCTTTCACCCATTGCACGTTTCCGGACTCCTCGCCCTTGCACCAGAGCTTGTTGCGGGAGCGGCTCCAGTAGGTGGCCTTTTTGGTTTTCAGGGTGTGGCCGAGGGACTCGGCGTTCATGAAGGCAAACATCAAGATCTGGCCGGTGGCGATGTCCTGGGTGATGCAGGGGATGAGGCCGTCGGGGCCGAATTTTGGCTGGAGGGTGGAGCCGAGTTCGATTTCGGCGAGGGTGGTGCGGGCGGGAAAGGACATGGTGGTGAAAAGTTGGGCTGGGAAACCGGACGGGACGAAGGGAACGCGGCGCGCGGCACGAAGGCAGCGAAGGGCGGGATGCAGGCGATAAACAGGAGCGGAGCCGACACGGGCGGGCCGGGGCGCTCCTAACGATGTCGCTCGGCCAGCTCGCGCAGAAGCTCGTAGGTGAAAAGCCCGGTGCGGTGGCGGTCGCTGAAGTCGAAGCGCAGGGCGTAGTTTCCGACTTTTTCCCAGTTCAGCACGGAGACGCCGGGGAAGCGCTTGGGGCCGTCGCCGCCGTATTTGTTGCCCAGAATATCGTGTTCACCGATGTTTTCGGCGCTGGGTGAGGCGGCACGCAAGTCCTCGCCGAGGAGGTAGGTTTCCACGCCGTCATCCCAGGCGATGGCCACTTCTGGACCGATGAGTTGGATGTTGAGCGGAACGGGCATGGCGTGAGGGGGGGAGAACTAGGCGGCGGACCGGCGGGTGCAAAGGGTTTTTTGGGCTCGCGAGAGACAGGGACGCCACGAAAACCTGAGTTTCGTTTAAATTTATCCACACATACCATGCTTGTACACACCGTTGTTTTCTGGCTCCGCAAAGATCTCTCGCCCGCTGCTCGCGAGGCGTTTCGGCGGGAGGGTTTGGGGTCGCTAAGCACTATCTCCAGCGTGAGCACGATGCACATTGGTGCGCCCGCTCCGATCCCGCCCCGTCCGGTGGTGGACGCCAGTTATGATTTCGCCATCACCGCTCTGTTCGCGGACGTGGCGGCGCACGACGCCTACCAAATCGACCCGGCGCACAAGGCCTTTTTGGCGCGTTTCAAGGGCGATTGGGAGCGGGTGCAGATTTACGACGCGTTGTGATCGGCACGAAGCCGTTCCACCTCGGTTGGGTAAAAAACAAAACGCCACCCGGGAGCGGGTGGCGTTTTGTTCGCGAAGGGGGGGCGAATCAGGCGCTTAGCGTTTCTTGCCGCCCTTGGGCTTGGGGGCGGGTTTGGACTTGGACTTGGCCTTGGGTTTGTCGTCGTCGTCCGAGTCATCGTCGTCGTCGGTGGACTTTTCGTCCTCCTCGTCTTCGTCCTCGTCGTCGTCCTCGCCTTTGGCTTTTTTGGGCGCGTCGTCGTCGTCTTTCTCGTCCTCCTCGTCGTCCCACTTGAGCGAGGCGTCGCCTTTGATGGATTCGTCGTCCTCGTCTTCGACGGTGGGCAAGTCGGCATCGTCGATCTCGGCGTCGTCTTCGGTGGCGGTGACGCGATCGGCGTCGTCCTCGTCTTCGTCGAAGCCGGCCGGGGTGTAGTCGAGAATGGAGCAGAGCTCGTCAAAAACGTGAACGGCTTTGCCTTCGATGAAGCTGGCGTTTTGTTCCTCGCGCAGCTCGTCCTCGACCTCGTCCACGGTTAGCTTGGATTCGAATTTAAAGACGTCGTTGAGCAGCTTGACGCGGCAGCGGGTGAGGTGGTCGAGCAGGTCGGCGAAGGGACCGTTTTCGTCGTCCACCACGTCGGCCAGAATGAAGAGTTTCTCTTCGGAATCGAAAATCGAGTCTTTGACCCGCTTCAGGCGGATACGCGCTTTGCCGGCTTCTTTTTCGATGCGGAAAGTGATGAAGGCGGCTTCGAGGAGATCCTGGTCAAAGCCATAGTCGCGGAGGGGTTCGCAGAGTTCGATGAGGTGGGCGGCCTGGCGAGGGTCGATGATACTGAGGCCATCGGTATCCCAGCGCACCGGATCGCTGACTTCATCAACCCACCAGTTTTGATCTTCGCCGAGACGTACGATGCACCAGTCGAGAATTGCAGAGGTGTTGGACATGTTTTTTTGAGTAAAAAAGGGGAGGGGGCACGCAGCCATGTGTGCTGACGTGGTTGAGTCAAACCGCGAAAATGAGGTTTTTTGAGCAGGGTCAAAACGGGTCTGCGGGCGGGTGGCGGGCCGGGCGAGCGCGACACTTGCCTTTGGCGGGGGCGAGGGCATGGGATGCACGCTCCATGGGCCTCCTTTACCGCACTTTCGCCAAGCCGTTGTTGTTTCGTCTCGATCCCGAAGAGGCGCACGAAAGAGGCGTGACTGCGCTCGCCACGCTGGGCCGGATCACCCCGCTCTGCCGCGCTTTGGAGGCGTGGAACCGGCTCGGCCCGAAGCTGCACCGACCGGTGAAGGCGTTTGGATTGGAATTCCCCAACGCGGTGGGGATGGCGGCGGGCTTCGATAAAAACGCCCGAGCCTGGCAGGCGGCGGCCGCGCTGGGTTTCGGCCATGTGGAGATCGGCACGGTCACGGCGCTGGCCCAGGACGGCAATCCGCAGCCGCGGCTTTTTCGTTATCCCGAGCAGAAGGCGGTGATCAACCGCATGGGTTTTAACAACGAGGGTAGCGAGGCGGTGGCGGCGCGTCTGGCGACGCAGCCCGGAGTGGGGCGGCGGCGCATCCCGCTGGGGATTAATCTGGGCAAGTCCAAGGTCACGCCGAACGGGGAGGCGACGCAGGATTATCTCACGAGTTTTGGCCGTCTGGCCGACTATGCGGATTATCTGGTGGTGAATGTTTCCAGTCCGAACACGCCCGGTTTGCGGGCCTTGCAGGATGAGAAGCCGTTGCGCGAGTTGCTCGGCGCGCTCAGCGCGGCCAACCAGGCGCGCGGGGCCGGGCGCAAGCCGCTGTTGCTCAAAATCGCGCCGGATTTGAGCTGGCCGCAGATCGACGCGGCGCTGGGCGTGGTGGCGGAGTTCGGTTTGGCGGGCATCATCGCGACCAATACCACGCTGGCCCGGCCCGGGTATTTTGAATCGATCGGCCAGGCGGGCGGGTTGAGCGGGGCGCCCTTACTGCGCAAGAGCACCCAGATCGTGAGTTACATCGCGAAGGCGACGGGCGGGAAGCTGCCCATCATCGCGGCCGGCGGCATCACCGATCCGGCGGGGGCGAGCGAGAAACTCGATGCGGGCGCGACCTTGGTGCAGGTTTACACCGGCATGATCTACGAGGGACCGTTTTTCGCCGCCGAGCTGGCCCGGGCGTGCGCCGAACGGCAGCGGGTGGGCATCGGGCGCTGATCTGGTTAACACAGCGCGTCGCCGTATTCCAGGCGTTCGACTACAAATGGAATCCGCCTTTGGGTGAGATGAAGGGGATTTTGTAAGTCGCGAAATCGCGGTGGTCGGTCGTGACAACAATAGAGCCTTTATGTGCCCGGCACAGCAGCACGGCGCACGCGTCGGCGTAGTCCATCCGGGGTGAGTATTTTTCCATCAGCGCGAGGACATCGGCGGCGGCAATTTCTTGCGCCTGCATTCCATGGACTTGAATGCGCAAGGCAGCAAGGGCGCGGGCATCGTTGCCGAAATGATGCGTCACCTCTGCGAGCGCCGCCGCACAAGTAATCCATGGCCGAGGCAAGGGTCGAACTTCACGCGCCGCCCATGCGTGGTGTACGTCGGCGGAGTCGATTAGAGCGACGAGCGGTCCGGCGTCAGCTATGATTGTCGGCATATATACGAGCGCGCATAACCCGACGCCGTGATTCGCTATCGGACGGGTGTCCGAAACTTACGGCACCTATGGTATGGTCTTTCCCGTAGAGCGGGCTGTCTGGCGTGATCGGTGGAAGATCTTTTCTGAAGACGAGCCGTGTTTCAGGGGTTGCGAGTTTGGCGACTGCCCGACGGACACCGGCTGGTTTTTTGGTCTTTGTAAGCGTGCCCATGTCTGCCAACTGTGTGGTTGCTCGATGGGTTGGCAAGATCCCGAAAGAAGGCGACGAGGCAACGTTTAGGCTTGGATATCTACGTTACCGCAACGCGTCGCCGTCCACCAGCCGGAGCAGATCCCGGATCAGGATTTGGTCCGAGTAGTTGATGGTGATGGCGGTGCCGAGGGCGCGCAGGCCGTTGGCGAACTCGGGCACGCGTTGCACGAAGGTGATCACGGTCGGGTCTTTCGGCAGGAGGTGGCGCGGGGGCAGGGAGGCGAGGATGCGTTCGAGCCCGCCTGCGACGGTTTCCAGGAGGTCTGGGTTGGTTTTAACGAGGTCGAAGAGATCGCGGCGGTCTTGGGCGGCGATGCCGTCGGTGCGTGCCAGCACTTCGAGCGTGCGGCGGGGGGTGGTGGCGAATTCGTCGGGGCTGAAACGGGTTTCGCTCACGGTTTTGTTGGTTTGCGCAATGAAGGTCGGGGCGTCGGGCGGGGGCGGGAGCACGAGGCCGTTGTAGATGATGGGGCGGGGCGGGATGAGGGTGGTGGTGTTGGTCGAGGTGGTGGTGGTGCGGTAGCGCACGGGCACCTTGAGCACGAGGGCGGTATCTAGCAGATGGCGGAGTTCGGTGCCGGCTTGGGCGGGGGTGAGCAGACCGGCGAAGAGGCCGAGGTTGACCGGCTGCGGGCTGCGCAGGAAACGCGCGCGCTGGCGGGCGGCTTCAAGCGCGGGCTGGGTGGTCTTGAGCCGTTCGAGGTCGAGTTTTTCCCACGCCACGGTGACGGGCTGGTCCTCGGCGGTGGTCAGGACGACCAGACCTTCGGGCCGGGCTTCCCAGATGCCGGCGAACTCGACTTCGCGGCCGTTGCTGCCGGTCAGGCGGATCGGTGTGGCGGAGGCGGGCGCGGGCGGCGGGGTTTGTGCGGAGCTGGTGCGGGCGCAGGCGAGGGTGATCAGGCCAAGCAGGAAAAGACCAAGGCGGCGCGCGGGGCGGAGCGACGGAAGGGGCATGCGCGGAAACAAACCCGGGGCGGGCGGGGAGGCAACCGGGGATTGGCCGCATCCGCCGGGTGGGAGGTCACGTCACGGCACGGTGGCGGGGCGGGCGACGTTTTCGTGTTCGCTGAAGCGGCTGACTACCGTCTCGGTGAAATCGCGAAACCAGAAGCGGCGGCCGCTGACGTGCATGCTGATCTCGCGGGGCAAGGCGGGCCGGCCTTCGGCGGGGGCCGAATACTCCAAGGTGGTGCGGGCTTCCTCGATTGTGAGGCTGCTGGCGGCTTTGAAGGGCTCGGCGTTGAACAACTCCACCCGGCTGAAGGTGTGGCTGGCGTGTTCGAGGGTGAAGCGGGCGCGCATGTGGAGGGCGGTGCGGTCTTTTTCGCCCTGGGGCACGAGGTGGAATTGGTAGGTGGTGCGCTCGGCGGTGCGCGCCACGACCTCGACCCGGGTGCGGTCGAGCTGGCCGGCGAGGTTGGCCGAGGCATCGAAGACGGGGCGGGTTTCGCGGTAGCGTTGTTTTTGCTCTTCGGTGGCGGGCGCGCCTTTTTCGGTGAGGAGGGTCCAGCGGTCGGGGCCGGGCAGGCGCGGGTTGTAGCGCTCCACGCGGTCTTTGCCGCCGCCGGTGGTGGTTTGGGTGAAGGCCCAGCCCTTGGGGCCTTCGGCACGGAAGCTATCGATGGCGGTCAGGAGATCGGCGGGCGGCGGGGCGAGGGTTTCGAGCGCGGGGGGCGCGGCCGGGGTGGCAGGCGGTGGCTCGGAGCAGGCGGTGAGGGCGAGCGTGGCGAGGGCGAGCAGGGGTAGGACGATGCGGCGGAAGATCACGGTAAGATTTAAAGCGCGGATCAAACGCAGTCGCGCGGGCAAGGACAGGGTTTAATTATCTCGTAATTACTCCGGCTGGGGCACGAGCACGAGCGGGGCGGGGTCGATGCCTCGGGTGCGGAGTTCGGCCTGGATGGCGGCGTAGGTGTCGGCGGGGAGGCTTCTATCACGGGCGAGTACCCAGAGCAGGCCGGCGTCGCCGGTGCCGACCACGGCCCAGTTGTAGGCGGGGTCGAGGGCGAAGATTTTGTAGGTGACGGAGAAGGGCCAGATGAACTGCACCTTCCAGGTGGCGTTGGTGGTGGTGTCGGTGACCCAGGCGACCCCCTCCCACGTCTTTTCGGGGGCGGTGACGCTGCCGGGGCGGAAGGTGAAGTTGTTCACCAGTTTGCCGTCGGGGCGGCGGGCGTAGGTGTCGTAGGAGGCGACTTTGCCCTTTTCGAGAAAGTAGGGGACGTGGCTGATCACGTACCAGCGGCCGAGGTAACGATCGAGGTCCACGTGGGCGACGGTGGCGGGAAGCGTCTTGGGCGTGGAGGCGCAGCCGGCGAAGAGGCCGAGCAGGGAAAAGCCGATGAGGGCGGGGGTGAGTCGTTGCATGACGACAACGGACGCGTGGCCGGTGTTTAAGCAAACGGGGTTTTTATGCGAGGGTGGTGATGCGCGGGGGGCGGGCGAAAGGATCAAGGGCTGAAAGCGGAAGGACTGAAAACGCCAATGGATGAAGCGGAGGTGGGAGGGTGCGGATCAGGGTGGCCAGCCCTCTGGCCAGCGGGCGAAGACGGCGTGATAGGCAGAGACGATGGGCGGGGGAGGTTGGGCACGGGCCTCGGCGCGGGCGGCGGCCTCGGCCTCGTCGAGCGAGGATTGGAGTCGGGCGTGCCCGGCGTCGTCTTCGGCGCGCTGTTGTTCGGCGGCGAAGGCGGCGGAGGGATCGTAGCCGGCGGGGGCGGTCGCAGGCTCTGGCTCGGAGCCGGGGAGATCTTGGGGGCGTATTACGTGGATGCGGGGAAACTCGTAACGCCAGTCGCATTCCAGGCGGTGAAGACGAGCGAAGAGGGCGCGGTGGAGCGGGGTGAAGTCGGCGCGTTGGCCGATGGTTGAGAGCCCCAAGTAGTAGGTCAGGGAGCCGCCGTAAAAGGCGCGGTCGTTATCCTCGAAATCGGGGGCCGCGCGTCGGGAAACGTGGTCGTTGAACGCGTCGAGGAAGGAGCTGGAGGAGCGAAAGGAACCCAGGTCGGCCTCGCGGCCGTCGGGGCGAGGACGGAGTGGTTGTCGGAAAAGATGTCCCAAGCGGCGCGTCCCACGAGGTCGGCGAGTTCTTCGGGATCGGAGGGCGGGGTGGCGTCGGCAGGGCGGGCGGGGTCGTTCCAGACGGGGTGATCGGTTTCTGCGGTTTGTTGATCAGGCGCGGGGTGAAGGGCGAGGTAGAGGGGGCAGGCAGGCCAGCCGTCAGGGGCGAGTTCGGCGAGGAGGGCGGGGTCGGCGAAGCCTAAGGGGAAGAGCGCGTGCAGGAGGGCGAAGCATTCGGCGTCGGAGAGGCGGAGCGGATCGGACACGGGGGGCTGAACGGCTGAAGGGAAAGGGCTGAAGGAGTGAAGGGCTGAAAGGCTGGAAAGTGTAAGCCGGCGGAGGGGAGCGGGCTGGTTACGCGAGGGGGTTCCAGACGCGGGTGAAGCCGAAGTCGGCGAAGTCTTTGACGTTGGCGGTGGCGAACTCGGTGACGCCGTGATGGCGGAGGGTGAGGGCGAGGCGGGCGTCGTAGATGCGCCGGCGGGCGAACTGGGGGGCGGCGGCGTGCTGCCAGAGCGCGTCGGCAGCGCCGGAGTCGTAGCCGGGGTAGTCAAGCAGGCTCCAGGTGGGGTGGGTGCGGAAGCGTTGGATGAGGGCGACGGCGGCCTCTGGCGTGAGGGGTTGGCGGGCGGTGGCGGGGTTGCGGAGCTGGACGTAGAGTTCGGTGAGCACGAGTTCGCAGAGGGCAAAGTCGGTGCGGGTGGTTTGGGCGTTGAGAAAGTCGCGGGCGCGGGTGTGTTCGGGGCAGGTGACTTGAAGCGCGTAAAAGAGGAGGTTGGTATCGATGCTGGTCATGGTGCCGCGTTTTCAGGTTTCGAGGCGGGTGGCGCGGGCGCGGAGCTGTTCGGCGATGAGGGAGGCGGAGGCGGCGCTGAGGTTGGCGTCTTCGCGCCAGTCGGGGTCGGCAAAGGGGTCGGCGATGAGGCCGAGGTCGATGGGAGCGGGAAGTTGCCAAGGCGTGGGGGAGGGGTGGAACGCGCCGGGATGAGTGGCGACGACCCATTCGGCTCCGCGACGCAGGGTTTCGGCCAGGGACCATTCTTTGGCGGCGGCAACGCGCTTAAGTTCGCGGTAAAGTTCGTCGGGGAGCTGGATCTGGGTTTTAACCATGATGGAAAAATGATGGAGACGGAGTTTTAATGTCAAACCAGGGGCGCGGCGTGGTGTAGCGCGATATAGATGAAAGGTTAAGGGCGGGGCGAGGGAGGTGGCGCGGACGACACGAAAATCGTTACCCCCGTGAGGCTTGGGGCGGGGCAAGAAACGCCCAGACACGCCCTAGCTCAGACTGGCGATGCGCGGGGCGGGGGCGCCTTTGCGCGGCGGGGGCAGGCCGGCACCGGCGGGTTGACCGAGGAGGGCGCGGCCGATGGGGGAGGTGGGCGTGACCACGGTGATTTCGACGCCGTCGTGAGTGAGGGCCAGGCCACCGTTGCTGGGGCCGAGCAGGAGGTGGTCGGTGCGCGGGCCGACTTTCAGGGTGACGAGGCTGCCGAGCTGCACGCGGGAGTGGCCCTCGGGAGGCAGGACGAAAGACCTCCACGCGGCGATGCCGGCGGCGAGTTCGGTGGCGAGCCGGGCCTGGCCTTCGGCGAGGTAGGCGGCTTCCTGGGCGTGGGTGTCGTATTTGTTTTCGGCGCGGCTTTCCTCGCTGATCGACTCTTCGCGCGAGTCGAGGGCGGCGTGGGTCTGGCGGGCAAACTCGGTCTGGAGGCTGGCGATGACGGCGGCGCGGAGAGCTTCTTTGTTCATCGGGTTTCGAGCTCGGTCAGCACGGCGGAGATCGGGCGCAGGAGGTCGGCGGGGAAGAGAGTGTTGATGCGGGTGATGACGGCCTGGATAAGCCCGTCGGGGCAGGATGCGCCGCCGGTGATGAGAATGCGGCGGGGCCGGGCGAAGGTCTCGCCGGGCCAGAGGGGGCGGAGTTCGGTGTGGCCGCTTGCGCCGCCGGGGCCGCGGGAGGGGAAAACGTAGTGGGCGACTTCGGTGAGCGAGTGGATATCGGCCTCGCTCTGGATGAAAAACGCGTACGCGCCGAGGCGTTCCTCGCAGAGGCGGTGGAGCTGGTAGGTGTTGGAGGAGTTGCGGCCGCCGATCACGAAGGCGGCGTCGAGCGGGCCGGCGAGGGCGCGGCCGAGGGCGTCCTGGTTGACCTGGGTGGCGTAGCAGAGGGTGTCGTTGCGACCCTGGCCGCCGACGCGGGCGGGGGTGCCGACGGGGTCGGGCCCGCAGGCGGCGAGGTAGGCCTCGCGCAGATACGCGGCGATCTCGCGGGTTTCGTTGACCAGGAGGGTGGTCTGGTTGACCACGGCGACGCGCTCGAGATCGCGCGCGACGGAGAAGCCCTCGGTGTGGCGGCCGGCGAAGGCGGCCTCGAACTCGGCTTGGGCGGCGGGATCGGCGCGGCGGGGGAGGAGGGCGGCGAGGGCGCGGGTCTCGGCGAGGTTGCGGACGATGAGGGAGGGGGCGTGCCGGCGGGTGTTGGCGAAGGTGGCCTTGGTCTCCTCGTGTTCGTGTTTGCCGTGGATGATGACGGTGTAGCCCTCGCGGCCGTAGGCGCGGGCGGCTTTCCAGACTTTTTCCACCAGCATGCAGGTGGCGTCGTGGGCGAAGACGGCGAGGCCCTGGCGGACGAGGCGGCGCTTGTCGTCGTCGGTCGCGCCGAAGGCGGGGATGATGACGATGTCGTCCGGGGTGAGCTGGTCCCAGAGCAAGGGGTCTGCGGGGGAGGCGGTGCCGTGGGCGGCCTTGGCTCCGGAGACGGTGAAGGGCACGCCCTTGTCGGATTGCAGGTAACGCAGGCCGCGGCGGAGCAGGTCGTCGTTCACGAAGGAATTGTGGATCAGCTCGGAGAGCATGAAGACGCGGCGGCCGGGGTTTTCGGCGAGGGTCTCGTAGGCGCGTTCGATGGCGTTTTTCACGCCCAGGCAAAAGCCGAAGTGGCTGGGGAGGAGGTAGCGGACCGCGCCGAAGTCGAGGGCGACCGGCTCGGTGGCGGAGCGTTCGTGGCGGCGGGCGAGGGCCTTGATCGCGGTGCAGAGGGCGGATTGATAGAGGGCGCTGCTGGCGGCGTCCTGGGCGTAGATGGCGGTGTTGCGCTCCTGGGCGGGGCGGAATTTGTAGATGAAGTCGTTTTCGCCGAGGTGCAGGTAGGGGAGCTGGATGAGGTAGGGGTCGAGCGCGGGGAGGAGTGCGGCGAGCAACGGGGTGTTGGCGGCGGGGGTGCGGGCGAGTTCCGCGAGGGAGTAAAACAGGATGCTGGTGTCCGTGAGCGGGGCTGCGCCGACGAGGGAGCCGAGGGCGATTTGGTAAACGGAGTCCTGGACGCGCAGCTCGAAGCGGAACGGGCTTGGGTGCAGGCCGGGGAGCGGGGCGCCGTCGGCGGGCTCGCGGCCGAGCGGGGTGAAGCGCAGGGCGAGACGGTTATGGTCGTCGAAAGCGAGAGTGAGAGCGGGGGCGGACACGAGAGGAGGAGTTTTTTTGCGGCGGGCGCGCGGGGGCGAGTGGAGCCGGACGCGGTGCGCGGTGCAATCGGTTCCTTGCGCTGATGGGGGGCAGTGGGCGGCAGTGGCGGCGGCGAAGTGGCGGCGGGTCAACCGCTGGTTTTTATCGTCTGCCAGAGGTCGTGAAGGTTCATGCGGGTGAGCCAGGGCGACATGGCGGCTTCGTCCACTCCGGTGCTTTCGAGGATAGCTCGGATATCGAGGGGGTGTTTGGTCGATCCGCCCTCGCGGTAGAACTCGAGTTTGCGCAGGACCACGTATTCCGGGGGGGCCACGGAAAACAGGGTTTCGTGGCTCCATTCTATTCGGCGGCGCAGGGGCAGGGCCCAGGCGTGGAGCGGGTCCGCGCCGGCGAGGTAGATATCGGCTTTGTAGCCGGATTCGAGGTGGATGAGGTTGAAGTGGCCGCGTTGGTGGCGGGCTTGCTCGGTGCGGATGACGGACTCGGGCGGGACATAATACTCCGTCTCTGGAAATGCGAGCAGGAGCGCGGCGAGGGTGGACTCGTTGAGGGCGAGTACGACGTCGAGGTCGTTGGTTACGCGAGGTTGCCCGT
Source organism: Verrucomicrobiota bacterium (assembly GCA_026398135.1). Taxonomy (GTDB): domain Bacteria; phylum Verrucomicrobiota; class Verrucomicrobiia; order Opitutales; family Opitutaceae; genus IMCC26134_A. Next base: position 89,271 of record JAPLTN010000052.1, read on the forward strand.
AGAGGATGGCGGCGGTGGCCCCGGTGATCATGTAGGGTGCGCCGATGTGTTCGAGCCGCAGGGCGAACAGGCTCAGTTCATCCGGTGCGTGCATAAAGGATGCGTTCCGCGAGGGCGCGTCGGATTTGCGGTTCGGTCCATTCCGGGTGGCGGGATTGCAGTCCGGTGGTGAGGAGTCGGCGCATGGCGGCGTTCATGCGCAGGGCCTGGGCAATGCGAAGTCGCGGGGGCATATCCCGGTATATTTTCGCCTGAAGCTCCCGGGCGGCGCGTTCGTGATCGGAGGTTTCGATGCTGGCCATGGGTGCATGCCAACCTTGGCGCGGCGGGCGGGCAAGCGCGCTTGCCGCAGAGTATACGGGCGGTCGTCGGCGAGCGGCGGGACTACTTTTTGGCGGCGGCGGTGAGGCCGCCGGGGAGGCAGGCGCCGCAGCCTTGGGCGAAGAAGTCGTTGCCTTTGTCGTCCACCAAGATGAACGCCGGGAAATCTTCCACCTCGATTTTCCAGACCGCTTCCATGCCGAGCTCGGGGTATTCGAGCAGTTCGACTTTTTTGATGTTTTCCTTCGCCAGGATGGCGGCCGGACCGCCGATGCTGCCGAGATAAAAACCCTTGTGCTTGGCGCAGGCGTCGGTGACGGCTTTGGAGCGGTTGCCCTTGGCGAGCATGACCATGCTGCCGCCGAGGGACTGGAAGAGGTCCACGTAGCTATCCATGCGGCCGGCAGTGGTGGGGCCGAAGCTGCCGGAGGCGTAGCCGGCGGGGGTCTTGGCGGGGCCGGCGTAGTAAACGGGGTGGTTCTTGATGTAGTCGGGCAGGCCTTGGCCGGAGTCCACGCGCTCCTTGAGCTTGGCGTGGGCGATGTCGCGGGCGACGACCAGGGTGCCGGTGAGGAGAACGCGGGTGGTGACGGGGTGCTTGGAGAGTTCGGCGAGGATGGCGGACATCGGCTGGTTGAGGTCGATGCGCACGGACTTGTCGTCCTTGATCTGGCGGAGTTCGGCGGGGAGGAAGCGGCCGGGGTTGGTTTCGAGTTTTTCGAGCCAGATGCCGTCTTTGGTGATCTTGCCCTTGATGTTGCGGTCGGCGGAGCAGGAGACGCCCATGCCGATGGGGAGGGAGGCGCCGTGGCGGGGCAGGCGGATGACGCGGACGTCGAGGGCGAAGTATTTGCCGCCGAACTGGGCGCCGATGCCGGTGTTGCGGGCGATGTCGAGGATCCTGGCCTCCCATTCGAGGTCGCGGAAGGCGCGGCCGTGGGCGTCGCCGGTGGTGGGCAGGGCGTCGTAGTATTTGGTCGAGGCGAGCTTGAGCGTCTTCATCGTGGCCTCGGCGGAGGTGCCGCCGATGACGAAGGCGAGGTGGTAGGGCGGGCAGGCGGAGGTGCCGAGGTAGCCGAGTTTGTCGGCGACGAATTTGGCCAGGCCGGCGGGCGTGAGCACGGCGCGGGTTTCCTGGAAGAGAAACATCTTGTTGGCCGAGCCGCCGCCTTTGGAGACGAAGAGGAATTTGTAGTAATCGCCCTGGGCGGCCATGAGGTCGATCTGGGCGGGGAGATTGGTGCCGGTGTTGACCTCGTGATACATGTCGAGGGCGGCGTTTTGCGAGTAGCGCAGGTTCTCCTTGGTGTAGGCCTCGTAAACGCCCTTGGAGAGGGCTTCGGCGTCGTTGGCCTCGGTCCAGACCTGCTGGCCCTTGTAGCCGAGGATGGCGGCGGTGCCGGTATCCTGACAGAGGGGGAGAATGCCTTGGGCGGCGACCTCGGCGTTGCGCAGGAGGGTGAGGGCGACGTAGCGGTCGTTGTCGGATGCCTCGGGGTCGGTGAGGATGGAGGCGACCTGTTCGAGGTGGGCGGGGCGCAGGTAGAAGTTGGCGTCGTGGTAGGCCTCGCGGGAGAGGTGGGTGAGGGCCTCGGGGCTGACCTTGAGGATGGTTTTACCCTCGAAGGTGGTGGTGGTGACGCCCTCTTGGGAGAGAAGGCGGTATTCGGTGGTGTCGGGGCCGAGCGGGAAGGGCTCGGAGTAGTGGAATGCGGGCGTGGCCATGAAATGACATTAGCCACAAATCAGGAAAACGGGACGACGAAAATCTGCGGCATGCCCAAAAATGGGCAAAATGTGCGGGTGGGGCGGGGGGCGGGTAGGGCGTGCCCGTGGAAGAAAGTGCAAACCACGATGGCCTCTTAACACCCGCAATGGCATTAGTGTTCGGCAGGTATTAAGCTGAAGGGTTGGCGGATGTTCGTAACGTGATTGGCGCTATTTTGTCACCGGATCGTAACTGTACATTTGTGGCGATAACTGGCTTAATGCACGCGTGCCACGCAAACGCG
>JAPLTN010000035.1 GCA_026398135.1 Verrucomicrobiota bacterium
CTATTAGTCCCGGCCGAGCTAGCGGTGGACGCCAACCGCGACGGAACCATCACCCTGGCAAGCGACTTGAACCCCGATCCCGAGCTCTCCGACCAAACCTCGGAAAAAAAACCCTTCTTCTTTCCGATAAATGACGATGATGATAATCCGGGAACAACACCCCAGGCCGATTATATAAACACGGTTGTAGATGGAGCCGATGACCTGCCTGATTTCTTCCCGGTCTTCCTTGATATTAAACAACTGATTACAGTCCTGCCGCCGAGCGCCTCGGTGAAATATAAGCTAAAGCAGGAGGACAGCGGCCTAAACTTCGTTTATACAAGCCTCACCCGCGCCACGGCCTTTGCTTATCAAAACGCCACAGCGGCTACGACGGGCTACGGCCCCAGTGCCAACCAGGCAGCCGCCAACGCGACAACCCAGCAGATCACGGCGGCAGGTGTCGAACTGCCCGCCGCCTTCCTCACTCGCATAAAAGACCAGGACCAAGGGGTCATCTTGGTTGAATTGCGCTGGATGACTGCCAAGCCACTGAAGTTGGTTGTTGAAAAGGACGGTACGCAAATCGCGGAAGTCGCCGCGAACATCGCCACCGGTGAAATCAAATGGGAATCACAGTATGCGGACAACCCGGTCGAGTCGTTTAAAGTGCCTTCATATTACAGCGATTATACAACCAAGCCCTTGGGATGGCTCGAAGGACTGCGCTACTTTACAGACGGCGCGGATAAGAACGCCACATTCCACCGCACGCGCATCAACGTGAAGGTGAAGATGGCGGGTGCAGCAGGAAAGAGCGTTAAACTAAAAGCGTTCGACGTGGACGACCCGACCCCGGCAGAGTGGGACGCATCGCCTGCGGTAATCGACACCAACGACACCAACGGCCCGGTTGGAAATGATAATAATACCGGTCTTGATGCCACTACGGGATCTTACAACCAGATTTTCGGAACGTTTTACGGACCTACTAACCAAGTTTATTCGGATTCTATTATCGTTACGCTAGATTCTGGGGGGGAGGCCAGTGTGGGTTTTAATTTATCTTCGAAGCCTGGCGCGAATTACCGCGTCGCCGCGCAGTTGAGCGACTCGGCGAGCGGGATTGATGTTCTTCAAGTCACCAACTCGACTGCGGGCAAATATGTTTCTTCGGACAACAAGCCCGTTCGTGGCTTTAGCGGCGTCACCTCGCCGACACTCACGATTTGGCGCAAACTGCATATTGAAATAGACTCGATGGCTGCGATACCAACGGAAGTAAGCAGCAGCCAAAAAAACTATGCTACCGGCGTTATAGTCGCGGAGCATTCCACGGGAGGCCCATTTGTTTCCCTGGACTTGAGCGAAAGTTTGAGCGACCGATCACGATATACAGAGCAAGGCTCACGCATAGAAATCGAAGGTGTGGGCACTTATCCAAATGGTTCTTTTTCAATTTTTGAGGCCACTGCTGCCAATACTGTAAGATTTTACGTTCCAGGCGGTGTTCCCTCTGTGGTCGGACGAAAATATAAAATATACGATGACGACTTTGAAGTCATTCCTTTACCCCTGACCAGTATCGCAGGGCCAGTGATTGACCGACTTAAGGCTTACTATGCGCCGACTTTCATTGAGCCGCGCCCCGCACAAAACCCCGCGACTAGCGTTGGCTTCGTGCTTAACCAAGGCGTTCCGCCTTTGTTGGCTACAAGCGTCACTTGGAACGATGCACAAAACACGGCTGATACAAGCTACTTCTGGCAACATCTTGTAACGTTTGGACACCAAGGGCCAGCAAGCGAAGATATGGATGGCGATATCGAACAATATTTAGGAGCGACCTTAAAAAACGGTATTTTTGGCCGTTACTCAGCAATTTTCACCGAAACTATCCGGGACTCCGAATATATGAACCGCCCTAGGGACACGAATGCAGGCACTCAAAAGCGTTTTATAGATTGGGTGGCCATGATTGTTGCTCACGAAATCGGACATGCTCCCGGCACTAACTCCTCCGGCTCAGATCATGCTGAAACCGGCATCATGCAGACAGGCGGCACATCCAATGTCCAAGAATCGTTCTCAGCGAAAAGCATCCTTCGTTTTCGTAGCACAACCACTTGGAGCCAACCATGAAATCGATTTTAACACTTTGCTTTGTAGCTATCATAAGCGCATCCTCTTTTGGCTCAGTTATCCGCCCTGGGCCACCAGCATTATTAAGTCAGTTTGTTGCTGGGCTGGAGGAGTCCAAGGCTCAAGGCAAGGCTCTCGATTTTGAAAAATGGGACGATATAGAAATTCTACCCATAGACCTACAGTTGCGAATGCTAGGGACGCATGCTCAAGACCGCCTCAACGTATCTGATTACTTCGTTATCATCCCGCGTAGCGAGCGAGCTAAGTTTACTAAAGGCAATCTACTCGTTATCAGTGCCACTCCTTTCAACCTAACGGCCTATTATCGAGATTGGTATAAAAAGCATGAAGATTATACATCAGAACAGTTGGCCGATTATGATAAATTTAATCCTAAAGACGAAGTTATCCGTTGGTATCTTGCGGAAGATAAAGACGGGAAGTATCAGCGCACCTCGATAACAGAGGAAGAGCTCGCCCATATTATCCAGCAAACCGGCCTGAAAATCCCCGAATTAGTAAAGTATCGTTTTAATATGTCGCAGGTCGATCCCGCGACCGGACAGTCAATCAATGCTCCTGCCGCGCCTTCGCCGCCACCCGTGACGTCCCGTGCTGAAACCGTTGTAGCACAAAATTTAACGCCAGCGCATGCACCAGTCGTGCCGCCGCCTGCCAAGCCGTTTAATCTTCTTTGGTGGATAATCGGCGCAATCGTGGCACTCGTGGCCGTGGTATTGATCGTGCGGCGTAAGAAGTCCAAAGCCTGACGCTCGCCGGGGCTCGATAGAAATAAAATTAGGGACAAAATAAAATTAAAGCAGGAATTCCAACGTGTGGTGACCCCATGGGAGGCGAGACGTATGGGTTAACTCCCTATCGTCCTGGGTTAAGCGGATGGGTTGGACTAGGGTATTCGGCTGTTTATATAGAAGCATTTCGGGATCGGGTGATTTCTCCTTACTTGGGTGCGATTCAGTTTAAGCTCCCTACATTTCCCGCGCCAGATGAGATAGAGAGACGAAAGAAACAATATTACGATTTCTTGTGGGGCGTTGTTATCCACGAAATCGGACATGGACCGACTGAAGGAAATGATGACGACCATGACGAAGGCGGGATTATGGCTGCAGGTGGGGTCGGCATAAATGCAGACTTTAGCGCAAGTTCCATCAAACGATTCCGTTAAACCCTAGATTGGAGGCAAAATGAAGAATAAATTGCCGGTTTTAGTCTTCTTGATCATTGGGTCCGCTCTCGACGTATGGTCGTCTTCTCGCGGCGTGGCCGAACTCGAAGGTGCTCGCGCACTCAGTGAATTTGTAAGACTTTATAATACTTACGTTTCACCAGACCCTGTTACAACTTGGGAGCAGTTAGCCCAAGTTGACCCATACCTAACGTCGACGAATTTGTATTTCAGAGCCAATAAGGCGTGGGAGGTGTTTACATTCATTCCTATCGCAGATCGCGGCAAATTTCCGGAAGGTAATTTGATATTAGTTCAGGTCGAATCTATGCCGTGGCCAAACGAATGGAAAAAGCCTGATCCTAATCATAAAGGGAAATACCTTCAGCACGCTTCACACTTACCAATCCGCCTTCTTGTGTATAAATCGGCCGGGGAACTTCGGGCTGAATATTGGCCTGAATCTAAGTTTCAGGCAATGCTCGCCGAGACGGGGCTAACGATCCCACCGCCGTCTCCATATCACCTTTTACCAGCTAATCTGCCGGGAGAAAAGCCCGCCGCCACGTCCTCGCCCGCAGTGCCTGTGATCGCGACAGAAACCGCGCCCGCCTTAGCGCCTTCAGCCACTCCAACACCCACAACAGCCCAAGTCGCGCCGCCGTCCGCCAAGTCTTCCAGTATCATTTGGTGGATTATAGGGGCAATTGCTGCGCTTGCCGCTGTGGTGCTTACGCTTCGCCGCAAGAAGCCCAATGTGTGAATGAACATGCCCCGGCTTTCTACTTGGCTGGGGTTGACATTGGGCGGATTCTTACTCGCCGGAATCTTGATTCCCACCGTGCCTTTTTGCGGTCGCACCAAGGAAGAATCACGATCCAATAGTGCACTTTCTGAGATTATGACGGCCTGTTACTTCTTTCGCAATGAATACGGAGATTTTCCCCAGGCGAAGGATGCCGAGCCGCTTTGGCGTCAACTTTGCGGAGACAACCCCCGTCACCTGCGTTTTTACACCGCCCAAGACCCCAAGAATCCCGGTTTCCACGATGGCTGGGGACGCCCTATTCTCGTCCGCAATCGCACGGGGTATTTGGAATTACGCTCGGGGGCAAAAGGGGTCGGGGTGTTACATGGATACATTCTGATAAACTCGCTGTAGAGCTACAAAGTATAAGTAATTGGTTATTATGTTTAAATGATTAAATTTGGTAAATTGTATCCATGTAACACCCCGACCCCTTTTTCAGCCCCTTCTTCTGCGGTAAACTCGATCTTGTCCCTCATTTGCCCTCAGCTCTTTGCCACTAGAAAACCGGAAGAACCGTTATTTTACAGCGTCGTCTTTAAAGAGAGGCCCGTTATTCGTTTTGTCATTAGTGCACGCTGCACATCTGCTTAATGTTGAAACGCTCACTGATAATTTTCTTGAAATAACACTTGAGTAATCAGCACTGGCAATTCTGGGATATCCGATTCTATATCCACTGCTCGGAATAATTGTATAAACTAAATGCGAAACAAACCAATTTCCATCTCGCAAAACGTTTTTGTCATACTCACTTATATCAGGTGCAACGAATATGATGGGAGTGGAAATCATGTAAGCCGGCACTGTGAATGTCTTGTAACCAATTTTATTGTTAGTTTCGGTAATGATGTGTTGAGCGTTGAATTTATAGGCCATATACTCAACCTGAACACGTACATTAGCGCTAGATAAACCATTGTAAGGCCTAAGGGCTTGGAGAGATATTTTTCTTACCCCATTAATCTTTCCTATATAGTCAATCGTCACCGTAGGCTTTGCCACTCTAGTCTGGGGATCATTGGTGTAGGCTCGGGAAATCGATGGGATTAATAATAATAAGAAAACGAAGATAGCCCTGTAGAAGATTGAATTCATGTGTCTTTTGGTGTTAATTATTTAAGTGTGTGTTTCAATGAGAGGAACGATATTTCATGGACGATTTTTGATTTGCGCGTTGGGCAAGTTCAAGAGTTTTTTTAAAAACAAAAAGGTTCTTCCGGTTTTCTAGTGGGCAAGGGAGTTGCAGCTAGGGAGAAGAAGTCATGACGGAACAAGAAGCGAAGGCGGCGGTGGCAGCGCATTACGGGATGCTGTTGGGCATCGCGTCCCCGTGGGTGGTGAAGGAGGCGA
>JAPLTN010000021.1 GCA_026398135.1 Verrucomicrobiota bacterium
GACTTTGTGTCAGCTGAAAAAACCCTCGATTTCGTCTGTCGCAAAATACAACAGCTCAAAACGAAAGCCCCCCAAGCTGCTGTATTAAAATGCGACACAATCCTGGGTTTAATTAATAAAAAATACATTAATTATTATTCAAAAACAATATAGGTTATTAAAGAACGATGGCACAGGTTTGGCTAAATCAAGGTGCTTTCCCACTTCATGAATTACATGTGGCAAAGCACACCAACAACCAAGCAACCAACCTAAGCTACGTTATGAAAACTCGTATTGCCCTTGCCGCCGGCGTTTGCGCCGCCCTGTCGTCTGCCGCCCAAGCAGAAGTTAAAATCAACGAAAGTTTGAGCATCGATGGCTACGCCATCGGCTCCGCCGTCGTCACCGAAGGCACCCCCGCCAAGAACGATACGCTGGTAAACAGCCCTTTCTACTATGACGCGATCTTCGTCGGCACGACCGGCAAGTACAACGACTTAACCGCCCGCGTCAGCCTCTTCAACGTAAACTCCAGCAAAAACGGCACCTCCGCGGACGCCGGCCTGCTCGACGCTTACGTCACCTACAAGACCGGCGATATCGCCATCACCGGCGGCCAATACCTCGGCTACCTCGGCTTCGAGTCCTTCCACAGCGTTAACAACGCCTTCATCTCCTTCAGCCAGGCCACCTATCGCAGTCCCTTCGCCACCGGCGCCAAGATCGACTATACCGGCGACGGCTTCACCACCGGCTTCTCCGTGCGCGACTCCCAGATCAACAACACCGGCGGTTTCTTCAACGGTGACGGCGAATTCTCCAATGACCTCGGTTACGAAGCCTTCGCTTCCTTCACCGGCATCCAAGACGTCACCATCTTCCTCGGCGCCGGTTACGAAGACGTGGACGGCGGCGAACAACAACTCACCACCGACGTCTGGGTCAGCTACAAGCTGAGCGACACCCTCAGCCTGGCCGGCGAATACGCCACCGTCGAAGACGTGACCGACTCCTCCTGGCTCACCCAGGCCACCTACACCATCGACCCCAAACTCTCCGTCTCCGGCCGCCTGACCGGCAGCAACGGTTTGGACGGTGCCGATGATGTCTTCGGTTACGGCCTCGCCTCGACTTATGCCGCCACCGCTAACTTCGTCCTGAAGGGCGAAGTGACCAAGATCGACGCCGGCGCCTTCAGCTACGCGCTGCAAGGTCAGTTCAAGTTCTAAACCACTCGCGGTTTAAGTTCCGCACCGCTCAGACCGGGGCCGCACGCGCACTTTCGGGTGCGGCCCCTCGTTTCAAATCCCAGGTATTTAGAGCCAGCCTCCGACACCTATGCCACCAGCTTAGGTTAACACAGCCTTACCCATTTTTTCCCTGCCTCCCTTTCCCTCCATCATGCTAAAGAAAATCACCCAGACCCTCGGGGCCGGAGCCTTTGCGCTCGGCGCCCTCGCCTCCGCCCTCCACGCCGCCGAAACCGTCAAGGTCGGCGTCCTTCACTCGCTCTCCGGCACCATGGCCATCAGCGAAACGTCGCTGCGCGATGTGCTCCTCTTCACCTTCGACGAGATCAACGCCAAAGGCGGCGTCCTCGGCAAAAAGATCGAGCCCGTAGTCGTCGATGGCGCCTCCAACTGGCCCCTCTTCGCCGAGAAGGCCAAGCAGCTCCTCGAGCAAGACAAGACCGCCGTCACCTTCGGTTGCTGGACCTCCGTATCCCGCAAATCCGTGCTGCCCGTTTACGAGCAGAACAACGGTCTCCTCTTCTACCCCGTGCAATACGAGGGCGAAGAGCTTTCCAAGAACATCTTCTACACCGCCGAAGCCGTCGGCCAGCAGGCCACCCCGGGCGTGGACTATCTCCTGAACGAACTCGGCAAGAAGAAGTTCTACCTCCTTGGTTCCGACTACGTCTATCCCCGCACGACCAACCTCGTGCTCAAGGAATACCTCGCCTCGAAGAAGATTCCCGCCGCCAACATCAAGGAAGTTTACACCCCCTTCGGTCACACCGATTACCAGCAGATCGTGGCCGAGATCAAACAGTTCGCCGCCTCCGGCGATGCCTGCGTGGTCTCCACCCTGAACGGCGACACCAACGTACCCTTCTTCCGCGAGCTCGCCAACGCCGGGATCAAATCCGAAGACTGCCCCGTGATGTCCTTCTCGGTCTCCGAGGATGAATTCCGCGGCCTGCCCACCAAGGACCTCGTCGGTCACCTCGGTGCCTGGTCCTATTTCATGTCGCTGGACACTCCGGCCAACACGGCGTTCAAGAAGAACTTCTTCGCCTGGCTGGAAAAGAGCACCGTCCCCGGTATCGAGAAAAAAGGACGCGTTACCAACAGCCCCATGGTCCTCTCCTACGTCGGCGTTTACCTCTGGAAAGCCGCCGTGGAAAAAGCCGGCAGCTTCGAGGTGGACAAGGTCCGCGCCGCCCTTGAATCGGGCGTAGTATTCGATGGTCCTGGCGGCAAAGCCACCATGCAGAAGAACCATCACATGACCAAGAATGTCTACATCGGCGAGACCTTGGCTGACGGTCAGTTCAAGATCCTCAAATCCTACGAGGGCGTTTACGGCGAACCCTTCCTCAAGGGCACCTTCAAGTAAGCCTCCGGCCTCGCGCCCCTTCCCTTTCACGGCGCCGCTGGTTACGGCGTCCGTGTTTTGCAGAACAACGGTCAGTATTGGTTTGCGGGGCGGACCTTCACCGGTCCGCCCCGTTTTTTTCTCCCCTGTATCTTCCCAGCGTCCCTTTTCCGGTTTTTAAACTGCCAGAGTCCGCGCGCCTCGCGCCATGCTTAGAACACTCTCCATTTTCCTCTTCCTGCTCGCCGCCGCCGCGCTCTCCGCCGCGCCCGATGCCTCCCGTGCCCGCCTGCTCGCCGCCCTGGTCGCTCCGGCTGATCAACAAGTCGCCGCCGTGCGCGCCTTGGTCGGCCTGGAAGACGCCGCCCTCGTCCCGACCCTCACCGCCTGGCGGGCGGCCGAACTCTATCTCGTCACCACCGGCACCGCCTCCCCCGTGCCCGCACTTCTCGCTCCACTCCCCGGCGACGCCGACGGCCGCCTGCAAGCTCTGGCCGTGGCCGACGGCCTCCCGGTTAAAGACCCCGCCACCGGCCAGCCACTCACCTTTGCGCCCAAGGAACTGAAAGCCTTGGATACCACCGCTCCTTTACGTCGCGCCATTCGCGATGTGCTCGAAGTCGCCGGCGTGGCCGATCCTTCTCCCGCCGTCCGGCGCGAGTCCATCGAGCGTCTGGGCCAGTCGCGCAAAGCGGACCATCTTCCGCTCCTGCAAGCGCGGCTCGCCATCGAGTTTTCGCCCGCCGTGCGCTCCGCGTTGCAGGACGCGATTGCCTTCATCCAGCTCGCCGATCCCGCCGTCGAAGTGCGCCTGCAAGCGATCACAGACCTCGCCGCCGCCCACTCACTCGCCGCCGCCGCGCGTTTTAAGGAGCAAATCGCCCTGCCCGCCGACGCTCCCGGTGCCGCCTCCCCGGTCGAGCTCGCCGCGCTAAAAACCGCCGTCAAAACCATCGAGGACCATTGGTCGCGGGTGAATTTCTTCGGCAACCTGTTTCGCGGTCTGAGCGCCGGCTCCGTGCTGCTGCTGATCGCTCTCGGACTCGCCATCACCTTCGGGCTCATGGGCGTCATCAACATGGCCCACGGCGAACTCATGGTGGTCGGGGCCTACGCCACGTTTGTGGTTCAGAATCTCTTCGCCGCCGCCTTCGGCCCCGGGTCGCTCGCGTTCAATTTCTACTTCCTCGCCGCCCTGCCGGTCGCCTTTGCCGCCGCCGCCTTGGTCGGCCTTGTGATCGAGCGCGGGGTTATTCAGTTTCTCTACAAACGCCCGCTCGAAAGTCTGCTCGCCACCTGGGGTGTCTCCCTGGCGCTCCAGCAGACCTTCCGCCTCGTTTTCGGCCCGGCCAACGTCCAGATCAACGCCCCCGCCTGGCTCCAGGGCGGCACCGCTCTCTACGACGTCGCCTTCGCCTACAACCGTCTCTTCGTGATCGGGTTTGCCGTGCTCGTTGTCTTCGGCGTCTGGCTCGTGCTCAACCGTACGCCGCTGGGCCTGCTCGTTCGCGCCGTCATGCAAAACCGCCAGATGGCCTCGTGCATCGGGGTCAAAACCACACGGGTCAACATGCTCACCTTTGCCTTCGGTTCCGGGCTGGCCGGGCTGGCCGGAGCCTGTCTCTCCCAGCTTGGCAACGTCGGCCCGGGCATGGGCCAGCTCCACATCATCGACGCCTTCATGGTCGTCGTCTCCGGCGGCGTGGGCAACGTCCTCGGCTCCGTCGCCGCCTCGCTCGGCATCGGCGTCACCGACCAGCTTCTGCAACCCGTGCTCGGCGCGGTCATGGGCAAGATCCTCGTGCTCTTCGCCATCATCCTTTTCCTGCAATGGCGTCCAGGCGGCCTTTTCCCCACCCGCAGCCGCAGCCTCGACTAATCCCCCGCCGCCATGTCCGCCCCCGCCAAACTTTCCGATGTCGAGCCGCGCTTTTTCACCCGCGCCCAGTGGGCCTCGTTTATCGTCCCCACCTTGGTGCTCGCCCTCCTGTTGCCCTTGCTGAACGCGCTCCTGCCCGCCGACAGCCTGCTCCGTCCGAGTGATTTCACCCTCAACCTATACGGAAAATACGCCACCTACGCCGTGCTCGCCCTCGGGGTGGATTTGCTCTGGGGCTACCTCGGCATCCTCTCCCTCGGCCAGGCCCTGTTTTTTTCGCTCGGCGGCTATGCCTTCGGCATGCACCTGCTGCTCATGATCGGCAAAGACGGACAATATAAGTCCGACCTGCCCGACTACATGGTTTTCCTAGGCTACAAAGCCCTGCCCGCCCACTGGGAGCCGTTCTACTCCTTCCCGTTCGCGCTCGCCGCCGTACTGCTCGTTCCGGCCTTGCTCGCCTTTGTCTTTGGCTGGCTCGCCTTCCGATCCCGCATCAAGGGCGTTTACCTTTCCATCCTCACCCAGGCGCTCACCTACGCCGCCGCCCTGCTTTTTTTCCGCAACGACTTCGGCTTCGGCGGCAACAACGGCTTCACCGACTTCAAACGCGTGCTCGGCGCCGACCTCAACTCGCCCGCCACCCGCCGCGCGCTTTACATCGCTTCCATCGCGCTGCTCGCCGCCGTGTTTCTGCTCTATCGCTGGCTCACCCGGGCCAAGTTCGGCCACCTCATGCAGGCCATTCGCGACGGTGAAAACCGCGTGCTGTTTTCCGGCTACGCCACCGCCCGCTACAAACTTTTCGTCTTCGTGCTCGTCGCCGCCATCACCGGCCTGGCTGGTGCGCTTTACGTGCCTCAGGTCGGTATCATCAACCCTTCGGAAATGACGGCCGAGAAATCCATTGAGGCAGTCGTCTGGGTCGCAGTTGGAGGTCGCGGCACGCTAATCGGCCCCATCATAGGAGCAATTTTCGTCAACGCCCTCAAAAGCTGGGCCACACGCGAAGCGCCCGAGCGGTGGCTATACATTCTTGGCGGACTATTCATAGTCGTCGTGCTCTTCCTCCCTGGAGGCATCGTAAGCCTGCCGACCAAGTTCCGTACATTCCTGGCCAAACTGCGCCGCCCCCCATCCGGCCCCACCGCCTCCTGACCCGCCATGTCGCATCCGATCTTACAGGCCGAGGACGTCACCAAAACCTACGACGGTTTCCGCGCCATCAACGCGCTTAATTTCTATCTGTTCCCCGGCGAACTGCGCACCGTCATCGGACCCAACGGCGCCGGTAAATCCACCTTCTTCGACCTGCTCACCGGCCGGGCCAAACCCGACACCGGCACGATCCGCTACGCCGATTCCGATGCAGCCCCCTCCATCGACCTCACCGACCTCAACGAATACGAAATCCAACGCCTCGGCATCGGGCGAAAATTCCAAACCCCTTCCGTCTTCGCCGAACACACCGTCTTCACCAACCTCGTCCTTTCGCTCAAGGGCCCGCGCGGCGTCTTTGCCTCCCTATTTCACCGGCTGGACTCCTCCGCTCGCGACCGCCTCGACTCCCTGCTCAAGCTCATCCGCCTCGACGACAAACGCCACTGGAAGGCCGGCCTCCTCTCACACGGTGAAAAACAGTGGCTCGAAATCGGCATGCTCCTCGCCTCCGAACCCCGCGTGCTCCTCGTCGATGAACCCGCCGCCGGCATGACCGACGAGGAAACCCACCGCACCGGCGAACTCCTCCTCAGTCTGCGCGGCCAGCACAGCATCGTCGTCGTCGAACACGACATGACCTTCGTAAAACAAATCTCCGACGGAGGCCGCGTCACCGTGCTCCACCAGGGGTCCGTGCTCTGCGAGGGCAAATTCGACGACGTGCAGTCCAACCCCAAGGTCCGCGAGGTCTATCTCGGCCGCGGCAAACACTGAGCAATCCATGGCCACGAAAAACCCAAAGAATCACAAAAACATCGGCCTGCTCCAGCGACCTTCAGAGTCCCTTCCTTTTGTGTCTTTTTGTGTTTTTCGTGGCCACTCCTCCGATGTCTGACCCTCTCCTCAACCTCTCCGCCGCCGAAGTTGACATCGACGGCTCCCGCATCCTGCGAGGCGTCACCCTTGAAGTGCGCGCCAACGAACTCGTCGCCCTCATGGGCCGCAACGGCGTGGGCAAGACCACCACGCTCCGCGCCCTCATGGGCCTGCGCCCCCTGCGCTCCGGAGTCATGACGCTCGGCACCACCGATCTCGTCCCGCTCGACACCGCCGCCCGCGCCCGCGCCGGGCTCGGCTACGTGCCCCAGGGCCGCGAAATTTTCCCCCACCTCACCGTCGAGGAAAACCTCCGCGTCAGCCTCGTGACCCACGGCATCAAAGGCTCCGCCGCCCGCGACGCGCTCGACGAGGTTTATACCCTTTTCCCCATCCTGCGACAGTTCGTCGCCCGCAAGGGCGGCGTGCTCTCCGGCGGCCAGCAGCAACAACTCGCCATCGCCCGCGCCTTGCTCACCAAGCCCCGCCTCCTGCTCCTCGACGAACCCACCGAGGGCATCCAGCCCAGCATCATCGAGGAGATTGGCGACACCCTCAAAAAACTGCGCGCCTCCGGCCGTCTCTCCATCCTCCTCGTCGAGCAATACGTGGATTTCTGCCGCGCCATCGCCGACCGCTTCTACGCCATGGATCGCGGCGTCGTCACCATCTCCGGCCCCATCGCGGACCTCACCGACGAGGTCGTGCAAAAACACCTTCAGGTCTAAATCACCCTTTTTTATTCCCCGTGTTCACCACCGTCCTCATCGCCAACCGCGGCGCCATCGCCTGCCGCATCATTCGCACCCTTAAGAAACTCGGGGTCCGCTCCGTCGCGGTTTACTCCGAGGCCGACGCCGGCTCGCTCCACGTCGCCCAGGCCGATCTCGCCGTCTGTATCGGCCCCGGCCCCGCCACCGAGAGTTATCTCAACTTCGATAAAATCTTCGCCGCCGCCCGCCAGACCGGTGCCCAGGCCATCCATCCCGGCTACGGCTTCCTCTCCGAAAACGCCGACTTCGCCGAGGCCTGCGCCCGCGAGGGTTTTGTCTTCATCGGCCCCACCCCGCAGCAGATGCGCGACTTCGGCCTCAAGCACACCGCCCGCGCCCTCGCCCAGCTCAACGGCGTGCCCATGCTGCCCGGCTCCGAACTCCTGCCCGATCTCGCCACCGCCCTGGTCGAGGCCGGGCGCATCGGCTACCCCGTCATGCTCAAGAGCACCGCCGGCGGCGGCGGCATCGGCATGAAAATCTGCAACGACGCCCCCGGCCTCACCGAGGCCTTCGAATCGGTCAAACGCATGGCCGCCTCCGCCTTCAAGCAAAGCGGCGTTTTCCTCGAAAAATACGTGGGCGTCGCCCGCCACATCGAGGTCCAGATTTTCGGCGACGGCAAAGGCCACGTCGTCGCCCTCGGCGAACGCGATTGCTCCGCCCAACGCCGCAACCAAAAGGTCGTCGAGGAAACCCCCGCTCCCGGCCTCAGCCCCGAACTGCGCGCCGAGCTCCTCACCTCCGCCCGGCGTCTCGCCTCCGCCGTCGGTTACCAATCGGCGGGCACCGTCGAGTTCGTCTTCGATGTCTCCTCGCTCCGCTTCTATTTTCTGGAGGTAAATACCCGCCTTCAAGTCGAGCATGGCGTCACCGAGGAAGTCACCGGCATCGACCTCGTCGCCTGGATGGTGCAGGCCGCCGCCGGCGAGCTCGACCTCTCCTCCTACCAACCCGCCGCGCAAGGAGCCTCCATTCAGGTGCGTCTCTACGCCGAGGATCCGAACAAGAATTTCCAACCCTCCAGCGGCGTGCTCACCGCCGCCGACTTTCCACCCGCCGCCGCCGCCCGCACCGAGACCTGGGTAGAACGCGGCAGCGAGATTCCGTCCTTCTACGATCCGATGATCGCCAAGATCATCGTCACCGCGCCCACCCGCGCCGAGGCCACCGCCAAACTCGCCGCCGCCCTCGCCCAAACCCGCATCGCCGGCATCGAGTGCAATCTCGAATACCTGCGCCAGATCATCGCCAGCCCCGAGTTTGCCACCGGCCAGATACACACCAAGTGGCTCGCCACTTTTCCCTATCGCCCGAGCACCCTCGACGTCATCGAGCCCGGCACCCAGACCAGCGTTCAGGATTACCCCGGCCGCACCGGCTATTGGGCGGTGGGCGTGCCGCCTTCCGGCCCGATGGACGACTACGCCCACCGCATCGCCAACGAGCTCGTCGGCAACCCGCCCGACGCCGCCGCGCTCGAAATCACCCTCGCCGGTCCGACCCTGAAATTCAACACCGACACCTCCCTCGCCCTCACCGGGGCCGAGTTCGAGGCCGACCTCGATGGCAACCCCGTCGCCTGGTGGCGCACCGTGCATGTGCGGGCCGGATCGGTGCTCAGAATCCGCGGCGTCAAGACTGCCGGATGCCGCGCCGCACTCGCCGTGCGCGGCGGCTTCGACGTGCCCTCCTACCTCGGCAGCAAGGCCACCTTCGCGCTCGGCAAATTCGGCGGCCACGCCGGTCGTGTGCTCCGCCACGGCGACGTGCTTCCCCTTGCCCGCTCGCCCCAGCCCTTCGCCCCCGTGCGCAGCACGCCCGCCGCCCTCGTCCCCGGCTACGCCAGCCACTGGGAAATCAAGGTGCTCTACGGCCCGCACGCCGCCCCCGATTTTTTCACCGAAGCCTCCATCGCCACCCTCTTCGCCAGCGATTACAAGGTTCACTACAACTCGAACCGGCTCGGCATCCGCCTGATCGGCCCCAAGCCAGAGTTCACCCGCGCCGACGGCGGCGAAGCCGGCCTGCACCCCAGCAACATCCACGATACCGAATACGCCATCGGCACGCTCAACTTCACCGGCGAGCTGCCCGTTATCCTCGCCAAGGACGGCCCCTCGCTCGGCGGCTTCGTCTGCCCCGTCACCATCATCAAGGCCGATCTCTGGAAAGTCGGCCAACTGCGCCCGGGCGACACCCTCCGTTTCGTCCGCACCAGCTACGCCGCCGCCCTTGAACAGGAAAAGGCGCAGGACGCCGCCATCCGCGACCTCTCGATCATCGGCAACTGGTCCTTCCCCGCCACCGCCCAAGCCGAACCCGCCATCGTCCGCTCCCTGGCTGCCACGCCCGAACGCCCCGCCGTGGTTTACCGCATGGCCGGGGATAAATATCTGCTCCTCGAATACGGCCCCCTGCTGCTCGACCTCGACCTGCGCTTCCGCGTTTACGCGCTCATGGAGTGGTTTAAATCGCGCCCCCTGCCCGGCCTCATCGAGCTCTCACCCGGCGTGCGCTCCGTCCAACTCAACTACGACGGACGCATCCTCCCCCTCGCCAAATTGCTCGATGTGCTCGTCGCCGCCGAGGCCGAGCTCCCGCCCGTCGCGTCGCTCACCGTGCCGTCGCGCCTGGTGCGCATGCCCCTCGCCTTCGATGCCGACACCACCAAGGCCGCCATCGCCAAATACCGCCAATCCGTGCGCGACACCGCCCCCTGGCTGCCGAGCAACGTGGAGTTTATCCGCCGCATCAACGGCCTGCCTTCGGTCGAGGACGTCGAGCGCACCATCTACTCCGCCCGCTACATGGTGCTCGGCCTGGGCGACGTTTACCTCGGCGCGCCCTGCGCCGTGCCGGTCGATCCGCGCCACCGTTTGCAGACCACCAAATACAACCCCGCCCGCACCTGGACCGCCGAGGGCGAGGTCGGTATCGGCGGCGTTTACATGTGCGTTTACGGCATGGAGAGCCCCGGCGGTTACCAGCTCGTCGGCCGCACCGTGCCGGTCTGGAATACCCATCGCGTGACCCGCGAATTCCCGGCGGGCCAGCCCTGGCTGCTGCGCTTCTTCGACCAGGTTCAGTTTTACCCCATGCCCGAGGCCGAGTTGAACGAGTTCCGCCGCGCCTTCCATCGCGGCCAGGCCTCGCTCGACATCGTGGAACAACCCTTCCCGGTCGCGGATTACCACGCCTTCCTCGCCCGCGATGCGGTGGACATCACCGCGTTCAAGGCCCGCCAGACCGAGGCTTTCAACGCCGAGCGCGAACGCTGGGCGGCGGATGGCTCCGCCAGCCTGACTGCGGTCGAGCCGCCCCCGCCTCCGCCCGCCGAGGAACTGGTCGCCCCGACCGGCGGGGCCTTGGTGGCCTCGCCCATCGCAGGGAACATCTGGCAGGTTCCGGTCAAAGTCGGCGATCGCGTCGCCGCCGGGCAAAAGGTCGCCGTCATCGAAGCCATGAAAATGGAGGTCCCGGTCGAGGCCCCCATCGCCGGCATCATCGCCGCGCTTGCCGCCGAACCCGGACGCCTCGTGTCCGCCGGGCAACCCTTACTCACCATCGCACCGGAATAAAATTCGCCAAACTTCGCCCCCGCCCAAACCCCCATCTTTAAAGTTTTTTCATGTCAGCTTCCGTACCCTCAAGTCTCGACCTAGCCACTCTCGCCGCCGCTTACGAAGCCGGTGCTTCGCCTGTCCAAGTCGTGCGCGAGATCTTCGCCCGCATCCGGACGCGGGGCGACGACCACGTATGGATAAGCCTGCGCCCCGAGGCCGAGGTGCTGGCCGAGGCCGCCGCGCTCGTCGCCCGCCGCTCCGGCGGCGAAAAACTCCCGCTCTACGGCGCCCCTTTCGCGGTGAAGGATAATCTCGACGTCGCCGGCCTGCCCACCACCGCCGCCTGCCCGGCTTTTTCCTACGCGCCCGCCGCCGATGCCGAGGTGGTGCGCCGCCTGCGCGCCGCCGGCGCCCTCGTGCTGGGCAAGACCAACCTCGACCAGTTCGCCACCGGCCTGGTCGGGGTGCGTTCGCCCTACGGAGCCCCCAGCTGTGTCTTCGATCCCGAATACATCTCCGGTGGTTCCAGCTCGGGCAGCGCGGTCGCGACCGCCGCCGGGCTGGTGAGCTTCGCCCTCGGCACCGATACCGCCGGCTCGGGCCGCGTGCCCGCCGCGTTCAACAATCTCGTGGGCTGGAAGCCGACCAAGGGACTCCTCAGCACCCGCGGTCTCGTGCCCGCCTGCCGCTCACTGGATTGCGTAAGCGTGTTCACGCTTACCTGTGCCGATGCCGCCGCCATCGCCTCCGTTGTCTCCGCTTACGACGAAGCCGATCCCTACTCGCGCCCCGCCCCCAAGGGTGCCAGTGCCCCCGCCGCGCTCGCGCGCTCCGCGTTTCGCTTTGGTGTGCCGCGTCCCGAGCAACTGGAGTTTTTCGGCGACCGCCAGGCGGCGGGTCTCTACGCGGCGGCCGTCACGCGCATGCGCGGGCTCGGGGGCACCCCGGTGGAGATCGACTTCACGCCCTTTCGCGAGACCGCCGAACTGCTCTATGCCGGCCCTTGGGTGGCCGAAAGACTGGCCGCCATAAGTCCCTTCGCACAGGAGCACCCGGAGGCCTTGCATCCGGTTACGGCCAAGATCATCGGCGAGGCGAGCCGTCTGAGCGCGGTGGATACGTTCAGGGCCTTTTACCGCCTGGAAGAACTGCGCCGCCGCGCCGCCGCCGTCTGGAGCGCAGTCGAGGTGCTCCTCTTGCCCACCACGCCCACCATCTATACCCACGCCGAGCTGGCGGCGGAGCCGGTGTTGCTCAACAGCCGCCTCGGCACCTACACGAATTTCGTCAACTTGCTGGATCTCTCCGCCCTGGCCGTGCCCGCAGGCTTCCGGGCGGATGGCGTGCCCTTGGGCGTCACCTTGATGGGACCGGCCTTTTCCGACGCCGCCTTGCTGCGTCTCGGCGCACGTTTCCACGAGGCCCTCGGCGGCAAGCTGGGCGGCACCGGCATGCGCCTCTCGGCGGTGCCTCCGACGCACGTTGAACAAGCTGCCGTCCCCGCCAAAAACGCCTCTTCGATTCTCCTGGCGGTGGTGGGAGCGCATCTGACCGGACAGCCGCTCAACCACCAGCTGACCTCGCGCGCCGCGGAGTTTATCGGCACCTTTCGCACCGCCGCCGACTACAAGCTCTTCGCCCTTGCGGGCACCACTCCGCCCAAGCCCGGCCTGGTGCGCGAACCGGGCTTCTCCGGTCCCGGTTTGGAAGTGGAGCTGTGGCGGCTGAGCCCGGAGGCGTTTGGTGCGTTTACCGCCGAAGTGCCTGCTCCGCTGGCCATCGGCACACTCGTCCTGGCGGATGGCCGCGCGGTCAAAGGATTTGTCTGCGAACCTTCGGCTTTGAACGGGGCCACTGAGATTACCGCTTTTGGCGGCTGGCGGTACTATCTTGGCAGTTTAACTGCTAACCGCATGGTGCCCGTGCGCCATGCCGTCGTCTAAAGCCCAGTTTGATTCGTCCGCACTCGATCCCGCGTCCGTCGGTGCCGGCGTGGGCGTGGGCGTGGCCGAGACCGGGGCGCGCCAGGAGTGCCTGGAACGCATGGAGGAGTTGCGCTCCGCCATGCTGCGCGCACTGGAAATCCTGCACGCGGTGCGCGCCTTGTTTGAGTTGAATCCCCGGGTGGGCCGGGCCGAGTTCGCCGGGTTTGTCGGCGGGGCGGTAAAGCGCCTCCCGGAGTTGCAGGCGCTGGAATGGATCCCGCGTGTATCCCGGGCCGAGCGCTCTGCGCTGGAACAGGCCGCACTGGCCGATGGCGTGGCGGAGTTCGGTCTGCGGGTGATTGATGCGCGCGGTCGTCTCGTGCCCGCGCCCGAGGCCGACGAGTATTGGCCGGTGAATTTCGTCGAGCCGATCGCGGCCAACCTGCCCGTGCTGGGTCTCGACATGCGGGCCGACCCGTACCGCCGCGAAGTCCTGGAGCGCGCCGCCGCCACCGGTCTGCCCGTGGCGACCTCGCCGCTTCGGCTCGCCCAGCAAGGCCAGCGCCGCCTGGGTTTTCTCGTCGTCATGGCGGTGGGCCATCATCCCGCCTGGGAAAAAAAATCCCCGGCCCAGGACGCAACCGCAGGCTGGGTCCTGGCGGTTTTCCGCGTGCAGCGCCTGGTCGAGAAAACCTTCGCCCCGCTGGTCGCACGCGGGTTGAGAATCGAGATTCGCGACCTGCAGGACGAGGCCACCCCGGCCTTCGTGGTGGGCGACGCGCTCGGTGAAACCCCGGCCTGGCATTATGTGCAAGACATGCCGGTGGCGGGCCGGGTCTGGCGTTTCACCTTTGCGCCGGGGCCGCGTTTTCGCGTCGCCGATCCCGCCTGGCTGGCGCGCGCCGCCGCCGATCTGCAATTCACCAACGCCATCCTCGAACAACGGGTGGCCGAGCGCACCGCCGAGCTGGAGGCTCGCACCGCCGCGCTGGAGAAGGCCAATCACGAGCTCAGGGCGGAAGCCGCCCGGCGCGAGGCGGCGGAGGCCGCGCTGGCCCGCGCCGACGAGCAGCTCTCGGTGTTATCCGCTGCCGAGGCCCGGCAGTGGGGCCTGGCCGGTCTGGTCGGGCGAAGCGAACGGTTCGGACGTTTGCTGCGCGAGGTGCGGGCCGTCCAGGCGGCCGGCCGCACCACGGTGTTGCTCACCGGCGAAAGCGGCACGGGCAAGGAGTTGATCGCGCGCGCCATTCACTACGGCGGCGCCCCGGCGGCGGCGCCGTTTATTCGCGTGGATTGCGTCGGCCTCTCCGCTCCCGAGGCGGAAGCGGCGCTCTTCGGGCAGCTGCGCATGCCCGGGCAGCCTGAACGCCGGGGCAGTTGCGATTTGGCGGACGGCGGCACCCTGTTTTTCGACGAAATCGGCGATTTGCCCGCCCCGCTCCAAGCCCGGCTGCTCCGGGTTTTGGAGGACGGAGCCTTCCGTCCGGCGGGCGCGGAACAATCCCGCACGCTGAACGCGCGAGTCATCGCCGCCACCCACGCCGATCTGCCGGCCAAAGTCGCCGCCGGCACCTTCCGCCAGGACCTCTACTACAGGCTCCTGCATTACCACATCGCCGTGCCCGCCCTGCGCGAACGCATGGACGATGTTCCCGCCCTGGCCCAGTATTTCGTGCGGCAGATTTCGAGCGAACTCAAGCGCCACGCCCCCCGGCTGCGTCCGGAGGCTTTGCAACGCCTTCTCTCGCACGCTTACCCGGGCAACATCCGCGAACTCAAAAACACCCTGGAGCGCGCCATCATTTACGCCGGAAGCGATGAACTGGGCGCGGAACACATCGTCTTCGCCCCTCCCGCCGGTCAGGCGAGCCGGAGCGCGGGCGAGGAGCATGGCAGCGGAGCGGCCGGCCTGAACCAGAAGTTCCTGGCCGATTTACCGCTCAACCTCGCCGCCGCCGAACGCCTGCTGGTCGCCCGCGCCATCGCCGTATCCGAGGGTAATCTGTCCCGGGCCGCCCGCCTCCTCGGCGTTA
The DNA here is from genome assembly GCA_026398135.1 of Verrucomicrobiota bacterium. GTDB lineage: Bacteria > Verrucomicrobiota > Verrucomicrobiia > Opitutales > Opitutaceae > IMCC26134_A. The sequence goes on from JAPLTN010000021.1 coordinate 14,794, forward strand.
ACCGCACCAGTCTCTACCGGTGGCAGGAGAAGTCGGTCGCCGAGCCCGCCGTCTCCCCAAGCTACGACTAAGCCGTTCTCCAGTTTGCTTAAACGGGCGTTAAACCACGCCATACTTTACTTCGTTGGTAAACTCACCAAGGTAAACGCGCATGAGCGTTACCGCAGCCACTTCCGCGCCGACTGATTTAAGCGCCTTGTCCGCCGAAGATCGTATCCGCTGGGCCGTGGGCGAGTTTGGCGACGGGCTCATCCTCTCGACCAGTTTCGGCATCCAAGCCGCCGTCATGCTGCATCTTGCAACGCAGGTGGCACCGAAGATTCCGGTCGTGTTTATCGACACCGGCTACCATTTCCCCGAGACCTACCGCTTCGCCGACGAGTTGACCAAGCGCCTGAATCTTAACCTCAAGGTTTACGCCCCCCGCCTTTCACCCGCCTACTACGAAGCCCGCCACGGCAAACGCTGGGAACTCGGGCTCGACGGCCTCAAGGCCTACAACTTCGACCACAAAGTCGAGCCCATGGACCGTGCCGTGCGCGAACTCGGGGCCACCGCCTGGCTGGCCGGCCTGCGCCGTGTGCAGGCGTCCACCCGCGAGGCTCTGCCCTTCGTGCAGGTGCAAAACAAAATCTCCAAGATCCACCCGATTCTCGATTGGGACAACCGCGCGATCTACCGCTACCTCACCGCCAACGACCTGCCCTACCATCCGCTCTGGGACCAGGGCTACGTCTCCATCGGCGACTGGCACAGCAGCGCGCCGCTCCAACCCGGCCAGACCGAGGAGCAAACCCGTTTCGGCGGCGTCAAACGCGAGTGCGGCCTCCACGAAGTCAGCGGCCGCGGCGATTTTTCGATTTAGGACGGAGCGGGCGGGCTCGGATTCTCGTCCCTCAGCGCCACCTCCGACGCCGTCGGCAGCTCGCACCCACCAAGGCCGCCGCGCCCAGCACGAGCGACGCCGTGGCGGGCTCCGGGATGGGCGAGGCATCCAGCCGTAGGTCGTCGAAGTTCACTTCCAGCCCGTTGACGCCGTCGAGATTGACCAGGCGTATGCCCAAGGCTTGCCCGGCCTGCGCATGGCTGGCCCCGATGGATAGATCCACGGTGGAAGTCAGGAATTGTCCCTCGGACGGCAGGAGCGAGTTGTTGTCCGAAGCGATTACCGTCCCGCCGGCCAGGAAATCCACCCGGTAGCCGGGAAAGCCGGTAAAGTTGAAACTATTGTGCGGCGCCTGCGCATCGTTGGTGATGTTGCCCACCGCGACCGTCAGCACGTAACGTGTATTTAAGGACAACGTGGCGGACAGCGTTTGCACCAAACCGCTTTCCACTCCCGAACCGGCATCGCCCAAAAACACCACGCCCACGTTCACGCCTTCGGCTGCACCGGACGCATACAGCGTCGTCGAGCTGGGATTCAAGACGCCGACCACACGGTTGTTTAAACTGTCGATGGTGCCGTAGGTGCTCCAGCCGTTCGGCGCGGCACTCACCTGAAACGTTCCGGCCCCAGTCGTTGGGTTCTCAAATCCGGCGTTGGTGATCGAAATCGCCGCCGCCTGACTGACGGCTGGCGCGACTAGTATCTTGTAACACAATATATTTCGTATTGATTCCGAGGCCGCAAACCGGTTATTTCCGGCATGGCCAATCGATACAAAGTCACGCTTACACAAGCTGAGAGGGCGCAATTAACCGAGCTTGCCCGCAGTGGTAAATCCACGGCGGCAAAGTTCATTTACGCGCGAGCTTTGCTGCTATGCGATGCGGGCGAGTGGGGTGATGCTTGGAAGGTGGCCGATGTGGCTGAAGCCTTGGGAGTGAGCACGCGCACCGTAGAGCATCTCAAACAGCGCTTTGTGGAAGAGGGGCTTTCGGCGGCGCTCGCCCGCAAGCCGCACCCCAAACCCAAGGCGGCTGTTTTTGACGGTGAGTTCGACGCCCGCCTCACCGCCCTGGCCTGCTCGCAGGCTCCGAGCGGATACCAGCGGTGGACCGTCAGGCTTTTGGCCGATAAGCTCGTTGAGTTGAAGATAGCCGATTCGGTTTCCGCGATGACCGTGCAGCGGTCACTAAAAAAAACGAACTGCAGCCTCACCTGAGCAAGTATTGGAAGATACCGCCGGACCATGACGCGGCCTTCGCTGCCGCGATGGAGGATGTTTTGGAGGTATATCGCCTGCCGCACGATCCACGCTTTCCGGTCGTTTGCATGGACGAATCGAGCAAGCAGATGATCGGTGAAGTGAACGCGCCGATTCCCGCCGCACCCGGCCACGGCCGGATCATTGATCACGAGTATGTGCGCAACGGCGTCGCCATGCTTTTGGTGGAAGTCGAGCCGTTGACCGGTCGCCGCCATGTCGAGGTCAGCGAGCGTCGCACGCGCCAGGACTGGGCGCGATTCATCAAGGGTATGCTCGATGAACGATACCCTATGGCCAACAAGGTACGTCTGGTTGTGGACAACCTAAACATACATAGCATTGCCTCGCTCTACGAAACGTTCCCGCCTGCCGAAGCTCGTCGCCTCGCCGAAAAACTAGAAATCCACTACACCCCCAAGCACGGCAGCTGGTTAAACATCGCCGAGATCGAACTCAGTGCCTTAAGTCGTCAGTGCCTGGATCGCCGGATCCCTGACATTACCGCCATGCGCCGGGAAGTGGCCGCCTGGCAACGGCACCGCAACCAGCGCGGTGCCCCCATCAACTGGCGCTTCACCACCGAGGACGCCCGTATTAAACTTATCCACCTTTATCCGAAACTTTAGATGTTACAGGATACTAGGAACAAGGACAGCAAAGCGATTTTTGCGGGTAAAACCGATGATGACATAAGCGAAAAAAGGGGTGCGGTGAGAATTTCTAATTCAGTTGATCACCCCGCTCCGTCAAACCTCTTGCTTTAGCCGCGCGCAAAAACTCCCGCACCAGCGCCACGCCCGGGGCCCAGACCATAAAGAAAAACGCCCCGGTTTTCACCCCCAGCACGACCAGCTCCGCCACCGTTTTGTGCGCCCCGCCGATCTTGCCCGCCAAGGGAAACGTGATCGCCCCCAGCAGCGCGCCCAGCGCACACACCTCAAAGACGGTGAAGAAAAATCCCCCCGTGCGCCCCGCCCACAGTTTTACGGTTTCGTGCTTCATTTTTTGATCGAGTAGCGCAAGAGCACCGGTCCATGGGGCGCGAGGGTTTTCACCTCGATAAGCGCCAACTCCACGCCCAGCGCCCACCCCGGCCCGGCCAAGGGCGTGCCACTCCCGAAAATCCGCGACTCCACCGTCACGCACACTTCGTCCACCAGGCCCGCCGCCAGCCACGCCGCATTCACCTGTCCGCCGCCCAGCAAAGCGCATCGCCGCCGCCCATCCGCCCGCAGCCGCGCCGCCGTCTCCGCCGGGGCCTCGTCGGTAAACTCCAGCACCCCCGCCACCGCCTCCGCCACCCGCTCCGCCGCCCCCGGCGCGCGCGTCCAGACCACCCGCCGCAGCTCGGGAAACACCTCCGGCCGCATGCGCTCCTTGGACTGCTCGTAGGTTGCCGACCCCATCACGCACGCATCGCAGCCCCGGATCGCCGCCCGGAAATGCGCCTTGTCCGCCGCCGACGTAAATCCATCCCCCGCCACCGCGTGACGCGTAATCCATCCATCCAACGATTGCGCCGCCAACAACACGACATTCATGCCCGCAAGCTAGGTCCACCCCGCAGCCCCGCGCAAGTCACACGGCAGACATCTTTACGCGGTCAATTTTAGATATGTAATACAATAGCGTGCAGGCTTGTCGTCGATCGCACCCCGTCCATGGTCCTGAACACTCACCCATCCACCATGAAAAAAGCCCTGATCACCGGTATCACCGGCCAAGACGGTTCCTACCTTGCTGAGCTCCTATTGCAAAAAGGCTACGAGGTTCACGGCGTCGTTCGCCGCGCCTCCACCTTCAACACCGCTCGCATCGACCACATTTACCAAGACCCCCACTTTGATAAAGCCCGTCTCTTCCTGCACTACGGCGATCTCGCCGACTCCGTGCAGATGGTAAAGCTCCTCTACGATCTCAAACCCGACGAGATCTACAACCTCGGCGCCCAGTCCCACGTCCGCGTCTCCTTCGACATCCCCGAATACACCGGCGACGTCGATGGTCTCGGCGCCCTCCGCATCCTCGAAGCCATCCGCGAAGCCGGCCTGGTTAACAAGGTTCGTTTTTACCAAGCCTCTTCCTCCGAGATGTTTGGCAAAGTCCAGGAAGTCCCCCAGACCGAGAAAACCCCTTTCTGGCCGCGCTCCCCCTACGGCTGCGCCAAGGTTTACGCTTACTGGCTCACCGTAAACTACCGCGAATCCTACAACCTCCACGCCTCCAACGGCATCCTCTTCAACCATGAGAGCGAACGCCGCGGCGAGACCTTCGTCACCCGCAAGATCACCCGCGCCGCCACCCGCATCAAACTCGGCCTGCAAGACTCGCTCTACCTCGGCAACATCGACGCCCAGCGCGACTGGGGCTACGCCAAGGACTACGTCGAGATGATGTGGCTCATGCTCCAGCAGGATAAACCCGACGACTACGTGGTCGCCACCAACGAGGTCCACACCGTGCGCGAGTTCTGCCAGGAAAGCTTCGGCCTGCTCGGCCTCGACTGGGAAAAATACGTCAAATACGACGCCCGCTACGAACGCCCCGCCGAGGTCGAACTCCTCATCGGCGACCCCGCCAAAGCCCGTAAACAGCTCGGCTGGGAGCCCAAGGTCAAATTCAAGGACCTCGTCAAAATCATGACCGAGCACGATCTCGCCCTCGCCAAACGCGAAGCCCAGATCGCCAAACTCCCGAAGCTCTGAACTCGTGAAGCAGCGGGCAGTGAGTAGCGGGTAGCGAGCATACCGATCCTGGACTTCCGTCGGTTCCATCACTCCGGATTTCTACCCGCTACTCACTACCCGCTGCTCGCTACTTTTACTTCCCCCCATGAAAATCCACATCGCCGGACACCAGGGCATGGTCGGTTCCGCCCTCGTGCGCCGCTTCGCCTCCCAGCCTGACGTCACCCTGCTCCTGCGCACCCGCCGCGAGCTCGATCTCACCGATGGCCCCGCCGTCGCCGCCTTCTACGCCGCCGAGCGGCCCGATGCCGTCATCGTCGCCGCCGCCAAGGTCGGCGGCATCCACGCCAACAACACCTACCCGGCCGAGTTCCTCTTCAGCAACCTCGCCATCGCCACCGCCGCCATCGACGGCGCCCACCGCGCCGGCATCCCCCGCCTGCTCTTCCTCGGCAGCTCCTGCATCTACCCCAAGCACGCCCCCCAGCCCATGCCCGAGGAATGCCTGCTCTCCGGCGCGCTCGAGCCCACCAACGAGGCCTACGCCATCGCCAAAATCGCCGGCCTGAAGCTCGCCCAGTATTACCGCAAGCAATACGGTGCGCTCTTCCACTCCGCCATGCCCACCAACCTCTACGGCCCGGGCGACAACTACCACCCCGTCAACTCCCACGTCCTGCCCGCCTTGATACGCCGCTTCCACGAGGCCCGCCTCGCCGGCGCGCCCGAGGTCGTCGCCTGGGGCAGCGGCACCCCGATGCGCGAATTCCTCCACGTCGACGACCTCGCCGACGCCTGCGCCTTCCTGCTCACCCTCGCCAACCCGCCCGACTGGATCAACGTCGGCACCGGCACCGACGTCACCATCCGCGAGCTCACCGAGACCGTCGCCGCCGTCGTCGGCTACCCCGGCAAGATCACCTGGGACGCCACCAAACCCGACGGCACCCCGCGCAAACTCATGGACGTCTCCCGCCTCGCCGCCCTCGGCTGGCGCGCCCGCACCGGCCTGCGCGAAGGCATCGAGCGCACCTACGCCAGCTTCCTCGCCGAACAGTCCGCCGGCACCCTGCGCATTTGATGTAGGGCGGGGTCGCCGCACCCCGCCGTTCGCCCATCTCCGCAACCCATTCCGCACAATCCCCGCCCGCCCGCGCCCACCATACGCGTGGCGGGCTTTTTTGTGCTTACGTCTCGCGCCGCCACTCCGCCACCGACTGCCGGCCCCGGTCGTTTTTGTCCGGTCCCGCCCGGCGTTTTTATGCTGATTTTAGCCCCGCTCCCTCGCCCCGCATCTCGTCTGCGGCACGCAAGTGAAAAACTCATGTGAATTCTTCTATTAAATGAAGAAAGGAATTTGACGAAGCGTCCCTAGGGTCCCATCCCTAGTGGCAGATTCGCCTCCGCACCACTACCCCTAGTGGTTGATGGTGTGTCAATAAGTTGCGGTAACTCTAGGTTGCTTGCTGCTGTTGATGAGTCACTTAACCTCAGAACTTCCACTTTCCCGTCTGCGATTCCCGTCCTTTTTACGCTCAATTTCCGCCTTTTTTATACCGCTACTCTCATGCAAAAAACCTTCACCGTAGGTTCCAAGACCTTCACTCTCGACCAAGACAAGGCCGAGGCCGCCTTCGCGGGCAAAAAAGTCATCAATGGTCACCAGACCATGTGCTTTAACCTCCTCCCGCTCAAATACCAGTGGGCCTACGATCTCTACCGCACGATGAAGGCCAATCACTGGGAGCCCGAGGACATCCCCATGGGCAAGGACATCGAGCAATGGCGCGACACCACCCTCGTCTCCGACGCCGAGCGCTGGATCATCCGCATGGGCATCGGCTACTTCTCCGCCGCCGAAGGCATCGTCGGCGACAACATCCAGCACGTCGTCCGCGAGCTCGTCACCGCCCCCGAGCTCAAGCTCGTCCTCGGCCGCCACGCCCACGAGGAAAACATCCACGCCGATTCCCTCCTCTACATGATCAGTTCCCTCGGCATCAACCCGCACGAGTGCGAGGCCATGTTCGAGGACGTCCCCACCATCGTCCGCAAAAACCTCTTCGTCACCAAGATCTCCAAGGACCTCCGCCGCGACATCGACCTCACCCAGCCCGAAAACAAAAAACTCCTCGCCAAAAACATCTTCGTTTTCGGCCAGTGCATGGAGGGCACCCAGTTCTACGGCCTCTTCGGCATGATCCTCTCCCTCTACCGCCAGAACAAATTCCGCGGCATCGGCGAGATGTTCCGCTACACCCTGCGCGACGAGAGCAACCACATCGAGGTCTTCCGCAACCTCTTCATGGACCTCGTCGAGGAAAACCACGAAATCTGGACCCCCGACTTCAAGGCCGAGCTCCGCGAGACCATGCGCGAAGCCATCACCCTCGAAAAAGAGTTCATCCGCGACTGCCTGCCCGTCAACGCCGTCGGCCTGGCCATCGACGAATTCGTCACCTACATCGACTACATCGCCGACCGCCGCCTCGAAGGCTGCGGCCTCGAACCCCTCTCCACCGGCATCAAGAACCCCCTCCCCTGGCTCGCCGAGATGATGGACATCAAGAAGGAGCAAAACTTCTTCGAGGGCCGCGTCACCGAATACCAAAAATCCTCCGCCCTCAACGAAGGCGTCAAAGACGACGACCTCTAAAAGTCCCCCGGCATTCCTGCCCGCGCTCTCTTAGTTTCTCCCATTCTCCGCTCCTAGCTCTCCGCTCCCTCCTTCCACGCTCCCAGCTCCCGCCTCCCTGCTCCTCGCTCAAATGAATCCCGTCCTCCGCCACGATCTCGCCCTCAAAAAAGCCACCCATACCCCCCGCGACCAGAAGCCCGCCTACGCCTGGCGCGACTGCATCTCCGCCGACACCGCCCTCCTCCCCGAGATCACCCTCCTCGCCCCCCAGGGCGAGACCCGCTTCGACCTCGGCGAGATTGCCGACACCCTCGGCCAGGCCCTCGTCAACGTCCACCTCGCCCGCGGCGATCAGGGCAACGTTTACACCCCCGAGTCCCGCGCCTTCGTCGGCCGCATCGTCAAGGATGTCGCCGCCCACCTCGCCGCCGACGCCCAGCGCGGCGCGGCCCTTCGCCTCTCCCTCAACGAGCTCTACCAGCTCATCGAGCGCACCCTCGTCGATGCCAAGGCCTACGACGTCGCCAAGAGCCTCCTCCTCAACCGCGGCCGCAAGCTCTCCGGCCCCGCCTCCTCCGCCACCGCCATCCGCGTCATCCGTCGCAACAAACAGGTCGTCCCCTACATCGCCCAGAAGGTCGAACTCGCCGTCCGCAAGGCCTTCCTCTCCCTCCAGCTCGACAGCCGCCCCGCCGCCAGCGTAACCGAGGCCGTCAGCACCCGCGTCCTCGCCTCCAAACAAGCCTTCATCCACATCGAGGAAGTGCAGGACATGGTTCAGGAAGAGCTCATGAAATCCGGCCACTTCAAGGTCGCCGAAGCTTACATCCTCTACCGCGCCGCCCGCAACGAAGCCCGCGTCACCGACACCGCCGCCCTTTCCGATGTAGGGTCGTCGCTTGCCGACGACCGTTCCGCCGCCTCCACCGCCCAACCCACCATGATCGTCGTTAAAAAGACCGACGGCACCACCACCCTCTGGGACCGCCAGGACCTCCGGCTGCGCATCGAGTTCGCCTCCATCGGCCTCAACCTCTGCCTCAACGCCGAACAGATCGAGGCCGAGCTCACCCGCTCCATCTTCGACCAGATCTCCCAGAAGGATCTCGATCAGACCATCATCCTCAACTCCAAGACCCTGATCGAAAAAGACGCCGACTTCGCCAAGTTCGCCGGCCGCATCCAGCTCTCCTACATCTACGAAGAAGTCCTCGCCTGGGACATCGTCCGCGACGGCATCGCCAAGCTCAAAGCCTTCCACGTCGAAGCCTTCAAAAAAGCCATCGCCCACGGCATCGCCATCAAGCGCTACACCCCCCGCCTCCAGGAATACAACCTCGACGCGCTCGCCGCCCAGCTCGACCCCACCGCCGACCTCGAGCTCGACTTCCTCGGCGTCCAGACCCTCTACGACCGCTACCTCATCATCGACAAAACCCAGAAACCCGCCCGCCGCCTAGAGACGCCCCAGTTCTTCTGGATGCGCGTCTCCATGGGCCTCTTCCTCGACGAAAAAGTCTCCCGCGAATCCCGCGCCGTCGCCCTCTACGAACTCTACAAGAGCCGCCGCTTCTGCTCCTCCACCCCCACCCTCTTCAACTCCGGCACCCTCCACAGCCAGCTCTCGTCCTGCTACCTCTACTACGTGGACGACAGCCTCGAAGGCATCATGTACCGCGGCATCGCCGAAAACGCCCAGCTCTCCAAGTGGGCCGGCGGCCTCGGCGGCTCCTGGACCGCCGTGCGCGGCACCGGCGCCCACATCGGCGGCACCAACGGCGAATCCCAGGGCGTCATCCCCTTCCTCAAGCTCCACAACGACCAGCTCGTCGCCGTCAACCAGGGCGGCAAACGCAAGGGCTCCGGCTGCGCGTATCTGGAATCCTGGCACAACGACATCTTCGAATTCCTCGAGCTCCGCAAAAACACCGGCGACGACCGCCGCCGCACCCACGACATGAACACGGCGAACTGGATCCCCGACCTGTTCATGAAACGCATGGAACAGCGCCAGCACTGGACCCTCTTCCGCGCCAACGAAGTCGCCGACCTCCACGAACTCTACGGCAAGAAGTTCGAGGAAGCCTACGTCCGCTACGAGAAGCTCGCCGACGAAGGCAAAATCTTCAGCCAGAAAGTCGAGGCTCTCGAACTCTGGAAAAAGATGCTCTCCATGCTCTTCGAGACCGGCCACCCCTGGATCACCTTCAAGGACGCCTGCAACCTCCGCTCCCCCCAAGACCACTGCGGCGTCATCCACTCCTCCAATCTCTGCACCGAGATCACCCTCAACACCTCCAACGACGAGACCGCAGTCTGCAACCTCGGCTCCGTCATCCTGGAGAACCACCTCCTGCCCGACGGCTCCATCGACCACCAGAAGCTCCGCGATACCATCCAGACCGCCGTGCGCGCCCTGGACAACGTCATCGACATCAACTTCTACCCCACCGTCGCCGCCAAGACCTCCAACCTCCGCCACCGCCCCATCGGCCTCGGCGTCATGGGCCTGGCCCACGCCCTCTACATGAAGGGCATCCCCTTCGCCTCCCAGTCCGCCGTCGAGTTCAACGACGAGGCCATGGAAGCCATCGCCTACTACGCCTACGAAGCCTCCTCCGACCTCGCCGCCGAGCGCGGCACCTACTCCAGCTACAAAGGCTCCAAGTGGGATCGCGGCCTCCTCCCCCAGGATACCATCGACCTCCACGAACAGGAACGCGGCGTGCCCATCGAAGTCGCCCGCGGCGGTAAACTCGACTGGACCCCCATCCGCGCCAAGATCGCCAAGCACGGCATGCGCAACAGCAACGTGCTCGCCATCGCCCCCACCGCCACGATCTCGAACATCACCGCCACCAGCGCCTGCATCGAGCCGCTCTACAAAAACCTCTACGTCAAATCCAACCTCTCCGGCGAGTTCACCGTCCTCAATACCTTCCTGGTCAAAGACCTCAAAGACCGCGGCCTCTGGGACCAGCAGATGATCGACGACCTCAAGTACTTCGACGGCGAGCTGAAGGACATCGACCGCGTGCCTGAGGACATCAAAGCCCGCTACCTCACCGCCTTCGCCATCGACCACAAGTGGGTGGTCGAGGCGGCCGCCCGCCGCCAAAAGTGGATCGACCAGTCCCAGTCGGTTAACCTCTGGCTGGCCACTGCCGACATGAAGACCATGAGCCACATGTACCGCCACGCCTGGCGCGCCGGCCTCAAGACGACCTACTACCTCCGCAGCCTCGGCGCCTCCGGCATCGAGAAGGCGAGTGTCGCGAGCAAAAAAGAAGTCCGCGGCGTCGCCGGAGACGCCGGCCGAGCCGCCACCGCCGTAGGGTCGTCGCTTGCGACGACCGCGCCCGAGAAGAAAGTTTATACAACGGCCGAAAAAACCGCCTGCAGCATCGAAGCGATGCGCAACGGCGGCGAGTGTGAAGCCTGCCAATAAATACCCTCCAAAGCCCCGACCACCCGGTCGGGGCTTTTTTATGTTCAGGGCACGCTATCCTTAACGAACCGTCCGCCTTCGAAATCCCATGCCCACCGTCAAAATCATCGGCCCCTACCGCTTTCACTTCTACTCGGGTGATCGCGATGAAAAGCCGCACATTCACGTGCAGCGCGATGATCACGAGGCCAAGTTCTGGTTAAAACCGGTTCGACTCCACGACAACAGCGGGTTTTCTCAGACCGAGTTGGTTAAACTCAAAAAACTAGTCACCCTGCACCAAGATGAGTTCACCCAAAAATGGCATGACTACTTCGACGGACGCTAATCCGATCCGCGTCGTCTCCATCCGGGTGACGACCGACAATCTCGAAGTCGATTTCGAAGACGGCCGTATGCACCGCCTGCCGCTGGCGTGGTACCCCCGTTTGCAGCACGGCACACCCAAGGAGCGCAATACGTGGCAACTAATCGCCCAAGGACGAGGCGTGCATTGGCCCCTGTTGGATGAAGACCTCAGCGCCGAAGGATTGTTGGCCGGCCGTCAGTCCTGTGAATCGGAGGGATCGTTTTTAGGCTGGCTCACTTCGCGGACTAAGAAACCCGCTACACGGCGAATAAGCCGACGACTGCCCTTGAGCCGAAAATCTAAAAAACGCGGTCTGGCTACGTCAGCCTGATCTCCTGAACCAAGATGTTCGCATCTTCACCGACATGAGCATCGTCGCCGAAATCGAGACTGCCATCAAGAATCTGACCGTGGCTGAGCAACGCTAGCTGGCCCTTCCCCTCGGCGAATTACTTAAAGAATTTCAACAAAAAGGCATCCTATGAAGACCTACGCGGCTCCCAGTCCCCTCGGTAAGGGCCATTTTGAGCCCATCCACACGGTTCGTTACTTGGACGATACCGATACCTTTGAAGTCGAATTTGAGTCAGGCGAAACCTATCAACTTAGCCACGCAAACCTACGTCGCGCCAATCAGCTGACTGGCACGGCCGAGGTGGATTCCGTCTGGGTCGAGGCAGAAGTCCGTGCCGGATTCCTGGTGCGTTACACTAACGGCGAGCTTGCAGACTGCGCATGGGATTTCGTGAAGGAAACGTCCGCCTGATTATTCATTAAAACAGTAGGTGACGTTATACGTTATGAGTATGAACCCGCCCATCACCCCCGGTGAGATCCTTCTGGATGAATACCTTAAACCCATGGGGATTTCCCAGAACGCCATGGCCCGCGCCATCGGCGTGGCTCCGCGTGCCATTAATGAGATCGTGCTCGGCAAGCGCGCCATCACCCCGGCCATGTCCATGCGCTTTGGCGCCTTCTTCGCCCAATCGCCCGAATTCTGGCACGGCATCCAGGTCGAGTGCGACTTCCGCGCCTTGGCCAAACAACAAAAACGCCTGACCGCCAAAATCCGCCCTGCCACCGAGCTGGCGCATGCCGCATAAATCAACAAAGCGCGGCCTTACCCGTATTCCTAACTGTGGATTATTTGTACCCACCGTCAGCTTGACACCCTGCGCCAATGGCGTAGCTATTATCGAGTGGAATTTGTGCGCCTCCCCTCCTTCGAGAAGACTGCCGCCGATCTGTTTTCGGAAGCGGACATTTTTGAGTTGGAGATGCTCCTCGTTGCACAACCAGACGCCGGTGACCTGATTCCCGGCGGACGCGGTCTACGCAAACTACGCCGCCCCGCTAAGGGACACGGCAAACGCGGTGGTGCCCGCGTCATCTACTACCACGTCACCCAACAACACGTAATCCTGCTCATCGTCGCCTACGCCAAAAACGAACAAGAAGACCTCGACCGCAAACAGCTCCAGATCCTTTCCACCCTTATCAAATCCGAATTCCCATGAAAGACGCCGATTTCCAAAACCTCCTCCAAGGCATCCGCGAAGCCGGTTCCTACCTGCGCGGAAACAAAAAAGCTGCTACGCGGGTCGATCACATTGATCCTGAGTCGGTCACCGCCATCCGCGCCAAGCTCCACCTTAGCCAGACAGAATTTTCGACCGCCTTCGGCATCAGTCCCGCCACCCTGCGCAACTGGGAACAAGGCCGCCGCCAACCCACCGGAGCCGCTCGCGTCCTCCTTCGTGTCGCCGCCAAACACCCCAAGGCCGTGCTTGAAGCGGTGCGTTAAAATAAAAAGACTCGGCAGTACCCCGTATTCCGAACGCGTCTAAGCCCAAATACTAAGCCATGAAAACGAAATCAAAGCCGCGTGGAAAAAGCACTTCGGCTGAGGTCACCCATATTTCGACCCAAGGGATATGGCTGCTGGTGGGTGAGCGCGAATACCTGCTTACGTTTACGGAGTTTCCATGGTTTGCCGACGCCAAGGTGGCCGACATTCACGCTGTAGAATTTTTACATGGTAATCACCTGCGCTGGCCCGCCTTGGATGTGGATTTAGAATTGAGCAGTTTAGACAACCTAATCGGTTACCCCCTAACTTACCGAGACTAAACCGGCCAAAATCAACAAAACTCGGCCCGACCCTATTTTCGAATCCCCGGCTAATTAACAAGTATCGGCCCGACCTCATCTGCCGAACGCTAATATCATGAATGAATACGACATTTGTAACGAAAATTTAATAAAGACCGTAGCAGAGGCGGGGATATCAGAGTCGGATAGAAACGAGGCTGCCACGCGTCTTCAGATTATAGATGAAATTTTTTCAAATGCCTTGGTTGGAATAAGGCAGATTGCGCCCCGGAAGACCACCTAAACGGAGAGTTCGCAGATTACATTTTCTCCGCCCCGACCAGATGCCTCGTCGTGGAAGCAAAACGGGAAGGAGTAAGCTTTGAGCTGCCAGCAGGCCTTAATAATCGAACCTGCAAAATACAATTTTTCAAGCAAAGTGCTACAAAAGTGTATTCAGCAATCGAACAAGTATGCAGCTACGCACAAAAACGAGGGATTTCCACGGCGATTGCAACCAATGGCCGTCAATTTATAGGATTTGTCGCGGTGAGAGACGATGGAATTAGTCCACTAGAAGGGCATGCCATTGTATATTCGTCGCTAGATGAAGCAAAGCTCGATTTCCTCAACTTCTGGAACTATTTCTCCAAAGATGGAGTAAAAAGACGATTATTAAAGCAGAAATTAATAAGCGGCGGAGCTCCTGCACTTCCAGTAAAACTTTCAAGAAATATAAATGGATACCCAGGGTTTCAAAGGAGAAATTCGCTACAGGCTGACCTTCAAGTAGTTTCGGAAATGGTTTTCGAGGATCTCGCCAAAGCAGAAAACCTCAACGAACAATTCCTCAGAGAGTGCTACTGTGAATCCGGAGCGCTTTCTCAATACGCACTCGTCAGTAAAACCATCCTAGAAACTAGATACAACACCCTTTTCGACTCTTCACCGGAAGGACCGACCGTCACAGCAGTAAATCCAGCAGGCGCAATTTCAGCCGAGTTGTTTGCCGAAAGCCTAAGCAAGCGCCCTGTCCTACTAATAGGAGATGTAGGCGTAGGAAAATCCAGCTTCATTAACTACCTCACTACGGTTCACATGCCGGAACTGAAAAGTAAGGGTTCTTCCGGTTTTCTAGTGGGCAAACGGATTGCAAGAGGCGGCTAAGGAAGGGACATGTGGGGCCAGATCGAGTTTGCCGCAGAAGAAGAGGATGCGTGTGCGGTAGTGTTGGAAGCGGCGGAAGCCCCGGGCGGCGGC
>JAPLTN010000037.1 GCA_026398135.1 Verrucomicrobiota bacterium
AAAGTGCGGGTGTTTTTTAGTAACTCCTTCATTCGCACTACAGTATCGGGAGGAAAATCCTTGGGTGGGCGCATAAAAAAAACTCCGGGGCTGCACCCACTAAAACCAGGTTATTATATCTTTGAAAGCGAAATGGTATGAAACATATCGAAGCCCCTGCCAATGATACGCCCGCTCACCCTTGGTGCCGCCATCAGCCTGTTTTTGCTGGCCGGCAGGCTTGTGTCGTTTGCGGCCAATCAAGCTCCGGAACTTTACCAAGCGGTGCCTACGCTCACCCTGGCCTCGGGCGCGGCCGCCGCACCGCTAACGCTGTCCAATTACCTGCGCGATCCTGATGTGCCCGGAACAGCCGTGCGCGTTTCGGTCCGCCTCGGGAGTCAGACGGCTGACCTGTATCTCGGGCTTTATGACGCCGCTGCGCCTTTGACGGTGGCGAACTTCAAAAACTACATCATCAGCGGAGCCTATGCCTCGAACTTCTTTCATCGCTCGGTGCCAGGCTTCATTATTCAAAACGGCGGGTTTCGGTTCTTAAGCGATACGACTTACGGAGCCGTGCCGACTTCGTCCGCGATTCAAAACGAACCCGGCATTTCCAATCTTCGAGGCACCATAGCCATGGCGAAGCTTGGTGGAGACCCAAACTCAGCCACCAGCCAATGGTTCATTAATCTGGCGGATAACTCGGCCGACCTCGACGCGCAAAACGGCGGATTCACCGTCTTCGGTCGAGTGCTGGGAGACGGCATGGCCAACATCGTGGATGTTTTGGCTAATGTTACCCGCTACGATGCATCGGCATTCAATGCTGCCTGGAATGAGATTCCCCTCAACGCCCCTTCTTTGGCCCGGGCGAACTTCATTGAAACAAATGCCGCCCTCGTCTCCCCCCTTTCCTTTCAAGTGACGGTGGATGATCCGACCCTCGTCACTGCGAGCTTAACGGAAGGTGTGCTCCAACTTGCCGGCTCGGCTTCTTTAGCGGGTCAAACTACCGTGCGGCTCACCACCACGGACCTCGAAGGCGGTGGTCTTGTTTCCTCCTTTCCCGTTACCGTGCTCTCGTCCAGCCCGCGCATCGCGTGGCGGCAAACTTACTTCGCCACCACCGCCGACACCGGAACGGCTGCCGATCCCGCCGATCCCGACTCGGATGGTGTTCCCAACCTCCTCGAATACGCGCTCGGCACCGACCCCAATTCCGCCGCCTCAAACGCACTCCCTTCCGTTTCTCGCCTCACCACGCCGAGCGCGCTCCTCACGCTCACCTACAAGCGTGCCGCCAGCGATCTCGCCTATGTGGTGCAAACCACGACAAATTTAGCCGACTCCTCGTCGTGGACCGCAGTTGGCGTCGATCAAGGCATCCCGGCCGGCGACGGGACCACCATCGCGACGATTCCCTACACCACCGGCCTGCGTTTTCTCCGTCTGCACGTCAGCATCACGCCTTAAATGCGGCTAAATCGCCGCGCCAAAACCACAAACCGGGTAAAATCTGAAACCTTTGTTGACACCGCCCGATCCGTGCCGCACTCCCGTCAACCTTTAATCCCTTAATTCGCCATGGATCCCACCTTCCGCCCACATCGTAAGAAGCGCGCCCGCAAGATCGGCTTTCGCGCCCGCAAAGCCACCCGCGGTGGCCGTAAAGTCCTGGCCGCCCGTCGCGCCAAGGGCCGCAAGCGCCTCACCGTAGTCTAAGCTTCGGCTTAGCTCCGAGCCGCTCCCTCCCAGTCCGGTAGCCGCGACCCTTCGGTCGCGGTTTTTCCGTTTCTGGGCGGAGCGTCTAATCTAAAGGTATCTTTCTAGTGCCCATGCGTTTCCGTCCCGAGCAGCATTTGCGGCGACAGGGGGATTTCGACCACGTGCGTGCCACGGGGCGTCGCTACGATGCCGGGGCGTTTGTCGTTTTTCATGCGCCGCGTCGCGTGTCCGCCGCCGCCGCCGGGGAAGCTTCGGTCGATACGGTTGCGCCTGTTCCGGCCGAAAACGTCGCGCCCGCCCGCGCCGGTTTTGTCGCGTCTCGTTCCGCCGTGGGCAACGCGGTGGCGCGCGCCCGGGCCAAACGGCGCCTGCGCGAGGGCTTTCGCGCCTGTCAGGCGGCGTTTCCCGCCGGTTACGATTTCATCTTCGTGGCCCGCCGTTCGCTCAATGGGCTTGAACACGCCGCGCTGGAGGAGAGATTTTCCACCCTCTGCCGTAAACTTTTCCCGTCGAGTGCCCACTGAACCATCTATCCCCGCCGCCGCCGCCATCGCGCCTCGTTGCGATGCGGCCACGCGTGCGCTCGTCGCTGGAGTGCGAGGGTATCAGTGGGCGGCTTCCCCGGTGTTGCACGTGCTGGCCGGGCCGGGCGGCGGGTGTCGGTTTAGCCCCACCTGTTCGCACTACGCGATCGAGGCGCTGCTCACCCACGGGGCTTGGCGGGGAACAGTCCTCGCCACCAAACGCCTTTTGCGCTGTCACCCTTGGGGCCCGCATGGCTCCGATCCGGTGCCCGCGCGTTTCTGAATTTTTCATCACCACCCGTTCAGCCTACTTTTTTAAATGGATAAGAAGAATCTCACCCTCGGCATCCTCTTCATCGTCGCCGCCCTATCGACGCTGATCATCGGTGCCAAAATGCAGCCGCCGGCCCCGCCCGCTCCATCCGTCGTGGCCGCTCCGGCCGCCGGTTCCGGGGTCGCCCCCTCGCCGACGCCGGGCTCGGCGCTGGTCGCCCCGGCCGGCATGCCCGCCACCACGCTTGCCGCCTTGGCCACGGATCGCGAGGACGCCACCGCCACTTTGCTGAGCAACGAGTACGTGACCGTGCGCCTGACCAATTTCGGCGGCGCGATCCAGGATGTGGCTTTTAAAAAATATCCGGCCCACCAGAACTCGCCCGAGGCCTTCGTGTTTAACCAGCAGCACGTCGCGCCTATCCTCGCGCTGGCCGAGCTGCCCGGAATGGGAGCGAATACTCGCTTCGAATTGGTCTCCGCCAGCGCCACCGAGGTGGTTTACCGCACGGTGTTTGAGGAACGCCTGGAAATCACCCGCCGCTACACCCTCGCCGGACCGGAGGGCGACCCCTACCGCATCCGCCACGAGACTACGCTGCGCAATCTCACCACCGCCACCATCCAGCCGCCGCGCCTCGCCTTGGAGCTCGGCACGACCACCCTGGTCGGCACCAACGATACCGGGCTTTATCTGAACGTCGCCACTTACAACGGGGACAAGGCGGAGGTCATCGAGCGCGCCGATCTGGAGGGGGGCGGTCTGCTCAACTGGATGGGCGTAAGCAGCAATCCGCCCAAGGCGCAGTTGGAAAAGCCGGTCGCCTTTCAGTGGGCGACGGTGAAGAACCAGTTTTTCGCCAGCATCTACACTCCCGACCAGCCCGGCCAGTCGGTCGTCGTGCGCAATGTCGAGCTTCCTCCTTTGCTGGGTAGCACGCGGGCCAATACCGGCATCACCGCCTCCGCCCGGTTCGACCTCGCGCCTTTGGCCCCCGGCGCCAGCACGAAGCAAAGTGGCCAGCTCTATGTCGGCCCCAAGGAGTACACCCGCCTCGCTAAATTCGAGAAGCGCGAGGACAAGGTCATGCAGTTTGATCGTTACTTTTTTAACCGCATCTTCCTGTCGGGTCTGGTCTCGCCGCTGCTGAACAAGGCCATGGTCTGGATTCACTCCTGGCCCTTTATCGCGAACTGGGGTCTGGCCATCGTGATCATGACCCTCGGGCTCAAGGTGATCAGCCTGCCCTTCACTCTCGCCGCTTCGAAGTCCGCCAAGCGCATGGGCAAGATTGCCGAGCCGATGAAGGCCATCCGCGAGAAGTACAAAGACAATCCCAAGAAGCTGAACGAGGCCACCATGGCACTCTTCAAAGAGCACAAGGTAAACCCGGCCGGCGGGTGTTTGCCGGTGTTGATCACGATTCCCTTGTTCGTAGGTTTCTTCGCCATGTTGCAGGGCACGGCCGAGCTGCGCTTTCAGTCGTTTCTCTGGGCGCACGATCTTTCCGGGCCGGATACGATCTGGCACATCCCCGGGCTGGGTTTCCCGGTGAACATCATGCCGCTCTTGATGGGTGCGACCATGATCGTGCAAATGCGCCTGACCCCGCAGCCCACCACGGTCGAGGGGCCGCAGGTGATGATCATGAAGATCATGCCCTGGATGTTTACTCTCTTCTGCTACAACTTCGCCGCCGCGCTCGCGCTGTATTCCACGGTCAACGGCCTTTTCACCATCGGGCAGCAGTTGTGGGTGAACAAGTATTCCAAAGACGAGGAGCCCGTGTCCGCCGTCGCGGCTCCCCGCTCCCGCAAGGGCTTGAAAAACGTCACCCCCGGTAAGTAGTCGGGGGCGGATCAGCGTTCGTTTATTTTGTAAGTTTTTAGAGAATTCGAATAACTTCAGCTTGAACTCGGAGAAGTTCAAACATCATTGTCATTGTTTAAATTCATTCATTTTTATATGATTATCTTACGTTTAGGTCTGTTGTTCGCCCTCTTAGCCATGTTTGGTCTTACTATTGAGGCGTATGCCGAGACCAAGGTTCAGAAGGTGAAGATCACCCGTCAGCCAGTTTCTCGCACCGCAGAATTAGGCGGTAGTGTTGCGTTCACGATCGCGCACACGGGTGATGGCACGGCGTATATCCAGTGGCGGTTTCAAGGACAGCCGATTGCTGGAGCCACGACCAACACGTATCAAATCTCTTCCGTAAAATTATCGGATACTGGTCGCTATGATGCGGTCATAACCACTGCCGCTGGCTCGATTACCACCAAACCTGCCGTGCTGACA
This sequence comes from Verrucomicrobiota bacterium, assembly GCA_026398135.1. Taxonomy (GTDB): domain Bacteria; phylum Verrucomicrobiota; class Verrucomicrobiia; order Opitutales; family Opitutaceae; genus IMCC26134_A. The sequence goes on from JAPLTN010000037.1 coordinate 4,807, forward strand.
GTGAATCTTGCACCTCCCGCCTTATACGCAGATAATGTGATCTATTTCTCGCTCCGTGTTAGTTCGGCAAAAGAGTCCTTAAACTCAGATGGCGCCTACGTAATTGGCTTGGGCAACACTGCAAAAGACCCGGAGTCGCCGACCGATCAATATACTTTTTCCTACAAGCGAACCGCCCGCGATAAAGCGGTTTTGGTAATGGATGGAGCGTACATCGACGAAGACGGAGTATTCATGAAAATCAAGGAAACCTACCAAATAGTATTTACCGGTGTAGATGGGTTCGGGACGCTTAAAGCAAACACCAACGGTATTGCTATCCTCAACCTGCCGGCCGGTTTTAAACCTAGCCGTCTTACTGTAAAATTTAGCGGAACGCTTGTTTTAACAACGAGTATACGTTGAGCTTGACTGCGTCTGAACATGGCGCGCCGTTTCAAATTACTCAGAGTTTTAATTTGTTGATCCCCTAAGTTTATAAAAGGATGGGGGCGTTCCTTTCAAAAACGCACGACTTGCGGTCCTCGAAGCATTTGGAAAGAAACCGGCATGAACCGTTTTTTGGGTGTCCTTTTCTCTGCGCCCTGTCCGCAGAGCGGGCGCGTCAGGTTCTAGGTTCCGGTCGCTTCCAAATGCTCGTTTTCTGGTTCGGGAAGCCACTGCCGTAACACTTGGATGAGGTCGCGGATTTCGATCAGCTTGCTCACGTAGTCGTTCATGCCGGCGGCCAGGTAACGCTCGCGGTCGCCCTGCATAGCGTTGGCAGTCATCGCGATCACGGGAATCGCGGCGACGTCGGCCAGCGGGCGGATTGGCGCATGCAGCGAGTGGTTTCGTAGCCGTCCATCGTTGGCATCTGCACATCCAGAAAAACGAGATCGTAAGGGTGTGGCCTGTTAAAGGGGGCTGGCCGCTGTTTATTGATCTTTTAGTAATTTCTACGTGCTGAAAGGCGTAGTGGCTGATTTATTTGAATATGCAGGCTATAAAGGAGATAACTCAAAGGTATAATAGTTTGGATTTGCACAGAAATGAATCTCTGAGCGTTTTGCCTGTGGCAGAATGATCAACAAACAGTGGCCAGCCCCGAATGGTTCGGTCTAGCCCAATTTGGAAAGTAGCAAGTAAGCACAGCCGCAGATTGGCAGGGGCCGGGGTGATGGCGCGTTTGCTGTTCATTTGGCCCGCAGTTTCCGCATGAGGTCGGCGTGTGGGTCCGGGGGCTTTTGAGGCGTTTAGCGATCGTCTAGGTTTAGCGGAGTTATACCGAATTTCCGATGAACTTAGACCTTGGTTCTACTTTGTTAAAACCCTTAGTAATGAAGGAAATATGGCCACATAAAGCGCAGAAAGCACAAAAGGTCGGTCCGTTTTTGTGTCTTATGCGCCTTTTGTGGCCCACTTCTCTGAAAGTTCCGTTTGTTCGGTTTCAGATAACAAAGTAGAATTAGGGCTTTTACCGAAAACCCGACCACCGGTTGGGGTTACACCAAGCGATTTATGGGTCTAAAACCATAGGGGAATGGGTATTAGCTTCGTTGGGGTGGCAGTCGGAAAGCTGCTGAGGGAAAATGGGATAGCACCCGTAGCACGCGCAGCAATAAAGGTGATTTCTCAGACCAGCGCGATGCGGTGGGTGTGCAGGAAAGCGTCGGCCTCCGGCGAATCCACGAGGTTGGCGACGAAACTTTCACGCAGACGTTTGACGATGCCGGGGCGGCCGAAGAGGGCGAGGCAGGGCTGGCTGTCGAAGCGGCTGCGGTAGCGCAGGCCGTCGAAACCGGCGGGGTGTTGCTGGATTTGCAGGCCCCATTCCTGGGGCACGGACAGCTCGGCATGGGTCAATGCACTGAGATCCACCTTGGCCCGGCCAGCGGTGGTCGCTTCCGTGAGATCGCAGAGTTTTAGCGGGGGGACTTTAATCCGACTCAAGGTGCGACTGGTCCAGAGTTTCAGCGATACCGGGGCGCCCGGGTTCAAGATGTCGTCGCCGAAACGCTCCCAAATACAGGTGTCCGGTTGCTCGGCCAAATACAGCACCGGGAAGGGGCAGTTCACATGGCTGAAGCGGTGTCCGGGATTAAGGCTGAAGAATATCGCCGCGAGGCCCGTCTCGTGCAGCCGCCAGAGATCGCACGCCGGATAGAGAGTAACCGGCAGATCGTTTTTCGCGAAGTCGGGGAGAGGTCGGCGCGTGGGTCGGCTAACGGACATGGCACGATTAGATCACGTCGCTCAGTTGGCTGCGAAACCATGCGCGTCGCGCTGAACTTCTTCGAGTTTGCCTTCGCGCAAGGCATCCAGCGGCCGCTTGTCGCCGAGCGAAGCGCGTTTGTTGAGGAAAAACAGGATGGCACCCCAATCGTCCAAAGCCGACGAGGCACGCAGGGTCCCGAGCACCGCTTCCAGACCGGGCAGAGTGCCTTCGGTGCTAAATTGCCAGATAGGGAAGCGAACAGCGTTTTGGCGGGTCTCGCGCCAACCGAGCAGGCGGTGCTTTTTGAAGCGATCAAGGACGGCTTGCTTGGAGATGCCGCCGAGATAGGCGCGGGCTTCGTCGGCGGAAACGCTTCCGCCCTCGGCCTCCTTGAGTTGTTCGCGGGCGGCGACGCCGCGCACGAGGGCTCCGGCGAGGCCGCTGCGGGCGCGCTTGGTGGTGGTAAAGTAGTTCTGGGCGGCGAAGAGGAGGATCTGCGCCAGCTCGGCATCATCGTGCCGGGGGCTGAGGGCCTGAAGCGCGGCCTCGACTTGGGCGACATCGGGTTGCCAGGCCTCGGGAGCGGATTCCGGCAGAGAGAAGCCTGAAGGAAAACGGGGGGTGGACGCGGTGAGTGTGGCCATGCAGGGAAGGTCTGTCTGCTTGTCAAGTTTGTCAAGTTCGACAAGCCGGGGTGGTTTAGGCTGTCAGCATTGGCCGCGTGCTTTGCGGCGGAGTTGCCAGGAGTTGTAGAGGTTGTGCCAGAGCACGTAGCTGGCGGGACCGAGGGCGATGAGCGGGCTGTACCACGTCATGGCGATCCAGATGGTGAGCAGGGTGTTTTTTTGGCCCAAGCATTGTCCGGCTTCGATGTCGGCGTCGGCCTCGCCGAGGCGTCGGCCGAGGCGGAATTGCAGCAGGCAGATTACCAGCGCCAGCCCGATGATGACAAAAACCCGCGACCACGGCGGCTGCATGGATTCGCGCAGGAAATGCGAAGTCTGAGCCGACACCAGAAATAGTACGCCCAGCCAGAGCGCGAAGGAGAAGGTGTTACGCCCGCTCCAGCGCGCGGCGGCCGGGGCCGCGCGGCGCACGAGCAGGGCGATGAGCAGCGGGCCAAAAATCGTAAGCATGGTGCCGGCCACCAGCGGCCACGGCGAGGCGCTGCGAGCGGCGTTGCCCACGCCCGCCGGGGTGATGACGGCGAGCACCGCCGGCAGGTAAACGGCGGCGAACAGATTGGATCCCACCACGCAGATCGCGCCGTAGTCGGCGCGTCGGCCGAGCAGGCCGAGGATGACCGGCGCGGCGGTGGCGGTCGGCGTGAGCACCACTAGCGCGAGCGAGAGCGCTACCTCGGGGCCGAGCGGGCGCAGGGCGAAGCCAAGGGCCAGGCCAAGTAGCGGGGGAACGAGAAGCAGCTTGAGGTGACTGCGGCGAAAGCTGGCGGTGTTTAGCTTTAGGCCGAGAAAGGTGAGCCCCAGCATGCCCATAATCAGCCAGCGCAGGGCGGGCGAGGCGACGTGGGCGGCAGGCAGGAGCGCCCCGAGCAAGATCGCCCAGAGGATGAGCCAGGTGCGGGAGGTGAGGGTGGCGTAGCTGCGCCAGATCCAGGCTTCGAGGGCGTTCATGGCGACGGTGGACGTTTAAACCATGCGAGTCGGATGCGGGCGAAAAGATCAAACCCTGCGCGTTTCCTGCGCGAACCGCGCGTTATTCACAACCCGGATTGCCACGAAAAACACGAGAAGTCCCGGTCCAAAATCGTTGCCTCCACCGCGCGCCTGTAGGCGCCTGAAGCGCTACCTTCGCGCTTGGGTTGTCGTGTTTTTCGCGGCTAAAAAGTTTGAACTGAGTCGTTTCGCGACCCCTTCGTTTACTCCAGAATCAAGCACTTGGGGGATTGGTGAACAGGCGGTGCCTGCGCGAACCGCCCCAAAAGACAAGTGTAACCAATTTGGTTACACTTGTCTTTTGGGGGTGATGAGGGGCGGGGGAGGGGAGGGGTGTTTTTGGGCGCGTTCGTAGGCGAAGAGGTATTGCTGGGCCAGGCCGGCTTGGGGGCCGAAGTGGCGGCGGCCGAAATGGGCGATCTGGGCCGGCTTCCAGTCTTCGAGGCCGTAGCGGCGCTCCATCGCTTTGATAATCCAGGTATCGACCGGAAACGCCTCTAGCCGCCCCGCGCCAAAGAGGAGCACGCAGTCGGCGATTTTTTCCCCGACACCGGGCAGGGTGAGCAGGCGCTCTTTCGCCTCGGGGTAGGGCGCGGCTTCGGTGGCATCGAGCCAGCCGGGGTTCTCGGCGAGGTGGCGGGCGATGCCGGCCACGTGGCGGGCGCGGAAGCCGAGGGCGCAGGCGCGGAGTTGGTCTTCGGATACGGCGGCAAGCTCGTCCCACGTCGGCAGGGCGCGCGCACCGTGGGGCAGGGCGCGGCCGTGGCGGGCGGCGAGCAGGCCCATCATCTGTTTGATCTGCACGATTTGCTTGGTGGCGCTGCACACGAAGCCGAGCAGGGTCTCGCCGAAGGGCTGGCGCAGGATGCGCAGGCCGGGGCAGGCGGCCATGGCGGCGGCGAGATGCGGGTCGGAGCGCCAGGGCAGCGCGTCGGGATCGGCGTCGGGGCCGGAGAGGTAGGCGTGAAGCGCGTTGGCGGTGGCGGGGATGTCGGCAGTGGCGGGGGTGGTGAATTCCAGCGTGCCGGGCGCGGCGGGGGCGAGGCGAACGCGGACGTGGTGGGCGGACCATTGGCCTTCCAAGCTGCCGTCGGGCTGGGTGTGCCAGCGGAAGGCCTGGCCGCCGTCGAGCAGCTCGGTGAGCACCGCCGGAGTGAAGGCTACGGCGTGCGGGAGTGGCGGGACGGGACGCCACGGATGCCAGGACGGGCCCATTTCAGGGGACGAGCTGGCCGTCTTGGAGCAGGGCGTTGGGATTTAAAATGATGGAGGACTCGGCGGTGAGGCCTTCGAGGATTTCGATTTTGGGGCCGAGGTTGCGGCCGGTGGTGACGGGGGTGAAAGCGACGCGGCCGTCTTTGACCTGGGCGACGTGGGGGCGTCCGGAGCGTGTGGAAAGGGCGTTGACCGGCACGAGCAGGCGCGGGGGGGCGGAGGCGGCGGGGGCGAGTTGGGCGGTGCCATTGAGGCCGGCGGGGATGGCGAGGCCGGGATTGGGCAGGGTGAGTTCGATGCGCATGGTGCCGGCGGCGGGGTCGATGATGCCGGCGGTGCGGGCGACGGTGGCGGGGAATTTTTTCCCAGGCAGTTCGGCGAACTCCACCGTGGCGGTCTGGCCTGGCTGGACTCCGAGGGCGAGGGCGGGGGCGGCGTCGAGCAGGGCGCGCAGTTCGTTGACGCGCATGATTTGGAAGAGCCAGCGGCCGGCGGTGGTGGAGTCGCCCTGGATGAGGTCGCCGCGGTCGAACTGGCGGTGGGTGACGATGCCATCGAAGGGGGCGGTGATGCGCTGGAAGGCCTGGAGTTGTTGCAGGCGTTTGAGGTCGGCCTCGGCGGCGAGCAGGTCGGCCTCGGCGGTTTTGGCGTTGGCTGCGCCGAGGTCGGCGGCTTCGCCGGAGAGCACGTTTTTCTCGGCCAGGGCCTGGGTGCGGCGGAGGTTGGCGCGGGCGAGTTCGGCGCGGGCGGCGGCTTGGGCGACGGCGGCCTGGGCGCGCTCCACGGCGCGGTCGGTCTCCGGTGCGGCGATGACGGCGAGCACGTCGCCGGCGCGCACGTGATCGCCGATGTCGGCGCGGCGTTCTGCGAGCATGCCGGTGGCGCGGGCGTAGAGGGTGGCCTGTTCGGCGGGGGCGGTGCGGACGGGCAGGCGCGCACCGGCGGCGGCGGGGGCGGGCTCGGGGCGCGAGAGTTGAAGTTTACCGGTTTCGGCGGCGGATAGGGTGAGCGCGAGGGTGGCCGCGAAGGTGGCGAGAAGGAGGCGCATGGGAGGAGAAGGTGGCGTGGTTAGGCGACTACGGTGTGGGTATCGTCCTCGCGGGGTTTGGGCGGCCGGCGTTGGAGGAGGGCGAAGACGAAGGGCACGACGAAGAGGGTGGCGAGGGTGCCGAGGAGAAGACCGCCGATGACGGCGCGGCCGAGGGGAGCGTTTTGTTCGCCGCCTTCGCCGTGGCCCAGGGCCATGGGCAGGACGCCGAGGATCATGGCGAGGGCGGTCATGCCGACCGGGCGCAGGCGGGTGGAGGCGGCTTCAAGGGCGGAGGCGGTGCCGGTGCGGCCTTGCTCCCAGAGGTCGCGGGCGAAGCTGGTGACGAGCACGCTGTTGGCGGTGGAGACGCCGACGACCATGATGATGCCCATGAGGGCGGGCACGCTGAGCGGGGTGTGTGTTACCCAAAGGGCGAGGAAGGCACCGGAGATCGCGAGGGGCAGCCCGCTGATGGCGGCGAAGGGCAGGGACCAGGACTGGAAGTTGACCACCATGACGAGGAAGATGAGCACGGCGGAGAGGGCGAGGCCGCCGAAGAGTTCGGCGTAGGCCCCGTTCATGAGGGCGGCCTGGCCGGCGAGCTCGATGCGGTTGCCGGGCTTTTGTTGTTTGCGCAGCTCGGCCAGTATGGGGTCGAGACGTTTGAGGATGGAGCCGATGTCGGTTTCCTGGGTGTTGGCGAGCACGGTGAGCGCAGGCAGCAGGGTGGTGCGGGAGACGCTGGCGGTGACCTTGCGTTCGCTGAGTTTGGCGAAGGCCCCGAGCAGCACGGTGGGTCCGCCGGCGGCGGGGCGGACGGACAGGCTTAGGAGTTGATTAACGTCGATGAGGCGGGAGGGCGGGACCTGCACCTGAACCTCGTAGGAAGCGCCGGCGACGGGGTCGGCCCAGAAGCTGGGGGCGACGGAGCCGCCGGAGCCGAGGGTGGTGAGCAGGGCGTTGGTGGCGTCCTGCGGGGTGACGCCGTAGCGGGCGGCGCGGACGCGGTCGATTTCGAGGTAGAACTCGGGCGCGCCGAGGACCTCGCGCAGGGTGATGTCGACGGTGCCAGGGATGGCGCGGAGGCGTTCGCGGAGCTGGTTGGCGAGGGCGAGGTTGCCGGGCACGTCGCGGCCGATGAACCGGATTTCGAAGGCGGTGGGCGCGCCGCCGGAGAGGGTCTGGCTGGTGGCGTCGGCGGGGCGGAAGAAGGACTCGGTGCCGGGGAACTTGTCCGCGAGCAGAGCGCGGATTTGCTTCATGTAACCGGCAGTCGGCGCGTGGCCGGGGGCGAGCTGGATCATGAATTCGCCGTCGGCGGAGCCGGAGGACGTGCTCTCGACCCAGGCGAGGTTGCCGAAGGCGGGCAGGCCGATGTTTTCCACGATGAACTGGAGGTCGCGGGCGGGGATGGTCTCGCGCAGGGAGCGTTGAATGTCGCCGAAACGGCGGGCGGTTTCGTCGATGCGGGTGCCGGCGGGAAGGCGCACGAAAAGCTTCATCAATCCGGCGTCGGTGACGGGGAAAAACTCGCGGCCGAGGGTGGCCCATGCGCCGGTGCCGAGTCCGGCGACGGCAAGCACGAGGGCGGGGATGAGCCAGCGCCGGGCGAGGAAGCGGTCGAGCAGGGCGCGTTGGCGCAGGGCGAGGGCGTCGATGGTGTGCTCGATGGCGTGGTGGAGTCTGGCCAGGCTGCGTGGCGGGCGGGTGGCGGCGGCGTGCTCGGCGCGGACCTCGGCGGGCAGAAGCAGCGCGGCGAGGGTGGGCACAAGGGTGCGGGAGAGCACGTAGCTGGCGATCATCGCGAAGATGACGGCGAGGGCGAGGGGCTTGAAGACGAAGGCGGCGGTGCCGGTGAGCAGGAAAATGGGCAGGAAAACGATGCAGATGCCGGTGGTGGAAACGAACTCGGGGAAGGCTACCTGTTGCGCGCCGGCGAGGATGGCTTCGCGCACGCCCAGACCGGAGGCGATCTGGCGTTTGATGTTTTCGATTTCGACCAGAGCGTTGTCCACCAGGATGCCAATGGCGAGGGCGAGGCCGCCGAGGGACATGAGGTTGAAAGTCGCGCCGGTGAGGTTGAGGCCGATGATGGAACAGAGCAGGGCGAGCGGGATCGAGGTGAGCACGATGCAGGTGGCCCGCCAGGAGCCGAGGAAAAGCAGGACCACGAAGGCGACGAGCGCGCCGACCAGAACGATTTCCTTGAGCACGCTGGCGATGGAAGCGCGGACGAAAATCGACTGGTCAAAGATGGGTTCAATCTTGAGTCCGGGAGGCGCGGCGGCGCGGATGCCGGGCAGGCGGCCGAGGATGGCGTCAACGATTTCGAGGGTGGAGGCGTTGCCCAGTTTCAGGACGGTGACGATGACGGCGTTTTGGCCGTTGAGGCGGGCGATGTTGGTGGAGACGGCCTCGCCGTCGCGGACGTTGGCGACGTCGCGCAGGAGCACGAGGCGGCCGTCCACCGAGCGGATGGGCAGGTCGAGGAATTCGGGGATGGTGGCGGGGCTGGCGTTGAGGCCGACGCCGAGTTCGCGTTCGCCCTCGCGGAGGGTGCCGGAGGGGAGGGTGAGATTTTGGGTGGCGATGGCGCGGCTGACCTCGGTGGCGGAGAGGCCGTAGGCGTTGAGCGCATCGGGGTTGAGATCCACCATGATCTGGCGGGCGGCACCGCCGTAGGGCAGGGAGAGGCGGATGCCGGGGATGTCTTGCACCTGGCCGCGCAGGGCGAGGCGGGCCCAATCGAAGAGGGCGCCGTCGGTCAGCGAATCGGAGGAGATGACCAACTGGAGAATGGGGACGCTGGACGGGCTGGTTTGGACGATGAGCGGCGGGGTGGTGCCGGTGGGCATGCGGCGCAGAATGGTTTGCGAGATGCCCGTAACTTGGGCGAGAGCGCGCTCGATGCTCACGTAGGGCTGGAAACGCAGTTTGATGAGGGCGGTGCCGGCGAGGGTCTCGGAGCGGACCTCGCGGAGATCGTCCACGTTATTGAGGATGGCGATTTCAGAGAACGAAGTGACCTTGGCGGCCATCTCGGGGGCGTTGAGACCGTTGTAGCTCCAGACGACGAGGAGTTCGGGGCTGTCCACCCGGGGCATGATGTCGGTGGACATGCGCTTGGCGGCGAGCAGGCCGAAGAGCGCGATGAGGATCGCGAACACCGCGACGGTGTATTTGTAGCGGAGGGCGAAATAGACGATCCACATGGCGGTGATTGCGGGGACGGAAACGAGGGACGCAGGTTACGCAATCGACCGTGGAGATTCGCAGGTCGAGCGAAGCACGGTGGATTGGGGGCGGAGGCCGGGTGTCCCTCCCTGCCGGGCGGACGGCGCTCCTCAGGCGGCTTTGGCGCCTTGGGTGACGTAGGCGAGCTGCACGGCGTCGTGGATGGCCTCGATGCGGGTCTGGATGCTGTCGAGGTATTCGTGGAGGCCGGAGGCTATGATCTTTTTTACCTCGGTGGTTTCCAGTTCGAGCCGGAGCTGGCTGACGAGTTCGTGGGCGGAGGCGGTGGCGGGGCGGGTGCCGCCGGCACCGATGCGCTGGAGGCATTGTTCGGCCTCGGTGATGGCGAAGCGGATGCTGCGGGGGAATGCTGGGTCGCGCAGGAGATAATCGACCACCCTGGCGAGGTCGAGGTCGCCGCGCCGGGAGCGGCGGAAGGCCTCGAAGGCGGAGCAGGAGCGCAGTACGGAGGCCCATTGGACCATGTCGAGGGCGGAGCCGACGGCCTGCACGCTGGGCAGGATCATGTAATATTTAATGTCGAGAATGCGGGAGATGTTGTCCGCGCGTTCGAGGTGGCGGCCGAGGTCGTAGAACCACCAGCCGTCGGTGCGTGGGATCATGGCTTCGGCGACGCCGTGGAAGAGCTGGGTCTGGGTCTTGATCCAGGCGAGGTAGTCGGCGGCGCCGATCTGGGCGTAGCGGGTGAAGTCGTCGTCTTTAAGCCGCAGGTAAAAGGTGTTGATCGTCTCCCAGAGCTCGGCGGAGAGCTGGTCGCGGATGCAGCGGGCGTTTTCGCGGGCGAAGTTGATGCAGGAGAGGACGGAGGAGGGGTTCTCCTTGTCGAAGAGCATGAACTCGATGACGGCGCGCTCGGTGACTTTTTCGCCGTAGAGCTCGTGGAATTTCTCGTCGGAGCCGGTGACGAAGACGAGGGGTTCCCAGGCGCGGGGATCGTCGGCGTCCTGGCGGGATTGCAGGTCGAGGACGAGCTGGGCGTTCACCTCGACGATGCGGGCGGTGTTTTCGGCGCGTTCCAAATATCTCGCGATCCAGTAAATCAAGTTAGCGACTCGGCTTAGCATTTTGGGTGAAGTTGGGTGCGCCTAAATGACCAATGACCAATGTCCAATGACCAATGTCGGTGCGGTGGTTGAAGGTTTCTTTAGCGGGAAGGGGCTTTCTTGGCGGTGCGTTCGCGGCGCAGATTGGCGTCGGTGGTGCGGATGATTTTGCAGAAAATCAGGTGTAGTTCGCGGGATTCTTTCCAGAGCACTCGCAGGGTGTCGGCCTCTTTGGCGCAGGCTTTGGCCAACATCCGGCACCAGTGTTTTGTTTCCTTCGCCTCTTTGCGGCAGATCGCGATTTTATGGCGGAAGTCTGCTTTGGATTCCGCTTCATCGGCCTCGCCGTAGTTGGCGCCCAAGCTGGTGGCGGATTTCACAAACTGGGTGATGAGGGGCGCGTTGATCGGCGTGTTTGGCAGGCCAAGACAAAACTCGATAACGGACTCACCAAACACTGCGGTGCGCTTTTCTAGGTCGTAGGCTAAATCAGCGGATGTAGTAGTTTTCATTGGGCCTTGGTCATTGGGCATTGGTCATTTCGTGTGAGCGCGGCGTATGACGCGCTCACACGATGATTTTTTCCGGGACGGCCGGGGTGGCGTCTTCGTGGTCGGCGGCGAGGACCCAGGTGTCTTTGGAGCCGCCGCCTTGGGAGCTGTTGACCACCAGGCTGCCTTTGCGGAGGGCGACGCGGGTGAGGCCGCCGGGCATGATTTTGATCGTCTGGCCGTTGAGGATGTAGGGGCGCAGGTCGATGTGGCGGCCTTCGATGACGTCGCCGCAGACGGCGGGGCAGCGGGAGAGGCCCAGGGTGGGCTGGGCGATGAATTTGCGCGGGTTGGCGATGATCTTGCCGCGGAATTCCTCGATCTGGGCACGTGTGCTGTGCGGGCCGACGAGCATGCCGTAGCCGCCGGCTTCATCGACGGACTTCACCACGAGTTTTTCGAGGTTGGCCAGGATGTAGGCCATGTCTTTTTCGTCGCCGGAGAGGAAGGTTTCCACGTTGGGCAGGAGGGCGTCCTGGCCGAGGTAGAACTTGATCATGCGCGGCACATAGTGGTACATCGCCTTGTCGTCGGCGACGCCGGTGCCGATGGGGTTACAGAGGGCGACGTTTCCCTTGCGGTAGGCTTCGAAGAGGCCGGGCACGCCGAGAAGGGAATCGGGGTTGAAAACGGTGGGGTCGAGGTAGTCGTCGTCGATGCGGCGGTAGATGACGTGGACGGGGGCGAGGCCGTCGGTGCGGCGCATGTAGACCTTGTCGTTTTCGACCACGAGATCGGAGCCTTCGACGATTTCGATGCCCATCTGGCGGGCGAGGAAGCTGTGCTCGAAGTAGGCGCTGTTAAACACGCCGGGAGTCAGCAGCACGACGGTGGGCTCGGGCACGTGGGCGGGGGCGAGGTGCAGCAAAAGGGCGAGCAGGTCGCTGGTGTAGGTCTCGACCGGGCGCACGCGGTAGTCGCGGATCAGGTTGGGGAAAACGCGCTTCATCACCTGGCGGTCTTCGAGCACGTAGGAAACACCGGAGGGGGTGCGGAGGTTGTCTTCTAGCACGCGGTAGGTGCCGTGTTGATCGCGGACGAGGTCGGTGCCGTTGATGTGGACGTAGAGGCTGCGGGCGACTGGGATGCCGACGAGTTCGGGGCGGAAGTTTTTCGAGGTCTCGACCATCTCGCGGGGGACGATGCCCTCCTTGAGGATGCGTTGCTCGCCGTAGATGTCGGCGAGGAAAAGGTTGAGCGCTTCCATGCGCTGGCGCAGGCCGGCTTCGAGGTGCGTCCACTCGTGGGCGGGGATGATGCGCGGGATGAGGTCGAAGGGGAAAATCTTCTCCGTGCCCTTGTTGTCCGAATACACGGTGAAGGTGACGCCGCGGTTAACAAAAGTCTGGTCGGCGGTGCGCTGGCGGGCGAGCAGGTCGCTGATGCCGTCCATCTGTCCGAAGCGTTCGAAAAGGCGCTGATAATGCGGACGCGGCCGACCGGGGGCGGCAAACATCTCGTCGTAGAATTTATCGGTATCGTAGGCGGCGAAAAGATCGGACATGGCTGGAAGATAAAGTGGGCGACGGGAATGGACTGGCCGGAGGTGGGCCGCGGGTGCTCAGGGAGTGGTGGTGGCGACGGAAGGAGCGGCGGCGGCAGGGGGGAGCGACCAGAGGAAACTTTGCTGCCGGGCGAGCTCCTGGCCACCGGCACCCAGGAGGCGAAGACGCCAGGCGGTGGGTTGAGTTTTCGCATCGGGCCAGTCGGAGCCGGTCAGACCGGCGAACACGGCGCGGGAGCCCTTGGGCAGGTTTACGGAAAAAAACTTCACCCGGGGGACGTCATCGCCCGGCACGATGTACTCCAAGGCGATAAGCGCTCCGGGTTGGGCACTCGGCAAATCGAAGCGCGTGAGGAAATAGTAACCGTCACGGGTTTCGGGCTGGCTGCGGACGATCAGCTCGGGGGCGCTTTCTTTGCCGCCGAAGTATTCCGCGATACGGGTGAACGACGCGGTGGTGCGGTAGGTGGGCCAAATGCGCGCGATTTTCGCCTCCGCCGCCGAGGCGAGGGCGGGCGCGAGGGCGAGAGCCAGCAAGGCGAAGGCACTTAACAACCGGGAAGGGGGGCATGAACGCATGGTGCTGGGCTAGATACGCAATGGCCGGGGACGGCACAAGGAGAGAGGAGAGGGATTTATTATGGTCGGTCGGACCGCAGGTCTTGTGCCACGAAGCCGGTCGCATGAGTCGAATAAATGACATGCCTGCGCCCCGATACAAAGTAACCCAATAGGTTACTTTGTATCGGGCGGCTGCGAGTTTGGGGAGGCGAGGCGGGGGGGCGTGGCGGATGCGGGCGAGGTGGATGCGGGCGAGGGGGCGAGGGGGCGGTATTTGCCGTATCCGCGTTCAGCATTGCTCCGTTGCGTCGCGCCTTAGTAATGCTCCCCTTTCACTTTTCCCCTGCGATGTCCAAACCCTCCGCCCTGCTTCCCGTGCCGACGCACGTCGCCATCATCATGGATGGCAACGGGCGCTGGGCGAAGCAGCGCAGCCTGCCCCGGATCGAGGGGCATAGGCGCGGGGTGGAGTCGGTGCGCACGGTGCTCGATGCCGCCCGCGCCATTGGCATTCCGGTGGTCACGCTTTATGCGTTTTCGGTCGAGAATTGGCGTCGTCCGGAGGATGAGGTGGGCGGGCTGATGGAGTTGCTGGAAACGTTTTTGCAGCGGGAAAAGGCCAGTCTGCTCAAGAACAACGTGCGCTTGCGCGCCATCGGCCGCACCGAAGCGCTGCCGCCACGGGTGCGGGCCGCCTTGCTCGATACCATCGGGGCCACGGCGCACTGTACTGCGCAGACCCTGGTTCTGGCGCTCAACTATGGCGCGCGCACCGAGGTGCTCGACGCCGCCCGGGCTTACGCCGCGGCGGTCGCGGCGGGCACCGCTTCGTTGGATGACGCCAATGAATGGGAAGGGTTTGCGCGTCATCTTTACACTCACGATTTGCCCGACCCCGATCTGGTGATTCGCACTTCGGGCGAGACGCGGGTGAGTAACTTCCTGCTGCTGCAGGCAGCCTACGCCGAATTTGTTTTCACGCCGGTGCTTTGGCCGGATTTCGGCCGCGCGGAGTTGGAGGCGGCGGTGGCGGATTATCGCCGTCGTGAGCGGCGTTTCGGGCAGACCGGCGAACAAGTCACCCTCTCTCCGGCCCTCGCGCCAACCATCATCTAACTTAACTCAAAACCGCAGCGCCTCGCGCGTTTGCGAATCCTTCCCGTGGGCAAACGCATTTTCAGCACCTTTTTTCTCTGGGCCATCATCATTGCTTGCGTGCACTTTTTTGGCACCACCGGCGCGATCTGGCTGATCGGCGCCGTGGGCGTGCTGACCCTGCGGGAGTTTTATCAAATGGTGCACCGCATGGGTTTGGACCCGTTTGATAAATTCGGCATGATTCTGGGCGCGTTGGTGATGCTGGCCCCGGCCTATGCGGAGAAACTGTTGCCTGCCTCGCCGGAGCTGGCCGCTCCGGGCACAATCCTCGCCGCCGCCGTGGTGGTGTTTGCCTTGCGTGTGCTGGGTGAACGCCGGCCCGAGAACCGGGTGGAAACCCTCGCGTGGTCGCTCTTCGGCGTGCTTTACGTTCCCTTCATGCTTTCCTACCTGGTGCGGGTGGCGGTGGTGACCGGGCCGCATGAAAAGACCGGGCTGATGCTGGCGATCTGGCTGATCGCGGTATCGAAGTTTTGCGATGTCGGAGCGCTGCTCTCCGGTCTTGCTTTTGGACGGCACAAGATGGCTCCCGGGATCAGTCCCAAAAAAACCTGGGAGGGGGCGGTTGGCGGCGTGCTTATTTCGGCTGGAGTGGGGGCGGTGCTGGCACATTTCCTGGCCGGATTTTATCCGACCAACTTTACCCCGCTGGTGGCGGCCTTGGTTGCCCTGCCCATCGCGGTGCTGGCGATTGTCTCGGATCTGATCGAGTCGGTGATCAAGCGCCGCGCCGACACCAAGGATGCGGGCCAGGCCATCCCCGGGATCGGCGGCATGTTTGATCTTTCCGACAGTCTTATTCTCACCGCTCCGGTCGGCTACATCGCCTTCGCGTTGTTGCACGGCCTTTGAGCTCCCGCGCCATGTCTTCGGCTCCGTATCCGCGTCGTAAACGCGTTGCCCTGCTCGGCGCCACCGGTTCGGTGGGCGACAGCACCTTGCGGGTAATCCGCGCCCATCATGAGACGCTGGAGCTGGTCGCGGTGGCCGCGCATGGCAATGCCGACAAACTGCTGGGCATCGCGCGTGCCTTCGGGGTGCGGCATCTTGCGCTTTACGACGAGACGGCCGCCGCCGCGCTGCGCGCCGCCGGGCCGTCCGCCCTGCCGCCCGGTGCGGTGGTGCATGCGCCGGGCGTCGAAGGGCTGGAGCAGCTCGCCACTCTGCCCGAGGTGGACGTGGTGCTGGTCGCGGTGGTGGGCACGGCGGGGCTGAGGCCCGCGCTGGCGGCGCTGGCGGCAGGCAAGGATCTGGCGCTGGCTTCGAAGGAGATTTTGGTTTTGGCCGGGTCGCATGTGCTGGCGGCGGCGAAAAAGTCCGGCGCTCGCCTGCTGCCGGTGGATTCGGAGCACAGCGCGGTTTTCCAGTGCATTGAAGGCCGGGCGCACGAGGAAGTGCGGCGGGTGATTCTGACCGCCTCGGGCGGGGCGTTTCGCGACTGGCCTTTCGCCAAACTGGCCGAGGCCACGGTGGCGGATGCGTTGAAACATCCGAATTGGTCGATGGGGCCGAAGATCACGGTCGATAGCGCGACGCTGGCGAACAAGGGACTGGAACTGATCGAGGCGGCGGTGCTTTTCGGGCTGCGTCCGGAGCAATGCGCGGCGGTGGTGCATCCGCAGAGCATCGTGCACTGCCTGGTGGAGTTTACCGACGGGGCGATGCTGGCCCAGCTCTGCCCGCCCTCGATGACCTTTCCCATCCAGCACGCCCTGCTTTACCCGTCGCGGGGACGGCGGGGCACGGACCAGGCGCTCTCGCTTGACCGCTTGCTCACGCTGGAGTTTCGCCCGGCGGACGAAGGGCGTTTCCCGATGCTGCGGCTGGCGCGCGAGGCGATGGTTTGCGGCGGGGCCGCGCCGGCGGTTTACAATGCGGCCAACGAAGTGGCGGTGGCGGCGTTTCTGGCCGGACGGCTGCCCTTTCTGGGTATTGCCAAGGTGACCGAAGCCACCCTGGCGGCGGTGGGAAATGCGCCGGCGGGTGAACTTTCGGCGGTTCTGGCGGTCGATGCCGAAGCGCGGTCGTTTGCGGAACGGCAAATTTGAGGCCACGCTGACAGTCTTCACGTCCTGTCTGACTTAACTCACTACTCTCCACTTTCGCCCCATGGATATTTTTCAAATTCTCAGTTCCAGCGCCTGGTCACTGCTCATGATCGCGGTCTTTTTCGGCGGCTCGATTTTCGTGCACGAGTTGGGGCATTTCTGGGTGGCGAAAAAACGCGGCGTCAAGGTGGAGCGGTTCTCCATTGGGTTCGGTCCGGCGATTTTCAAATGGGTGGGCAAGGACGGAGTGGAATACCGGCTCTCGTGGCTGCCGCTCGGTGGTTATGTGGCGCTGCCGCAACTGGCCGACATGCGCGGGTTGGAGGGCGAGCCCTCGGCGGAGACGGCGGCGCTGCCTTCGCCCGGCTACACCACGCGTATGCTGGTTTTCGGGGCGGGGGCGTTCATGAACATCGTGTTCGCCTTCGCGCTGGCGACGATCCTCTGGCAGGTCGGTTTGCCGGCCAATGCCGACACCCAGCGTACGAAGATAGGGCACGTGGCTCCGACTCTGAAGCTGGCGGATGGCCGTGAGGTGCCCAGCCCGGCCGCCGTCGCCGGCCTGCGGGCGGGCGATATGATCCTTGAGGTGGACGGCAACGAGGTGCGCACCTGGGACGAGATGCGGCAGATGTTGTTTACCGGTTCGGGTCGCACGTCGGGCGGCGAGCCGCAGGCGCTGATCACGGTGAAACGCGGCGCGGAGACCTTGGTGTTGACCGCCCGTCCGGTGCTGACCGGCGACGAGGGGATGCGCACCCTGGGTGTCGCGCCCTGGCAGGAGTTGAAAATCGCCGAGGTGGCGGCGGACTCCGCCGCTGCGCGCGCCGGGCTGAAGGCCGGAGACCGGCTGGCCTCGCTGGATGGGGTGGCGTTGACGAGTTTTGGGCCATTCGGGGACGGCTTGCGCGCCGCCGCCGGTCGTGCGGTTGCGCTGGAGGTGGAGCGGGTCGGTAAACTCGTGCCGGTCACTTTGGAGGTGCCGGCCAAGGACAAACTGGCCGAGGGGCTGGGCATCGGTTTCGACGCGGAGGTCATCCTAATCCACCCGACGCCGTGGAAGCAGATTTCGGACAACGCCCGTATGACCCTGCGCACGTTTTCGAGTTTGCTGAGCCGCGACAGCGACGTGGGTATTTCCAAGTTAAGCGGGCCGATCGGCATCGCGCGGGTGTTTCACCTGACGGCACAGACGGACATCCGGCTGGTGCTCTGGTTCACGATTTTGGTGAACGTGAATCTGGCGATTTTCAACCTGCTGCCACTACCGGTGCTGGATGGCGGGCACATGCTGTTTGCGACGATTGGCAAACTGCGCGGGCGGTCCTTGCCCATCGGGTTTATCCAGCGGGTGCAGACCGGCTTCGTCGCGCTGCTGTTTACGATGATGATCTACGTTACATTTTTTGACGTGCGCCGCATCGCTCGCGATGGCGCAAGCACGAAGGCGGAGACGGCGGAAAAGGCCGGGGCGGAGAAAACCGCCGAACCTGCGAAATAAGGCGAAAACCGCACCGACCAGCAGTCGGGGCGGTTTTCGGAAAGCGCTATTTGGCGCGCTGGATCAGCTCGATTTCGTAGCCTTCGGGGGCGTCAAGGAAGGCGATGAGCGAGCCGCTGCCGGTCACGGTGGGACCGTCGGAGAGCGGGTAGCCTTTGGCGGCGGCTTCGGCGGCGAAGGCGGCCAAGTTTTCCACCTCGAAGGCGAGGTGGGTGAGGTCGGACTGGACTTTTACCGGCTCGGCTTTGCCGTCTGGCATCTGGCAGAGCTCGATCTCCTCGGTGGAATTGGGCGTGGCGAGAAACGCGAGCTGGGCGCCGCGCGGCGAGGTGTGCTGGCGCGACACCTTAAGGCCGAGCGCCTCGGTATAGAATTTGACCGAGGCGGCGAGGTCGTTGACGCGGTAGCGGGTGTGTAGGAGGCGGGTGACGGTGGGCATGGAAAAGTGATATCAGGCGGCACCGGCCGGCGTCGCGTAGGCTTCCATGCCGACGCAGCTGCATACGAGGTTGCGGTCGCCATAGACGTTGTCCACCCGGCCGACCGCCGGCCAGAACTTGCTGGCGCGCACCCAGGGGGCGGGGAAGGCGGCGAGCTCGCGGCCGTAGGCGTGGGTCCACTCGTCGGCGCAGACCACGGAGGCGGTGTGCGGGGCGTGTTTGAGCGGGTTGTCGAGTTTGTCGGCCTCGCCGGTGGCCACCGCCTGCATCTCGCCGTGGATGCCGATAAGGGCGTCGCAGAAACGATCCAGCTCGGCCAGGCTTTCGCTCTCGGTGGGCTCGATCATGAGCGTGCCGGCGACGGGCCAGCTCATGGTCGGAGCGTGGTAGCCGTAGTCCATGAGGCGCTTGGCGGCGTCGTCCACTTCGAGGCCGTGTTTTTTCCAGCCGCGCAGGTCGATGATGCACTCGTGGGCGACCAGGCCGGACGCGCCGCGGTAGAGCACGGGGAAGAATTTTTCCAGGCGGTGAGCCATGTAGTTGGCGGAGAGGATGGCGAGTTTGGTCGCCTGGGTGAGGCCGGTCTCGCCCATCATGCGGATATACATCCACGGGATAACGAGGATGCTGGCGCTGCCCCAGGGGGCGGCCGAGACCGCGCCGATGCCGTGGGCGGCGGCGGGCAGGGGCGAGACGACCGGGTGCGAGGGCAGGTAGGGCGCGAGGTGGGCGGCCACGCAGACCGGGCCCACGCCGGGGCCGCCGCCGCCGTGCGGGATGCAGAAGGTCTTGTGCAGGTTCAGGTGGCAGACGTCGGCTCCGATGCGGCCGGGGGAGGTGAGGCCGACCTGGGCGTTCATGTTGGCCCCGTCCATGTAAACCTGGCCGCCGTGCTCGTGGATGGTGGCGCAGATGTCGCGGATGGTGGCCTCGAACACGCCGTGGGTGCTCGGGTAGGTGATCATGAGCGCGGCGAGGTCGGCGGCGTGTTGGGCGGCCTTGGCGGAGAGGTCGGCCACGTCGATGTTGCCCTTAGCGTCGCAGGCGACGGGAACGACGTGGAAACCGGCCATGACGGCGCTGGCGGGGTTGGTGCCGTGGGCGCTGGTGGGGATGAGGCAGATGTGGCGGTGGCCCTGGCCGCGGGCGCGGTGGTAGGCGCGGATGGCGAGCAGGCCGGCGTATTCGCCCTGGGAGCCGGCGTTGGGCTGCAGGGAGGTGGCGGCGAAGCCGGTGATCTCGGAGAGCCAGGTTTCGAGGTCGCGCACGAGGCGGGCGTAGCCGCGGGTCTGGTCGGCGGGGGCGAAGGGGTGCAGCGCGCCAAACTCGGGCCAGGAGACGGGGAACATCTCGGAGGCGGCGTTCAGCTTCATGGTGCAGGAGCCGAGCGAGATCATCGAGTGGCAGAGGGAGAGATCCTTGGCTTCGAGGCGCTTGATGTAGCGGAGCAGCTCGTGCTCGGTGTGATATTGGTTAAAGACCTTGGCGGTGAGGCAGGCGCTGGTGCGGGCGAGCGGGCCGAAGGCGGCGGCGGGGGCGACGAGGTCGGCGGCGTCGAGGGTGGCGGATTCGCTGAAGCAGGCGAGCAGGGCTCGGAGCTCGGCCTCGGTGGTGGTCTCGTCGAGGGAGAGGCCGACGGTGTGGGCGTCGATGACGCGCAGGTTGATCTTGCGGGCATCGGCGGCGGCGTGGACGCGGGCGGCGGAGACGTTGCCCACGGTCAGGGTGTCGAAAACGGGGCCGGAGTTCACCGTGGCTCCGGCGCGGCGGAGGGCGGCGGCGAGCACGGTGGTGAGGCCGTTGATACGGGTGGCGATGCGTCGCAGGCCGGCGGGGCCGTGCCAGACGGCGTACATGGACGCCATGACGGCGAGAAGGACCTGGGCGGTGCAGATGTTGGACGTGGCTTTGTCGCGGCGGATGTGTTGCTCGCGGGTGCCGAGGGAGAGGCGGAGGGCGGGGTTGCCCTGGGCGTCTCGGGAGACGCCGACGAGGCGGCCGGGCATCTGGCGTTTAAGGGCGTCGCGGGTGGCGAAGAAGCCGGCGTGGGGGCCGCCGAAGCCGAGCGGCACGCCGAAGCGCTGGGCGGAGCCGACGGCGACATCGGCGCCGAGTTCGCCGGGGGATTTGAGCAGGGTCAACGCGAGCAGGTCGGTGGCGACTACGGAGAAGGCGCCGACGGCGTGGGCGCGGGCGAAGAGGGCGGAGAAATCGAGGATCTGGCCGGTGGTGTCGGGGTATTGGACTAGGAGGCCGAAAAGGCCGGGTGCGGCGGCGGGGTCGAAGCTGGCGGCGTCGCCCACCTGCACGGTGATGCCGAGCGGAGTGGCGCGGGTTTTGACCAGGTCGATGGTTTGCGGGTGGCAGCGGTCGGAGACGAAAAAGAGGCCGCCCTCGGTGGAGTTTTTCGCGCGATGACAGAGCATCATGGCCTCGGCGGCGGCGGTGGCCTCGTCGAGCAGGGAGGCGTTGGCGATGTCGAGGCCGGTGAGGTCGGTGACGACGGTCTGGAAGTTGAGCAGGGCTTCGAGGCGGCCTTGCGCGATCTCGGCCTGGTAGGGGGTGTAGGCGGTGTACCAGCCGGGATTTTCGAGGATGGTGCGCTGGATGACGGGCGGGGTGAAGGTGCCGTAGTAGCCCTGGCCGATGAAGGCGCGGTGGACTTTGTTGAGGCTGGCGATGTCGCGGAGCTCGGCGAGGGCGGCGGATTCGGAGAGCGGGGAGGGGAGGGAGAGCGGTTTTTCGAGTCGGATTACGGCGGGGACGGCGGTGTCGATCAGGGCGTCGAGGGAAGGGTAGCCGAGGGCGGCGAGCATGCGGGCCTGTTCGTCCGGGGTGGCGCTGTTGTGGCGCGGGGCGAAGGCGTCGGTCGGGGCGAGGAGCTCGGCGAGCGCGTTGTCTTGGGTGGTGGCGATGGCGGGCGCGGTGGCGGACATGGTTAGGCGGAGACCTTGCGCGCCGGAGGGCGCTCCGCAAACGGAAATAAGGGGCGGAATCGCGGTCGAGCTGCTCGGCTCGCTCAGGGGGTGCGTTTGGCGGCGATGGCGCGGAGTTCTTTGACGGCGAGCAGGTCTTTTTCGCGGCCGACGGCTTCTTTGGCGGTGATGAGGTCGGCGAGGGAGATGACGGAGTATGCGCGCCCGCCGATCTCGAAGATTTCCGCCTGGTCTCGCAGGCGGCGAAAATCGCCGACGCCTAGTACGGTGGAGAGCACATCGACTATACCGTAATCGGTTTCCAGATAGAGGTTTTGCACCGGACCGAATTTGGGAAACTCCAGAAACGAGAGTTTTTGTGGCGTCATCCGGTGCTTGGGATTCCAGTCGGCGAGCAGGGTGCGTAGTTTTTCGACGGTGGAATCATTCAGCAGGACGCAAATGTCCAAGTCTCTGGTCATCAGGGACGAGCCATGAGTAACAGCGGCGAAGCCACCGATGATCACGAATTCGAGGCCGGAATCAGCGAGACGGTGGAGAAGCCGGTTGAAGTCTTGGATCACGGATTAAGCGGGCTTGCTGGAGTTCGAGGGCCATATCGAGGGCCAGGCTATGTTGGAGCCAGCGTTCGGCGGGAGAAAGGGCGAGATTGGACTCCAGCAGGCTGAGGTCGAAGCCGGCATTTTCCGCAGCCTTAAGGGCTGGATGGATGTCGGTTATCGGGGCTTCCATGATGCGAAACAAATGGCGGCTCGGTGGCTCAGGTCAAACAGGCTCGGAAGGCGGCGTTGAGGGCGGCGCGGTCGAGGTTTTTGCCGATGAAGACCAAGGTGTTGGTGCGGGCGTCTTTGCCCCAGGGGCGGTCGAACTTGGCGTCGAAAAGCATGTGCACGCCTTGGAAAACGAGGCGGTTGGGCGAGCCTTTTACGGCGAGCACGCCTTTGCAGCGGTAGATGTCGCCGCCCTTGGTCTTGAGGAGCTCGCCGATCCAGTCGTTGAGCTTTTTGCCGTCCACCTCGCCCGGAGTGCTGATGCCGACGGAGGTGACGGCGTCGTTGTGGGTGTGGGCGGGGGCGAAGTCCTGTTGCCAGGCGGGTTTGACAGTCTGTCCCATGACCTCGATGTGGAGGGCGATCTCGCCGTGTTGCTCGAAGGCGACGTAGAGGCCGGGGGCGGCGACGGGCAGGCGGAAACGGGCGTGGCCCTCGACGAGTTGCAGGCGGTGCAGCGTGGCGCCGGGGGTGACGGCATCGCCGGGGGCGACCTTGTTTTCCCAGTCGGCGAAGACATGCACGGCGGCGTCGCGGGCGGCGTCGAGATCGGGCGCGGAGAGGGATTTTACGGGGAGCAGGGCAAGGTCCATCTCGGGCTCGATCTCGTGGTGGTGGTCGTGGGTGCAGTCGTGGCCGTCAGCGTGGTCATGGTCGTGGTCGTTGCACTCGCCGGGGGCGTGGCCGATTTCGAGGGTGTGCTCGCCGGAGGGCAGGGCGTAGGCGCCGGCCCATTCGAAGGGGTATTCGGGAGCGAGGAACCGGGGGTTGAGCTCGGTGGCGCGGGAGAGGTTGAAACCGCCGACGTTGAGCACGGAGGCGAGGGGGACGTCGGCGTTTTGCGCGCGCAGGATGCGGGCGGCCGAATTCATGCGGCGGATACGGGCTTCGAGCTGGTCGAGCTCGGCGGGGGGAATAAGGTCGGATTTGTTGAGGATGAGCACGTCGGCGAAGGCGATTTGCTTCTGGGCCTCGTCGGTGTCGTCGATGTGCTGCCAGATGTGCTTGGCGTCCACCACGGTGACGATGCCGTCGAGGCGGAAGGCGGCCTTCATCTCGTCGTCGGTGAAGAAGGTTTGCGCGACGGGGCCGGGGTCGGCGAGGCCGGTGGTCTCGATGAGGATGCCGTCGAGCCGGTCCTTGCGTTTCATGAGGCGGCCGAGGATGCGGATGAGATCGCCGCGCACGGTGCAGCAGATGCAGCCGTTGTTCATCTCGAAGAGTTCCTCTTCGGATTGGATGACGAGCTGGTTGTCCACCCCGACCTCGCCAAACTCGTTTTCGATGACGGCGAGTTTTTTGCCGTGCTGCTCGGTAAGGATGCGGTTGAGCAGGGTGGTTTTGCCGGCGCCGAGGAAGCCGGTGAGCACGGTGACGGGAATGGGGGCGGGTGCGGTGGAGACGGGGGAGGACATGGGCGGAAAGGAAAAGAACGCGGGAGGAGTGGGGCCGCAAGCCCGGCTGAGGTTCGGGCGGATGCGCGATCTGAGGCTGGCAGCGGCCACGCGGAGCGCCCCGGCAAAGTGTAACCAATTTGGTTACACTTTGCCGGGGACGGGGCGGCCGTAGAAGCGGTTGAACATGGGGGTGGCCATGAGGGTGGTGGCGGCGGCCATGATGACCATGATGGAGAAGAGGGCGGGGGTGATGAGGCCGCGTTCGAGACCGATGTTGAGAATGATCAACTCCATGAGGCCGCGTGCGTTCATGAGCGACCCGATGCCGATGGCTTCGCGGTGGCTTTCGCCGCAGGCCCGGGCCGCGAGGTAACAGGCACCGGCTTTGCCGAGCACGGCGGCGGCGAGAATCACCAGCGCGATCAACCAGAGGCCGGGGTCGTTGATCAGATCGAGCCGGGTGTTGAGACCCGAATAGACGAAGAAAAGCGGGAGCAGTAATTGCACCGTCATGGGTTCGATCTTGGCGCGCAGGCGTTCGCTGAACGGGCCGCGCGGCACGGCGGATCCGAGCAGGAAAGCGCCGAAAACGGCGTAGATGCCGATGGTGTCCGTAAACCAGGCGGCGAGCATGAGCAGGACGAGGGTGCAGCCGAACATGGCGTGATCGGCCTCGTCACCTCGCTCGGCATAACGCGAGATCGTGCGCAGGAGGCGGCGGCCCGCGGTGAGAACGACGGCGATCAGGGCCAGGCTGCCGCCGATCGCGAAAAGGGCGATGGACGGGTCGCCCGCGAAGCTCGCCAGCACGAGCGCGAGCACGCACCAGGCGGCGGCGTCGTCCAGGGCGCCGGCGGCCAGGGCGAGGGTGCCCACGTTGGTGCCGGAGAGTCCGCGTTCGACGATGATGCGCGCGAGCATGGGAAAGGCGGTGATGGCCATGGCGGCGCCCAGGTAGGGGGCGGCCTGCGCGGCACGGACGCCGGGTTGAAAAAGTCCGCCGTGCGCGAGCAGCCAGAAGGCGATGAGACAGCCGAAAAGGAAGGGCACGAGAATGCCCGAGGCGGAAACGGCCAGGGCGGAACGCAGGCGGGCGCGCACCAGATCGATCCGGAATTCCAGCCCGACGACGAACATGTAGCACACCAGTCCGAGCTGCGCGCCGCAGAAGAGCACGGCGCGGGTTTGCGGCGGAAAGAGCCGGGCCTGCCAGACGGGGGCGAGCAGGCCGAACAAGGAGGGTCCCAAGGCCACGCCCGCGAGCATCTCGCCTACCACCGGAGGCTGGCCGATGCGGCGCGCCAGCCAGGCGACGATGCGGCAGGCCAAAAGCACGACGGCGAGTTGCAGGAAAAAACTAACGGATATGGCGAAGGGCGTCATGCAGCGAGGAGGTTGAGTGCGTTAATAGCCGAAGATGTAAGGAGGGGGACGCGGCGGTGAAGCAGGCGCGAGGTTAGTTTTTCTACGCTGGTCTCGTCGCGGGCTTGTTTGTTTTCTCGAAGCATTATGACGCCGGATGTTGAGCGGTTTCGGTTTGGGTTTGGGACGGCGGGCGAGGCGGGCCCGGGCCTGGTTGTGCCGGTTTTGGGCGGGAGCGAAGGGGAAACGCTTTTTGCGCAGGCACGCGGGGTGGGGCGGGCGGCGGGATTTGAGTTGTTCGCGGAGGGCGACTGGCTGCTGGGGGTAAGGGTCGAGGAAGCGGCGGCGGATTTGGGGGAGCAGACCCGCGTGCTGTACAAGGATTTGCTCGGACTTTTGCGGGCGCGGGGTTTGGCGGCGGCGCGGATTTGGAATTTCGTGCCTGCGATCAACGCGGCCTCGGCGGAGGGTTTGGAAAACTACCGGGTGTTTTGTCGCGGGCGGGCGCAGGCCTACGAACACGAGCCGGTGGGCATCCCGCCAGCGGCGTCGGCGGTGGGCGGAGTGAGCGGGCGGCTGGCGGTGTATTTCGCGGCCTGTCCGGTCGAGCCCCGGCGGGTGGAAAACCCTGAGCAGGTGCCGGCCTATGCGTATCCGCTGGAGTATGGGCCGAGGGCGCCGAGTTTTTCTCGGGCGGCGCAGGTCGCGGTCAACGGAAGGCGGTTTACCTTCGTATCGGGCACGGCGGCGATCAAGGGACACGCCACGGTGGCTGCGGAAAACTTGGCGCAGCAGATCGACTGCACGCTGGATAATCTAGGACTGATCTCGGTCGCGTGCGGGCTGGGCTCCGACCTCGGCGCGGGGGCGGAGGCGGAGCGGCATTTCAAAGTGTATGTGCGCCACGCCGCCGATTTTGAAACGGTGCGCACGGCGTTGGCGGAGCGGCTGTTCCTTAACGGCGATCAGGTGTGTTGGTTACGCAGCGATATTTGCCGGGCGGAGTTGATGTTCGAGATCGAGGCGACGGTGGTGGAGCAAGGTTAGCTAAGGGCGGCGGCGGGGGGGACGATGAAACGGAAGCCGCGTGCGGTGGCTTGTTCGACGACGTGGCGAAGGGCATCGACGCGGATCTCGGGCCGGAGAAACAGGCCTTCGTGGAAAAGAAGGATGGTGCCGGGGCGGAGGCGGCGCAGGACGCGTTGCGCGACGAGGGCGGGGTCGCGGGCGAAGCTGTCGCGGCTGCGGATGGACCAGCCGATGCAAGTGAGTCCGCGCGCGGCGAGGGCGCGGGCAAGCAAGAGGTTTTTGATGCCCATGGGCGCACGGAAGCGGGTGGGTTGAAGGCCAGCGCCGAAGTTTACGTCGAGCTCACGGGCGAGCTGAGTGGGCGAGTGACGCCAGAGTCCATCGCTCGGGTGGGAACGGGTGTGGTGGCCGATTTCGTGGCCGCGGCGGGCGATTTCGCGCACCAGGTCCGGGTGCCGCTCGGCGCGTTCGCCAATAAGGAAAAACGTCGCGCGGGCGTGGTGTTTTTCAAGCAGATCGAGGATGCGCGGGGTGTCGTCGGGGTCGGGCCCGTCGTCGATGGTCAACCAGACCTCGGGGCGGGTGGTTTGAAAGCGCGTGACGACGCGCAGCAGGCCTTGGGCGTTGGGAGCGAAGAGCTGCCAGAGCACGAGCGCGCCGCCGGAAAGGAAGAGGAGCAGGCACCAAAGGAAGTGCACGCCGGACGACCAGAGCAGGAGCGAGCAGAGTTTGATCACGGCCACGGCGGCGTAGAGCGGGCGCGGGGTGGCGCAGGCGCGTTCCCGGCAGGGGGTGGCGATGAAATTGAGCGACGCGGCCAAAGCGCCGAGGGCGGCTCCCCAATAAACATCCAGCGCCACGTGCTGGCGGGTGCCGAGGGTGGCGTAGGTGATGAGAGCGGCCCAGGCGAAGTTGACCACGCGGGTGATGACGCCGCCGCCAAGGGCGGGGAGCAGGCGCTCGAACCAGAGGGCGGTGAAGATCGCGAAGGCGACGTGGAGGGAGGGGCAGGCGTTGCCGGATTGGTCGATGGACTTGAGGAAAAGGAGCGAGCTGTGACGGTTCCAATCGATGGCGGAAACCGGGATGGTCGTCGGGAAGAACCAGAAAAGGGCGAAGCCCGCCAGACTCAGGCCGAGGCAGCCGAGCGCGAAGCTGAGCAGTTGCCGAAGATCGACGATGACGGAAGCGGCGAGCGAGATGTAGAGCCAGAGCGAGCAGTAGGGCAGCAGGGTCCAGGGTTGGAACGGGAGGAGGTGGTCGAGCCAGGTGAGCGGCATCGTGGTGACGGGAAACGCGGGTGCACGCAGCAGGGCGAAGTAGGCGACGAAAAACACGCTCATGCCCGCGCTCGTGCCGAGGCCCTTGGCCCAGGCGTGGGTCAGCATACGACGGAGCAAGGCGCGGGCGGTGAACGCGGACTGCGAATCGGCGGGGGCGACGCTCATTTGAGCAACAGGGCGCGCAGGGCGGCGGGGTCGGGTTTGCCGCGCGGAGTCAGGGGGAAGGCGGCAACGGCGACGATGCGCCGGGGTGTTTTCCAGGGGGCGAGTTGCGCGCGGAGCAAGACACGGAGGGGAAGCGGGGAGAGGGGAGTAGCGAGAACGGCGGCGAGGTGCTCGGGCTCGTCGGGGTGGGGCGCGACGAAAGCGTCCAGAATGCCGGGCAGGCGTCGAAGCTCGGCTTCGAGGTCACCCAGATCGAGTCGGCGGCCGCCGACTTTGAGCATGCGGCCGGTGCGGCCCAGGAGAACCAGACGGCCATCCGGCTGGAGACGCGCGCGGTCGGCGGGACGGTGGCCGTTCCGGCGGCTGACGGCGGCACTGGAAACATGGATACGATCGCGTGGACGTTGCGTGATGGTGACGCCTTGGAGGGCGCGGCCGACCCCGAGGCCTTGCAGGGTGTCGTCGCCAGTGGAGTCGTAGGCGATGCCGCCGGTCTCGGTCGAACCGTAGAAGCTGTGGGGTTTAAGGCCGAACTTCTGGTAAAACGCCTGGCCGGTGGCGGCGGGCAGGGCCGAGCCGGCGGAGATGACCGTGCGGATGGACCGGAAGGCATCGAGTGTAAGGTCCGCCTCGGCGAGGGCGCGCAGCAAGGCGGGCACGGCGGGGAAAACCGTCGGGCGGTGGCGGGTGGCGAGGGCGGCGAGCGCGTGGGGCAGCGGGGTATCGGCGCAGACGAGGGCGGTGCCTTGGGCGAGCAAAGGGACGACGAGGTTGCCCAGGCCGTAAGAGTGTCCGAAGGGGATGATGGCGAGGTTTATGTCGTCGGGCAGGATGCCCATGGTCACGCAAATGTGGCGACCATCGGCGAGCATCTGGGCGTGGGTGAAGGGGATGGCTTTCGGAGTGCCGGAGGTGCCGGAAGTCACCTTGATCAAGCCGGGGGCCGGGTGGCGGGAAGAGCGCAGCGGAAGCGAAGTGGGGCTGAGTTCGCCGTTGACCCAGGCGAAGGAGGCGCGGACGGAGCGGGCGAGTTCGTGCTGCCGTTGCGCGGTCTCGGTTGGGTCGAGCGGGACGGGCGTGGCTTCGGCGCGGAGGAGGCCGAGGAAGGCGGCGAACCAAGCTGCGCCGTTGGGCAGGGCGAAGGCGACGCGCTGGCGGGATACTGAGGCGGGGAGCGCGGAGGCGAAGTCGGTGGCGAGGGCATCAAGCGCGGCGCGGGTGTAGGTGCGTTCGGGACCGGACTCGATGAGGGCGGGTGCCGACGGTGAGCGCGCCACGGTGGCGTTCCAAGCGGAGAGCAGAGAAGTCGGCTCAAGCATGGTGGCGGAGCGAGAAGAGGTCGGTCTCCACGAAAACGAGGGCGAGGACGACGATGAGCGCGACCGAGCTGCCGAGTGAAGCGACGGCGGGAATCGCGCTCAGCGAAAGGGTGGCGAAGGATGCGGCGGTGGTGAGGGCGGATAAACGGATCGAGGCGAGGGCACCGGGTGAGCCATCGTCGGCGTGGGCAAAGTGCGCGTAGTCGTCGGCCAGACAGACTCCGAGCAGCGCGCCGAGCAGGTGGAAAAGGCCGAAGGGCTCACCGCGCAAGGCGATGACGGCGAAGGAGAGCGCGGTCGCCAGCAAGGGCAGCGCGGCGGTGCGCAGACCGGTGCGCAGGCCGAGCAGGGCGCAGGAGATGAGCACGAGCGCGGCGATGCCAGCAAAGCTGAGGCGGCTGGTGGCTACGCGGTAACGAGCAAAGAGGTGATTCAGGCTCTCTATGCCGGAGAGCGAAAGCGTGTGTTCGTCGTGGGCGGGCGTGGCGGGGCTTTTCGCACGGGAGATAAACCAGACGCCGTCGGAGTTGGCGTGGGCGAGCAAGCCGAGCGGTCCGGGGAGGGCAGCGAGGGTCTCGCGCGCCAGGTTTTCGTAGTCGGGCGCGGGACGGGTTAAGTGAGCGATTAGGTCGGTTAGGAAAGGTTGAAAAGCGTCGGGTTCGTAACCGGCGCGGAGGGCGGCGGCGGCGAGGTCCGGACCTAGGCGGGTGAGAGTGGCGCGACCGGCGGGAGAGAGGGCGGCGGCGTAGTCGGCGGGCAGGGGGAAAAGGGACGCCAGACTGGAGACGGGCGTGGTGTCGGCCAGGGTTTGCCAGTGGGTGCGGGCCTCGGCGAACGAGGCGCCGCGAGTGATCAGGCTGACGCCGGTGTTGTTTTCGCCGAACGCGGCGCGGATGGCGGCGTCTTCGGCGCGGAGAGCAGGCGAGGGGTATTCCAGTGCGCGCAGGTCGTCGTTCCAGTGGATACGGCTGAGGCCAAACGCGGCGAAACCGGTAAGCGCCAAGAGCAAGGGGAGGCGGAAACGTCGGGGGCAACCCGCGTGGGCCGGCCAGGCGCGCGGAGCGAGGTCGAGGTTCGGGAAGGCGGAAAAATACAACAGGGTGGCACCCAGGCCGGTGACGATGCCGGCGGCGACGTAAACGCCGAGTTGGCGGACCAAGGGCAGCTCGGATACGACGAGGGTAAGGAAACCTGCCACGGTGGTGGCGGCTCCGCCGAGCAAGGGCAGCAGAAGACGGCGCACGCGGGAGGGGTAGTTTTCGCCTTCGCGGCGGGCGAGCACGAGGTGGAAAGCGTAGTCCACCGCGACGCCGGAAAGCAGCGAGCCGAGCACAAAGACGAGCACGTGTACGCGCGGAAAAATCGCGGTGGTGGCGGCGACCGCACCGAGGGTGGATAAGGCGACCAGCGGGACAAGATGCAGCAGACCGAAAATGCGGCGGACGGAAAGGACGGATACACCGAAAACGGCGGCCAGCGCGACCAGGTTGAGCCAGGAGATTTCGTCGCGGGTTGCGGCTTTGGCGGCGGCGGCAAAACGGTGCACGCCGGTGAAGCGCACGGTGAGCGCGGGCAGATGGGCGCGGGCGGCGTTTTCGGCGGCGGACAGGGCGGCGAAAACCGGTTGTTGGCCGGCTTCGGAAAGGGGGCCGGCGCGCGTCTCGGCCCAGACCAGGGCACGACCGGCGAGAGGGGTGGATTGGGTGTCGAGCGAGGCGGTGCGTTCGGCGAGCGCGGGTAAAAGCAGGAGCGGGTCGGAGGGGATTAACTCGGCCAGGGCGTTGCCGTCGGGTGAGGCGAGGCGGGTGTCGAGGGCGGCGATGGTGCGCCGGGCGAGCCAAGGGCTGAAGGCGGGGTCGTCGGGCGGGGTGGCGGGGAAAGCGGCGGCGTAGGCGCGGCGTTGTTCGGCGAGCCAGCCGGGCAGGAGCAGATCGATGCGGCGGGCGTGGAGCAGGCGGCCGAGCGCGTGTTGCCAGGACGGGTCGGCGAGCGGAGTGGCGGCGGCGAAGGCGGGAGAGGCGCGCAAGGCCTCGGCGTGGGCGGAGGTGGCGAGGGCGAGGGTGGCGGGAGGCGTGCCGGCGGGAGCGTCGAGGACAACGAGGATCACCCGTGACTGGCGTTCGCGGACGAGAGACAAGGCGAGACGGGCCTCGGGGTCGCGCTCGTCGGCGGGCAGGAGTTCGGTGACGTCGGTGGTGAAGCGTTCGTCCGGGTCCAGACTGAGCAGCCAGGCACCGCAAAGCGCGGCGAAGGCGAGGAGAAGAAAAAGCGGGCGGCGGGAGCGAAACACGGCGGATCAGCGGAAGTAGCGGACGAGTTCCTCGGGGGAGAAACGGGGGTCGAGTTGCGGCGGCTCCAGGGCGATCTCGGTGCGGAGCCGGGCTGTCTTGGCAAGAATGATGCGGGTAAGGCGCTCGGCCCGGCCCAGCAGGGTGAGCTCGCGGTAGGTGGAGACGGCCTCGGGGCGGCGGGTGAAGACGAGGGCCCAGGAGTTGTCGGGATTTTCCGTGGCGGTGAGGGCGTAGGATTTCTCCAAGGTGGCTAGGTCGAAGACAAAGAGAGCGTGGAGGAGGCGCAGGTCGGCGGTGGCGTCGGCGGGCGCGGTTTGTTCGCGTCCGTCGGGGTGGCGGAGGAGGAGGCCGTTTTCGTCCAAAATAACGACGGGGGCGCGGGGTTGGGCGTAGGTGAGGCTCAGGCCCCGGGCGCGGTCGATGCGCACGGTGCCGGTGACGATGACGGCCGTCTTTTTCAGCGGAGTGAAGCGGCTTTCAGTAAAGTCGCCCATGAGAGTGAGCGGCCGGGCCAGCGATTCCAGGCGGGTGCGGGCGGCGGCTGGGAGTTCGCTCGTGAAAGGTTCGATGGCGAAGAGCGGTGAGCTGAGGCCGAGGAGAAAGACGTAGAGCAGGCGGAGGTTCATCGGCTGGACTTTCGGGCGTGAAGGCGGCGACGGGTGGCAAGGATGGCCGGGAACGTGACGAGCAGGCGCAGCAGCAGGCGGGTGTGGAGCCAGATCATGCGGAGGTTGTCCCGGACGTAGTGGAAGTGGGATACGCCGCCGTCGGCCTTGGCGATGTAGCGGCAGGGGGCGGGGAGGTTGAGGGGCGGGACGCCACGCCAGAAAAGGCGGACGGCGATCTCGGGGTCGAAGTCGTAGCGGCGCGCGGAGCGGAGGGCGGAGAGGGCGGCGTGGGTAGGCGCGACAGGGTAGACGCGAAAGCCGAAGAGCGGATCGCCGATGTCGCGGCCGAGGCATTCGAGGTGAACGAGACCGACGCTGAGTTTGCGGCCGTAGAGGCGTTCCAGCGGCACCTCGGGTCCGAAAACGGGACGCCCCAGAATGAGGCATTCGGGCTGGGCGGCGGAGGCGGCCATGAAGGGCGCGATGTGGTCGATGGGGTGTTGGCCATCGGCGTCGAGCACGAGGGCGTGGGTGAACTTTTCCGCGAGCGCGAGGCCGAGGCCGTGGAGTACGGCGGCGCCTTTTCCGGAGTTGTTGGGAAGCTTGAAAACACGCAGGCGCTGGTGGCCGAGTTCGGTGGCGAGGGCGGAAACGGGGGTGTCGGAGCCGTCGTCGGAGCCATCGACCACGACCCAGACGGGCGACCAGACGGCGAGGGCTTCGCGCACGGTGCGCAGGAGGCGGGGGCCGGTGTTGAAGCTCGGGATGAGGACGAGGTGGGTGGCGGAGGCGGTCATGCGCGGAGTCGTTGGGCGACGTGCTCGGTCAGGGTGGCGACAGGCAGGGCCGGGTCGAACGGGATGTGTTCTCCGAGGGTGAATTCGAAGTGTCCGGGCAGCGGGGGGAGTTTCCACCAAGGATGCGCTTTGCGGGCCATGAGCGGGCTGGAGCGCACGTGGATGAGCTGAAGCGGGGCGCGGGCGCGGCGGGCGATGAGGGCGAAGCCGGGGCGGAGCGGGTTGAGCTCCACGCCGGGGTTGGTGCGGGTGCCCTCGGGGAAAATCAAAAGGGAGCGCCCGGCTGCGACGCAGGAGGCGGCGCGGCGGATGCCGTCCACCCCGGCATCGCCGGAGACATAACCGCAGAGCAGGGCGGCGGGGCCGATGGCGGGGTGTCGGAGCAGGGCGGATTTAAAAATGCAGACGGTGTCGGTCAGGCGCGCGAGCAGGAACGGGGCGTCAACCAAGGTGGGGTGGTTGACGACGTAAACCACGCCGCGCGGCAAGGGGCGGTCGAAGCCTTTGAAGACGACGTCCACGACCCCGGAAGCGTGCATCCAGCGCAGCCAAAAATCGAAAAACCAGCGGGTGATGGCGCGGGCGCGCGGGCCAAAACGCTCGCGGTGCGGAAGGAGGAGAAAAGGGGCGCAGCCGAAGTTGAGGGCCAGTCCGCCCAGGCCGAAGAACAGCCATGAAAGGTAGTAGGCGAGGGGAAGCCAGAGGCGGAGACGGAGGCTCATGGTCGGGCGGGGGCTTCGAGGTTGAGCGGCCGATAGTTGAACCACAGATACGGGTCGGCCCGCAGGAGGGATTCCACGAGGTCCAGGAAAACCTGGAAGTGGGCGCGGGCGGATTCCAGGTTGCGGGCGCGAGAGACGGAGGGATCGGGCAGCCAGCGCGGGGAGCTGTGAATGACGGATTCGCCGGGTGCGCCGGGCACGCCGACGCAGAGGTAGACGGGGCGGCCAAAAATGATGGCGAGGTGATAGATGGTGAAAGGAAAGAGACGGCGCGCGCCGAGAAACTGGAAAGGCTCGGCGCGGGAGCTGTGTTCGAGGCGGTCGCACTTCAGGGCGAGGGATCCGCCGGCGGTGATGGCGTCCTTGAGCGCGAAGAGCAGGTTTTCGCCCTCGTTTACCCACACAAAGGAAACCCAGCGGCCGAAGGTGGCGCCGAGTTTTTCGACATCGTGGGAATTGCCGACGCGCAGGCGGACCATGGAGACGCGGCGCTGCTCCTGTCCGCCGAAGAGAAAGCCGACGAGATCGGAGTGCCCGACATGGAACGTGCCGAGCAGGGCGTCTTCGGGGGTGTCGAGAAAACGGCGAAAGTCTGAGCAGCCCGGCGCGAGCACGCCGCGATGGGGGCGGCCGTCGGCGACGCGGAGCTTGAGCATGAGCATTTCCTCGAAGGCGAAGAAATGGCGGAAAACCTCCCGGGTGGCGGGTTCGCGGCCGAGGATCACGCGCAGGTAGGCGCGGGAGTGGCGGCGTTGTTCGCGCATGTTCAGCAGGGCCACGGCGGTGCCAAAGGCGCGGGCGGGACGGAAGAGGGGCTCGGGCACCCAGCGGTCGGCGAGGCGGAGAAAACGGTAGCCCCAGCTTGGGCCCGGATTGCGGGCGGGCGTAGCGGCGGCTGGGGCGGGCGCGTTCATGACCAATCGATACGGAGTCGCCGGGTTTCGGATACGACGGAATTGAAGGGGCGGCGCGCTTGCAGAAGATCAAAAAACGCCGCCTGGGGCAGCGGGTGCGAGGTCCCGGCTGGAGGGGCGGTTTCGAGGGCGATACGGCCGAGCGCGTCGGTGGACGATGTGGAAAGGGCGAGGGCGTAGGCGAAGGTGCGGTCGCTGGCGCGGCCTTTTTCCAAGAGCCAGCCGCCGCGTTCCTCGCCGCCGCAGAGCACGACGCGGGGGGCGTCGCAAAGCAACGCGACGAGTAGGGCGCGGGCGGGCAGATCGAGGTCGCCGGTGACGGGAAAAAACTGGCGCACGGCGTGTTGCCGCAGGATGAGGTTTTGCTGGACGGCGCTGGGGTGGATCGAGGTTTGGAACAGGGTGGGGCTCGGGTTGGGGAAGCTGTCGAGGTAGCCCTCCAGGGTGCGCGTCTCGGCGTAGGTCGAGGCGTACACCACGGTGTCGGATTCGCAGAGTTGAAGCGGCGCGAGGGTGGTGCCGAGGCAGAGCCCGAGCTGGGTCATACGGCGGGTGCTGTTCTTGGGGAAGTGGTCCTTGAGGCGTTCGCGGGTGGCGAGGGCGTCCTCGGTGGCGGCGTCTTCCAAGTGGAGAGCGGTGATCCAGCGTTCAAGCATGACGGAGTATAAGGGCGGCGTGGGCGCCGCCGAAGGCGTTGCTGGTGCAGACGACGGCGTCGAAGGAAGCGAGGTCGAAGGGCGCGAGCGCGAGGTCGGGCGAAAAGCCGGGGGCGGAGGAGCCGATGGTGCCGGGGGCGCGACCGGCGTGGAGGGCGGCACGGGCGAGCGCGAGTTCGACCAAGCCGCAGCTGCCCAGCGTGTGGCCGAGTGCGCCTTTCCAGGAGACGAGGGGGGCGCCGGGGAAGGCGGCGGAGAGCGCGGCGGCTTCAAGGCGGCCGGCTTCGAGGGTGCCGGTGCCGTGGCCTTTTAACCAGACCCGGCGACCGGCGAGCAGGCGGGGCAGCCCGGCGAGGCAGTGGGCGAAACCGGTGCCGTCGGGCCGGTTGGCGGTGAAGTGGTGCATCTCGTTGTAGAGGCTTTGGCCTTCGATCACGAGGTCGCCGCGGTCGCGAGTGAGCACGGCGAAGGCCGCGCCGTCGCCGAGGCCGATGGAGCCGTTGGGGCGGTCTTGGTAGGGGGCGGGGAAGTCGGCGTTGAGGATTTTCAGGGCGTGAAACCCCCCGGCGACGAAGGGGCTGATGAAATCGAAAGAGAAGACGAGGACCTCATCGGCGAGGTTGGCGGCGACCAGGCGCGAGGCGTGCAGCAGGCCGAGGTGGGCGGAGACGCAGGCGTGGGAAAACACCGTGACATCGGGGCCCCAGCCGAGGGCGGCGGCGACCTGGTTTACGCAGTGGATGGGGGTGGCGTAGTCGAGGTGGTTTTCTCCGCCCCGGCGGCGGTAGGCGTGGAGGTGGCTGACCCCAAAATTGCTCCCGGTGACGACCACGGGGCGGCGGGGCGTGCCCCAAGCGGTTTCGGGGATGCGGGCGGCGAGGGTGCGCAGGAGGGGGAGCCAGGAGGGCGGCAGGGTTTCGTCGTAGGCGTGGCCGGGGCAGAGCGCGATGGGGACGAGATCACCGCCTTCGACGCCGTGGACGGGCACGGGCGCCAGTGCGGAGCGACCGGCGAGCAGGGCGGCGAGGGTGGCGTGTTCGTCGCCGAAGGCCGTGAGGGTGCCGCAGGCGGACAAGTGAATCGGCGGCAAAGCGGACATGCGGCGGGTCGGCTCAGGCGGGCAGGCGGGCGGGGTCGGCGTGGGCGCGCAGGTAGGCGCTGAGCGCGGTGACGCTGGCGAGCGCGGTGCGGGATTCTTCGCTGCTGGCGATTTTGATGCCGAATTCTTTTTCCAGCCGCACCACGAGTTCGAGGGCGTCGATCGAGTCGAGGCTGAGGCCGCCGCCGACGAGGGGCTCGTCGTCGGGAATGGAGGCGGGGGTGATGTCCTCAAGGCGGAGGGTTTCGACGATGAGGACTTTGAGTTGGTGGTTGAGAGGATCGGGCATGGCGGGAGCGGGAGGCGAGCAGGGTGTTAGACGGCGGCGCGGAGAACAAGGGAGACGTTGGCCCCGCCGAAGCCGGAGCTGTTTTTCAAAGTGAAGCGGGGGCGGCGGGAGAGGCTGGCGCGGGGGAGGTCGAGGCCTTCGCAGATGGGATCGGGGTTGAGCAAGGTGGGATTGCCCGGGGTGAACCCGTGGTGCGAGGAGAGCGCGCAAAACGCGGTTTCGAGCGCGCCGGAGAGGGACAGGCCGTGGCCGGTCTGGCCCTTGGTGCTGCTGATGACGGGGCGGTGGCCAAGGGCGGAGAAGGTAGCGCGCAGGGCGAGGGCCTCGGCGCGGTCGCCGACAGGCGTGGAGGTGGCGTGGGCGTGGACGTAGTCGATCTCGCCCGGGGAGAGGGCGGCATCGCGCAAGGCCCGGCGCATGGCTTCGCGCAGGCCTGCGC
Source organism: Verrucomicrobiota bacterium (assembly GCA_026398135.1). Taxonomy (GTDB): domain Bacteria; phylum Verrucomicrobiota; class Verrucomicrobiia; order Opitutales; family Opitutaceae; genus IMCC26134_A. Next base: position 41,062 of record JAPLTN010000037.1, read on the forward strand.
CTTCGGGGTGGGAGGTGGCGACGGAGTGGCCGTCGGCGGCCTGGCCCCAGCCTATGAGCTCGGCGTAGATGCGGGCGGAGCGGCGGGCGGCGAGCGCGGGGCTTTCGAGTACGAGCACGGCCGCGCCGCCGGTGGGCACGAAGCCGTCGCGACCGGTATCGAAGGGACGCGAGGCGGTGGCGGGGTCTGCGCTAGTGGAAAGGGCGCGCATGGGCACGAAGGGCAGGATGGTGTCGGCGTTGAGCTCCTCGGCACCGACGACGATCATGCGTTCCTGGCGGCCGAGGCGGATTTCATCGAGGGCGTAGCCGAGGGCGTGGGTCGATGACGTGCAGGCGGAGACGAAGCCGGTGACTGCGCCGGTGATGCGGTAGTGGGCGGCGAGGTTGAAATTCAAGGTGCCGGCGATGGAGGAAACGACCGCGAAGGGGTTGCCACGCTCGAAACGGGAGGCGCGGGCCTGGGTGAGGTTATGATGACTGAGGAAGGCGGAGCCGGCGGAGGCGCAGAAGAGACCGGTGGTGCCGTCCTGGAGATCGGTGGCGGTGAGGCCGGCGTCGGCGAGGGCCTGTTCAAGGGCGTGAAAGGCATACACGCCGTGGGGGGCGAGGCCGCGCAGCGTCTCGCGCGGAAGGTTGCAGGCGGTTGGCCAGGTCCAGTCGCGGTAGTTGGGTGAATCGACTGCGAAGCCGTGGACGGGGGCGGCGACTTTTAGCGGAATGGCGGGGTTGTCGTAGAGGGAGTGGGTGACGATGCCGGAGCGGCCGGTGCGCAGGGCGTCGGCCACGCTGGCGGAGTCGTTGCCCAGGCAACTGATGAAGCCGAGGCCGGTGATGCAGGCGGAGCGAGGCACGGGCGGATCAGGCGGAGGGCCGGGCGGGGCCGATTTTGCTTAAAACGAAGGCGCGGAGGTCGGCGACGGTGTGGATGCGGCGCAGGTCGTCGTTGGAAATGGATACCTGGTAAAGGTCTTCGATGAAAAAGATGATCTCGGCGAGGACGAGTGAGTCGAAGCCGAGGTCTTCGACGAGGCGGGAGGTTTCGGGGAGGTTTTCGGAGTATTGCGCGCGGATGTTCGGGGGAAGGTGAAAGGCAACGATGGCGATCACCACGGTGGCGAGGGCGTGGGGGTCGCGGTCCGAGAGCCAGCGGGCGTGGGCTTCGCGGATGGCGGAGGGAAAAGAGTTTAAAGGGGAGACGGTGCACATACGGCGGAAGTGGAGGTGGTGGCCTCGGGAGGCGCGGGGCTAGTGTGCGGGGTGGCGAACCAGCAACGCCAGCCTTCGCAGAACTCCAGTCGCAGGTAGGCGCCGACGGCTACGAGCAGGCGGAGCGGGAGCGTCCAGGTGAGTTCGTAGGAGCGAAAACCGCAGTAGCGGCGGTCATTGCTTTGGCCCCAGGTGCCGCGGGCGAGGCGGGTGCGGGCGATGGCGGCGAGGCGGCGATTGTAGAAGGCCATGAAGCGGGCGAACGGGGCGCTGGTACGGGATGCGAACGAAGGGGTTTCGAGGGCGGCGGCACCGTTGCGGAAAGGTTGGGAAACGACGCCGAGGTAGTAGAGGCCGAGGTCGAGCCGGAAGGCCAGGGTCATGAGCTGGTGGTCGCCCAGGTAGTAATATTTGTCGCGGTAAACGGCATCGAACCAGCGGGCGTAGGAGGCGGCGAACCGGGTATTGTGAAGCTCGATACGCGGGGCCTTGGGTTTGCCGCGCACGGAGCCGTCGATGAGGGCGGCGGCGGCGCTGGCGGTGTAGGCGATCCAGTCCATGCCGGGTGAATAGAAGGGGTCGATGAAGGCGGCGGCGTCGCCCACGAGCACGAAGCCGTCGCCGGCATAGCGGGTGGAGTGGTAGGCGAGGTTGCGGCGGAAGTGGGTGTCGTTGGGCCGCCAGACGGCGCCGGCCATGAGCTCGCGGGCGGCGGGGTGGGCGAAGAGCATTTCGCGAAGACGCGGGCCGAGGCGTTCGCCTTCGGGCAGGTCGAGCAGGCGCTGGTCGTAGACGACGCCGACGCTGGTGTCGCCGCCCTTGAGCGGGATCATCCAGGCCCACCAGCCGAGGCCGACGAGGTGGTTGGTGGCGGTGTGGCGAAGGGCTTTGGTGCGGCGGGACCAGGCGGGGAATTTTACCGCGAGATCGCGGGAGTCCCAGTTTTTGACCCCGCTCCAGCGCGTCCAGACGGCGGCGGTGGGGTGGGCGGGATTGGGGCGCAGCCAGTTCTGGCGGCGGGCGAGCAGGGCGGAGAAACCAGAGGCGTCGATGACCCAGCGGCCGAGCAGTGGCGAGGTGGCAGCGTTGGCGGACGAGGATGTGGCGGTGGAGGCGGAGGGTGTTTCCCAGGTGACGGTTTGCAGGCCGCCGGGATTGAGGGAGACGTCGAGCACGCGGGCGGGGCGGAGCAGGGAGGCTCCGGCGGCGACGGCACGGGCGAGGACTTCCTCGTCGAGCACGGCGCGGTCCACCTGGTAGCCGGGCAGGCGGACGTTGTAGCCGGGGCCGGTTTCGCTGCATTCGCCGAGGGTGGTGGCGCGCGGGTTGTGGAACCAGAAGCGGAGGCCCTGTTTGACGTAGTGGTGTTCGTTGAGGTGGGCGGTGAGGTCGAGCACGCGGCCGAGAAAGTAGGCGCTGACCTCGACGGTGGATTCGCCCACGCGGCGTTTGAAGGTGGAGTGACGCTCAACGATAAGCACGCGCAGGCGGGGGTTGCGCCGCAGAAGGAGCAGGGCGGTCGCGGCGCCGGAGAGCGCGCCGCCGATCACGATGGCGTCCCAGGGTTGCTCGCTCGGTGGCGGGTGCGGGTTCATGGGGAGGGCGCGGGGTCGAGGCTGAGGCGGGGAACGAGGGGCAAGGGGCGCTGGAGGCGGCAGACGAGGAGGAAGAGCCGGAAGCGCCACCAGAGGGCGAAGTTGAGGTCGGCGTGGCCGGCGACGATGGAGGTGATGCCTGGCGCGAGACCCCACGGGGGGCGGGGGCACATGAAAACGGAGAAGCTGTCGTCGTCGTAAAAGGCTTCGATCAGGCGGTGGAAAACCGAGGCGGGTTTCCGGCATTCGCGGAGATGGCGGGCGCACTCGGCGGCGCGGAACGGACGGTTTTGGCGGGCGGCCTGGATGACGAGGGCGGCGGCGTGTTTGGCGGAGCGAAGGGCGAGGTAAACGCCGGAGGAGAAAATGGGGTCGAGGAAGCCGCCCGCGTCGCCCGCGAGGATATAGCGACCGGCGGCGACGCGGCGGCGGTAGTAGCTGTAGTCGGCGGTGACGTGGTAATCCATGGACGGTTCGGCGCCGTCGAGCAGGCGGCGCAAGCGAGGGGTGCGGGCGACGACGGCGGCGAAGTGGGCGGCGGGGCTTTGCCGGCCGGCCTTGAAGGCGGCCTGGGTGGTGACGAGGCCGACGGAGGTGTGATCGGCGTCGATGGGGATGAGCCAGAACCAGCCATCGGGCAGGCGGACGATGAGGGTATCGCCGCCGGCGGGACCGGGGTCGCGGGCGACGTTGGTAAAGTGGTTGTAGATCGCGAGGCGGCGGGCGAAGGCGGCGGGGGCCAGGTCGGCCTTGAGCGCGTGGGGAAAAAAGTGGTCGCGGCCGGTGGCGTCGATCACGTAGCGGGCGCGCACGGAGACGGTGTTGCCCTGGGTTTCGAGGTCGGCGGAGTGGGTGTCGGCCTCGGTGCGAAGGGCGCGCACGGTGGTGGCCTGGCGCACCTCGGCGCCGAGCTCGCGGGCGTGATCGAGCAGGAGGGTGTCGAAGCGGGCGCGATCCACCTGGCAGGCGCTTTCGAGGCCGGGAATGAGACCGGTGGAGAAATCGACCTTCTTTTCGGCGTCGCCCGCGCCGAGGTAGAAGCGGGCGCCGAATTTTTCGATGAAGCCGGCCCGGGTGACTTTTTCCCAGACACCGAGTTCGCGCAGGAGTGCGTTGCCCGCCGGGAGGAGCGACTCGCCGATACGAAAGCGCGGGAAAGTGGATTTTTCCACGACGAGGGTGCTGAGTCCGGCTTGCCGGGTGCGGATGGCCGCGGAGGCCCCCGCAGGTCCGCCGCCGACAATGAGCACGTCGTAGGGTGTTTCGTTGTTTAACACGATGGGCTAAGAATGGTCAGCAAGCTCGGCTGAGAAAATGGGGTCAAGTACCCTGCTGTTGCGCTGATTATTGCGCCAGGTGACGGCGGTGCGGGTGCTTGCGTGCGGGGTGGCGGGATGGTTGGGTGGCGGGCTTTAAATTGTACCGATGACGCTCCCCGAGAAACGCCAAGCCCTGATCGAAGACCTGACGACCCTGCCGGACGCGGAGGAGCGGTTCACCTATTTGCTGCAAAAGGCGAAGAAGTGGACGGCGATGGAGCCGGGTTTGAAAACGGAGGCGCGTTTGCTGCCCGGGTGTGTGTCGCGCTTGTGGCTGGCGATGGAGTATCGCGACGGGCGGTGCTGGTTTCAGATGGAGGCGGAGGCGATGATCTCGAAGGGCATCGCGGCGGTGGTGTGCGGGTTTTACCAAGGCGAGACGCCGGCTGATATCCTGGCCAACGAGCCGGATTTTCTGGCCGAGGCGGGCTTGACGCAGGTGTTGTCGGCCAATCGCAGCAGTGCGCTGGCGAACCTGCGCAAACGCATCCGGGCCTTTGCCGAGGCGTGTCTGGCGGGCGCGGTGACGGAGGTTTGAGGGGGGTAGCTGGTGAAGGCGTGGAGGCCGCAGAGCTGAGTCCACGCTCTGCACTTGTGAGTGGAAGAATTCATACAACGAGATACTTCGCTGCGCCGGCCACGCGTTTACTCGATGGCTTGCAGCGCTTGCGCCAAGGTAAACACGTTTATCGCCTCGGTTTGCTCATTCATTTTATAGCGTTCGTTACCGGGGTACACGACAAAGCGCATCGTCGGGGAAAGATCGTCACACGCTACATGAAACCCGCGCTCAACCTTGGGCGCGGAGCTGCGTTTGACCTCAATGGCCCAGAGTTCTCCGGTCGGCAGCGTTAGGACTAGATCGATTTCGTGGCCGTTGGAGGTTCGGTAAAAGTTCGCCTCGGTGCCGCGCGGAGCAGCACAGATTAGCGTTTCAATAACGAACGCTTCCCAGCTGGCCCCGACCACTGGATGCCCGAGCAGCTGTTCTTTATTCCGTATCAACAGAAGCGCATGAGCGATGCCGCTGTCCCTGATGAATACCTTGGGCGACTTGATCAGACGTTTGCCGACATTGCGGTGCCAGGCGGGCAGACGGCGAACGAGCAGAAGATCGACGAGCAGATCCAGGTAGCGGGCCACGGTTTTGCCATCGACGCCGAGGCCTTCGGCAAGCGATGCGGCATTGTGAAGGCCAGTTTGATTATGCGCCAGCATGGTCCAGAATCGGCGCAGTGTTTCGGCGGGGATTCTGGGTCCAAATTGCGAGATGTCCCGCTCCAGGTAGGTGCGGATAAAATCAGTTCGCCATTCATAGCTGGTTTGGTCGTCCGCTGCCAAAAAACTGGAGGGGAAACCGCCGCGAACCCACAAAGCGGCAGTCTGTTCGGCTGCGGTTTCCAGCACGTCAAACGGGCTTAGCTCGAGGTAGGAGATGCGTCCTGCAAGGCTTTCGCCCGACTGTTTCAACAGATCGATGGACGCGGATCCCAAAAGAAGAAACTGCCCGCTGGTGCGACCTTGACGACGGCCCTGATCGATCAGGCCGCGCAAGGTCTGGAACAGCTCGGGTGTACGGTGAACCTCATCAAGGATGACGAGCTTATCCTGGTGGTCGCTGAGATAGCTTTTCGCGTCTTCGAGTTTGGCGCGATCCGACACGTCTTCTAGGTCGAGGTAGATCGAGGGGCGGGTGGCCCCAAGTTCTAGGGCAAGGGTCGTCTTACCCACCTGACGGGGTCCGAGTAGTGCGACGGCAGGATTACGGTCCAGTGCTCTTATTAGATCAGGGTAAAGGCGACGGCGATTCATCTATGTAAATATGGCACATAATTCCGTATTTGCATAGATTTTCTTAAGATATTGTTAATTAAAAATTAGTTATTATGATTTTTCTATGGATTAAGCGGATTTAGACCTGAGTCGGCATGATATGTCGCGACGTGAGACGGAGCGAAACGGGGGCGAAAATAAGGAAAGTCTAATCTGCGGGGGCGGGGTTTCTAAGGCGGGGAGGTGTAGGATGGGGCGAATTTAATCCGCCTTACTCATGAGCAAAATACTGGTTTGGGATCTTCCGGTTCGTCTTTTTCATTGGACCTTCGCCGGTTCGCTCTCGGGCGCGATGGCTATCGGGTTTTTGGTCGATGACGACAGTCCGCTGTTTCAGTTTCACATGTTGCTCGGGTTGGTGGCTGCTTTTGCCTTGGCGGGGCGGCTGGTGCTTGGGGTGGTGGGGTCGCGTTACAACCGGTTTTCCTCGCTGCCTTTGGCTCCGGGCGAAGTCGTGGCGTATTTGGTGGGCTCCGTGGTGGGTGGCGCGAAACGATACATCGGGCACAATCCGGGGACGGCGGTGGTCTCGCTGGCCATGTTCGCGCTGGTGCCGCTCTTGATCGCGAGCGGGGCGGGCTGGATGGGCGGGCTGGGCGAGGAGCTGCACGAGGGGCTGGCGATTGCGTTGCTGGTGGCGATAGGCGCTCACTTGGTGGGTATCGCCTGGCATACGGTGCGGCATCGGGAGGCCATCGCTCTGTCCATGATCACGGGGCGTAAGGACGGACCGGAGGGGGAGGGCTTGAAGAGCGCTCGTCCGGTCTGGGCGCTTGCGATGTTGATCGGTGGCGGGGCGTGGGTGGCGGCGCTGTTTGCCAACCATAATACGGCGGCGGGAACGGTGAAGCTGCCGCTGCTCGGCACGGTGGTTTCGCTGGGCGAAAACGAGGGCGCGGAGGGCGGCGAGGAGAATGAAGGCGGCGCGGGCAAAACGGTCGGGGGCGGGAAGAGCGGCGAACGTGGGAAGCACGGGGAGAAGGACGACGATTGAGCCAAGCGCCAATCCGCACCGGCAGCCGTTTGGCGTTGGTGCGCTCATGTCTGAACAAAACTAGGATTTCAAAATTATGCCTACTCCTGATTCAGTTAACGTAATTCGTTCCGGTGACGTGCCGGAGCTGTTCGTGGCGGCGAAAGCCACCGAGCCAAGGGCCTTTGAAACGTGCGTTTCCGGTTGGCGGAAATGGGTTCACGGCGAGGGGCTGGAGGTGACCTTCACTTGGGCCACGCTGGGGTTCATGCTGGCGGGCTGGAGCGTAGGGAAATTCGCGCCGGAGCTGGGCTGGTTGCGGGCGGCGTTTTATGCGCTGGCTTATGGCACGGGCGGGTATTTTGGGGTGCTGGCGGGTTGGCGGTCGCTTCGGGAAAAAACCGTGGATGTGGACTTGTTGATGGTGTTGGCCGCGTTGGGGGCGGCGGTGGTGGGCGCGCCGTTTGAGGGGGCGATGTTGTTGTTTCTTTTTTCGCTCTCGAACGTGTTGCAGGCGCTTGCGATGGCGCGCACCCGGCAGGCGATTTCGGCGTTGATGAAGCTACGTCCCACCCAGGCGCTGTGTCGGCGGGCGGAGGGCACGCAGTTGCGGCCGCTGGAGGAGTTGGTGGTGGGCGACGTGTTGATCGTGCGGCCGGGTGAGGGGCTGCCGCTGGACGGTTTGGTGATCGAGGGCGAGAGCTCGGTGGATGAAGCGATGTTGACCGGCGAGGCGATGCCGGTGGTGAAGCACATCGGTTCCAAGGTGTTTGCCGGCACGATGAACCAGACGGGCGGGCTGGAGGTGCGGGTGACGAAGCTGGCGAAGGATTCGACCATCGCGAAACTCATTCAACTGGTGGAGCAGGCGCAGGGCGAGAAGGCCAGGACGCAGCGGTTTCTGGAGAAGGCCGAGCAGGGCTACGCCATCGCGGTGCTGGCGCTGACGGCGGGGCTGGTCTTGGTGCCGTGGCTGGTTTTCGGGCAGGAGTTTGGCGCGGTGTTTTACCGGGCGATGACGGTGCTGGTGGTGGCTTCGCCGTGCGCGTTGATCATCAGCACGCCGGCGTCGATTTTGTCGGCCATCGGCGGGGCGGCGAAGCGCGGCATTCTCTTCAAGGGCGGGGCGCACTTGGAACGCATGGCGGGCATCACGGTGTTTGCCTTCGACAAGACAGGCACGCTGACGCGCGGGAAACCGCAGGTCACCGACGTGGTGAGCGGCGGCGAGCGGGTGGCGTTTGCGGCCTGCACCAGCGGGCCGGCGCTGGATATGTTGCAACTGGCGGCGGCGGTGGAGGCGAAGTCGGAGCATCCGCTGGCGCGGGCCATCGTGCAGGCGGCGCAGGAGCGGCGTCTGGATGGGCTGGAGTGCGGGGCGTTTCAGTCGATCTCAGGCAAGGGTGCTTCGGCCACGGTGCGCGGGCGGCGTCTGGCGGTGGGCAGCGCGGCGTATTTTTCCGACCGGGTTTGCACGGGCCTGCCGGAAGCCGAAGCGCGGATGGGGGCGCTGATGGACGAGGGAAAAACGTGTGTGTTGGTCGGCGAGTTGCTGGCGGGGGGCAACCAGGCGCGCATCCTCGGGGTGATCGCGGTGGCGGATGTGATGCGGCCGGACGCGAAGGCGGTGTTGGCGCGGCTGCGTGAGCTCGGGGTTAAGCGCATCGCGATGTTGACGGGGGATCATCGGCGGGTGGCGGAGGCGATCGCCCGCGAGGTCGGAGTGGATGAGGTGCACGCGCAGTTGTTGCCCGAGGACAAGGTGCGGGTGGTGCGCGAACTGCACGCCATCGGGCCGGTGGCGATGGTGGGCGACGGCATCAACGACGCCCCGGCGCTGGCGGCGGCGGATATCGGCATCGCGATGGGCGCGGGCGGCACCGACGTGGCGATGGAGACGGCCGACGTGGTGTTGATGAACGACCATCTGGAAAACGTCGCCCTCGCGCTCGACACCAGCCGGCGGGCGCGGCGGGTGGTGATGCAGAATCTCAGTTTCGCGCTTGGGGTGATCGTGGTCATGGTGACGGCGACGCTGATCGGGAACGTGCCGCTGCCGGTGGGCGTGGTGATGCACGAAGGCAGCACGGTGCTGGTATGCTTGAACGGGCTGCGCTTGTTGCTGCCGAGGTCGGCGCGGGTGGGGGTGGGAGCGGGGGT
>JAPLTN010000027.1 GCA_026398135.1 Verrucomicrobiota bacterium
CAAACCTTGGCCGGGGACGGCCAACCCCACACCTGAGAAATCGGCGGTTCCGCGTGTAGTGTTGGCCGTCCCCGGCCAAGCTTTTTTCCTCTCAGTGTCTCGCCGTTTTTTTGCTTTCGGGGCGTCAGGACGTCTGCGGGCGGTTCGCAGTATCCGATGCCTATTTTTTCAGCGTAGCCGGAGCGAGGGGTTGCGCGGGCTCGGCGGGTGCGGGAGCGGGGGGCGGGAGCACGACTTCGTCGCCCAAGGCCGGTGTGCCTTGCACCACGTAAGCCCCGAAAACGCGATTTTGGCGGTGCGGCGAGGCGATGAGCCGTGCGGTCGGCACGAGTGTGTCCGGGTGGCGGGCGAGGAGTTCGCGGCCGGCCAGTTCGTTGGGCACGTTGGCTAAAGGCATGATTTCCACCAAGGCGGTCGCGGCGGCGGGATCGTAGCGCAGGACTCGGCCGATTTCTTGGTGGGTGGCGTCGGTGTAGCGCGGCGGCGGGGCTTTAAGCAGGGACTTGGCGCGGGTGGTGGCGCAGCCGGAGAGGAGAATGGCGACGCAGGGCAGGGCGAGCTTGAGGGCGTGGGCGGAGCGGCATTCGCAAGCGAACGCCCTACAAGAACTGAAGCTTTCGCGTCGATGCAGGGTAGCGGATGGCGCGGAGGACATGGGATGCGACTTTGGGTTAACGAAAAAACCGAGCTTTGAGGGGCTCGGTTTTTTTGAGGCGGAGGAGACGGCGGGGTGCGGTGACCCCGCCCTGCACGCATTAGGGCATCTTGGGGAAGACGGGCTTGTTGGCCTGGACTTGTTTGATTAGGTTTTGCGCGTTGTCGGGCTGCTCGGCGTCGAAGAAGCCGGTGAGCTGGCGGAGGCGCGTGGGGTGGCGCATCTTGCGCAGGGCCTTGGCCTCGATTTGACGGATGCGCTCGCGGGTGACTTTGAATTGTTTGCCCACCTCTTCGAGGGTGCGGCTGTAGCCGTCGGTCAAACCGAAGCGGAGTTTGAGCACGCGTTGTTCGCGCTCGGTGAGGGAATCGAGCACATCGACGATCTTTTCGCGCAGGAGCGAGTAGGCCGTCATGTCGTAGGGGTTTTCGGCGCTCTTGTCTTCGATGAAGTCGCCGAAGGAGGTGTCGTCGCCGTCGCCGACCGGGCTTTGGAGCGAGATGGGCTGCTGGGCCATCTTCATGATCTGCTGCACGCGCTCGACCGGGAGGTTCATCTCGTCGGCGACTTCCTCGGGGCTGGGCTCGTGGCCGAATTCCTGGAGGAGCTGCTTCTGGACCTGCATCACCTTGTTGAGCGTCTCGATCATGTGGACCGGGATGCGGATGGTGCGGGCCTGGTCGGCGATGGAGCGGGTGATGGCCTGGCGGATCCACCAGGTGGCGTAGGTGGAGAACTTGTAACCGCGGCGATACTCGAACTTTTCCACCGCCTTCATCAGGCCCATGTTGCCCTCCTGGATGAGGTCGAGGAAGGAGAGGCCGCGGTTGGTGTATTTCTTGGCGATGGAGATGACGAGGCGCAGGTTGGCCTCGACCATTTCCGTCTTGGCCTGGTGGGCCTCGCGAATGTGGACGTTGGTCTGGCGTATGACGTCGATGAGGCGCTTGGGCTCGATGCGGAACTCGGACTCGATCTGCTTGAGGCGCGCGTTGATCGCCTTGCTATCGATGGCGGCGTCTTTTTTGGACTTGGGGTTTTTCGCGCGGTCGAGCTGGGCGTGGAGCGCCTCGATCTCGCTGAGGGTGGGCTGGAGGGTTTCGAGCCACTCCTCGTAAACCTTCAGCTTGAAGAAATACTTGGAGAAATTGGTGCGCAGGGTGGCCTCGCGCTTGGCGTGTTTGGCGAGGATTTTTTTGCGATCGGCGTCGTTCTTGGCCTTTTGGAATTCTTCCCAGGACTCGGCGACGGATTCCTCGTTCTTGGTCGTGAGTTCGACGTATTTGGGGAGGTTCTTGAAGTAGGCGTCGCGGCTCTCGATTTTCTTGTCGATGACGATGCGGTCGAAGCGTTCGCTGCGGTCGATCAGCTTGGCGCCGAGGCCGGCGATGTATTTGCCGATGATGGCGACCTCGAAGAGGACCTCCTGGGCCTTGAGCTCGGCGGTTTCGATGCGCTTGGAGATTTCGACTTCTTGCTCGCGGGTCAGCAGGGGGACCTGGCCCATCTGCTTGAGATACATGCGGACGGGGTCGTCCAGAATGTCGTTTTGGGAGGTGCGGGTTTCCTCCTCCTCTTCCTTAACCTGACGGGCTTTGAAGTCCTCGACCTGCTCGGGTTCGAGGATCTCGATTTCGAGGTTTTGGAGAATGCTGAGGACGTTATCAATTTCCTCCTGGTTTTCGACCGAGTCGGGCAGGGCCTCGTTGATGTCGTCGAAGGTGAGGTAGCCCTGCTCTTTGGAGAGGCGGATGAGGGCGCGGATCTTGTCGTTGATGCCGCCCGGGGGGAGGTTGTCGGCGGGGTTGTCCGAGGCGGAGCCTTCGGCGATCTGCGGGTTATCGATCACGGCTTCGACCGCGTCGGAGTGATCGGCGGCGGGGGAGGACTTGGCGGCGGAGGACTTGGCTTTGCGCGGCATAGGAAGAGGGCGGGCGGAGGGCGGAAATGGGAAGGCGTGGAGAGGCGAAAAACGAGCAGGCTATCAGGCGACGGCGGCGAGCGCAAGGGGGGAGCGCAGGCGGCGTTGAAGTTCGGAGCGTTCTTTGAGCAAGGCGGAAGCGTCAATAGTGCTATCGGACGAAGCCTCGGCCAACTTGAGGTCTATTTGTCGCAGGCGCGGAGTGAGTGCGCGGGTGCGGAGGCGGTTGAGCCCCTCGACGGCGACTTTGGCGGGGTCGTCGATTTTGGGGGCCTCGAAGAGAAGCGAGGCGACCAAGGAGCGTTCGGGGTCGGTTTCGAGCAGGGTGTCGAGGTGGTCGCGGCCCGGCCATTGGTTTTCGGAAAACTCGGCAAGGAAACGATTTAATAGAGCGCCGGACGGCAGGCGTTGGTCGATCCAGTCGTGCGGGCAGGCGGCGGCGAGGGGTTTGCCCAAGGCTTCAAAATGGAGCACGAGCAGGAGGAGGTCGCGTTCGGGGGCGGAGGGGTCGTCTTCGAGCGGGGTGCCGGGCGCGGGGAGCGGGGAGCCAGCGGATGAGGCGGAGCTGTTGCCAGCGGACGGGGTGGGGGAGGTGCCTCCGGATGAGCTACCGGAGGCGCGGCCGCCTCGGGCGAGAAATTGGGCGAAATCTCGCTCGAAGACGTCGGGCGTGACCTGAAGTGCGCCGAGGGCGGGGGCGATTTCTCCGAGCAGGCGCTTGCGGAGGAGTTCGGATTCGGCGGCGGCGATCACGCCATAGATTTCGCGGACGGCGCCCTGGGTTTTCTCGGCGGTGGCGGAGCGTGCGTCGGGCAGGATGTAGCGACGCATGAACTGCATGCCGCCGAAGGAAGCGGCTTTGACCTCGTCGTAACCGGCGAGGCCTTTTTCCAGGAAGAGCAGGTCGGGATCGACCTTGCCCTCACCGGCGAGAGTGAGGAAACGCACCTCGATACCGGTTTTGAGCGCGAGGGGGAGCAGGCGGAGGGCGGCTTTTTGGCCGGCGCCGTCGCTATCGAAAAAGCATTCCAGCTCGGTGTGGTAGCGGCGCAGGAGCAGGAGTTGGCCCTCGGTGATGGAGGTGCCTTGGGGGGCGATGGCGGTTTTCAGGCCGACCGACCAGCAGCGCAGGGCGTCGAGCTGGCCCTCGACCATGACGAAGGGCTTGCCGTCGCCGGCGTGGACGCGGGCGCGGTCGAGGTTAAACAGCAGGTTGCCCTTGGTGAAAATCGGGGTCTCGGGCGAGTTGACGTATTTGGCCTCGCGGGCCGGATCGTCTTCCGGGGTGAGCTTGGTCTGGCGGGCGGTGAAGGCGACCACGCGGCCCTGGTGGTCGCGAATCGGAATCATCAGGCGGCCGCGAAAGCGTGGGCGAAGCGCGCCGACGGTGAGGAGCTGGTCCTCGTAAATGAAAAACAGGCCGCACTGGCGCAGGGCGGTTTCAGAGAATTTTTGCCGCAGCAACGCCGCGCCGAGGCCGGAGCCGGCGGGGTCGGCGAGACCGATTTTGAATTCTTCGGCCAGCTCGGGGCTGAAACGGCGGTCGTGGGTCCAGTAGTCGCGCATCCAGATGGCGGAATCGCCGGCGCCTTTGAAGGCCTGATGCAGGTGGTCGGCGGCGAATTCGTGCAAATCGAACAACTCCTGGCGCAGCGAGCGTTCCTCGCGCGAGGGGCCGCCGGCGCCTTCCTCGTATTCGAGTGCGACGTTGAAGCGCTGGGCGAGGGCCTCGACCGCTTCGGTGAAGTTCAGGCCCTCGGTTTCCTGGACAAAACTAAAGATGTCGCCCGACTTTCCGCAGCCGAAGCATTTGTAGAAACCCTTGTCGGCGTCGAAGTGGAACGATGGAGACTTTTCCTGATGGAAGGGGCAGAGCGCCTTGAACTTGCTGCCGCCGGCGCGGCGAGGGGTGGCGACACGGGAGACCACGTCCACGATGTTGATGCGCAGTTTGAGGTCTTGTTTGCAGCTATCTTTGAGGCGCGGCATCGAGGCGGGGTTTGCACTTTCGGCCCGGCCCCTGCTCTGTCAAGGACTGCGCCTGTTCATCATGTTTAAACGAGTACTGATTTCTCTCTTTGGATTTCTCCTTGTCGGGGTCGCCGCGTTACGCGCCCAGACGCTTTGGGAGGTGGCGTTGCCTGCATTGCCGGCGGGCGCGAGTGCGGCGATGTCCAGCCCGGATCGATACGCCGGGCCGGTCGAGGCGCTCTTCCGGGAGTTTGAGGCCAAAGCGGGCCGACGGCTTACGCCGGGTGAAAAAGCCAAGGTGGGGCTCAAAATCTACGCGGAGTCCGGTCCCGGCCTCGCCACCCCGCAACCGCTGGTGCGGGCGGTGATCGAGGCGCTGATGCGGCGCGGTTATACGCGGGAAAACATCTTTCTGGTCGGGTTGAACCAATTGCGCCTGCGCCTGACCGGTTACCTGCCCAACGATCCGAGGCTGGCACCGCCCTTCGCCGGGCATCCGTTTTTCGTGCTGGAATCGGGGCGATTCTACGACCCGATCTGGTTTTACGACAGCCCGTTGCCCTCGCGTTTTGACCCGATTTTGTCGGGACGGCAGGACATGGCCCCGGACTTCGATCTCGATCGACCGGGCGTGACCACGCCCAAGGGCGACCGCGATGCGGACCGCAAGAGCTTCCTCGCCACGCCGCTGTTTCTGGAGGCCGATTTCTGGATAAACTTGCCGGTTTATACCGACCACGAGGCGCTCGGAGTGAATGGCGCGCTTGTCAACGCCACCCTTTGGAACGCGTCCAACACCTCGCGGTTTTTCCGCAGTTCGCGCAGCGCCCCGGCGGCGGTGGCGGAAATGGCGGCGATCCCCGAACTGCGCCAGACGTGGGCCTTTACCCTGGCGACCTTGGAGCAGTGGCAATTCGTGGGCGGGCCCGGTTACAACGCGCTCTACACACGCGGCGACCCCCGGCTCTGGCTGGGCACGGATCCGGTGCAGATGGACGCCCTGATGTTAACCCGGATCAACCAGGCCCGGCGCGAGACGGGGTTTGAGCCGATCAGCCAGGAGATCCGCACCTTGGAATTCGCCGAGACCCTGGGCGTGGGTTCGCGGCTCGGGGCCGAGCCGGTGGCGGTAAAACCGGTGGCGGTGCCGTGAGTCGAGTGGGGGGCCGGGTTTCGGACAGCGCCGATTCACGGGATTTCCAATTTATTGATAGAGAGCAAGTCGCCGAGCATTTCTTAAATGCTCGAATAAAATGATTCCAGGAAATCGGAATTTTTAACCACGAAGTCGATCCGAAGGGGCGCGAAGATAAATCTTTATAGATTGATCAGGTATCGGGATTTAACTTCTTGTAAATTAGTGGTTTATCAGATCCATGAATCGGCGGTGGGTTTCGGAGGGGGTGACGCAAATAGCCCCTTACAGTGGTCAGTTTATCTCACGGGTTAAGCCCGGAGTCCGTTTTGAACCTCCACGTCGTCTCAATCGCGGAATCCGGATTTAGCATCAATGTCTTAACGGCATTGCCGTTTAGCCTCGCTCAGGCTGATGCCCTTGCCTGCGTCGATGTCCGCGTGACGCCGCGCGATTTCCGCCTGATACGCCGGGTCGTTGGCCCGCAGCAAGTGCTTCAGAAAAGCGAAGGCTTTCAGGCGCTCGGCCGGGTCGAGTTGCTCGATCTGCGGTCTAATTTCGGCAAAAACCATGAGCGAAGCCTGGGCGCGGTTTTATCCGACGGCAAGGCCCGCCGTTCGAATCGGGTGAAGGCCAATCCGAACGGGGCGAAAGCGAATGTTTGTGGTTGGCGCACGAAAGGGTCAAAACAGGAGTATCGGGCTTGGGGACCTTGCGACCGGGAAATTGTATCCATGTATCACCCCGACCCCTTTTTCAGTGCCCTTTTCAGTGCCGATATCGGTCCCATGGACGGCAAATCCAGCTTCCTGTCGGTATGTCGTAAAATGGATATTTTTTTGCTTCTCCAGAAATTTTATAAGCCTTATCGGGGCTGAGGCGGCCGACGACGACGGCACAGGGTTTTATCCCGAAGAAATACCCAAGCATAAGGGATTTCAGACTGGCGCACCACAGGTCTGAGCGGCGAAGCTAGAAACGGTCCAAGGCTTCGCGACTGGACGCGAGACCAGGCAGAGCTTTGTCTGCGCGGCATGGTTTGTCTTTATGCGAACCGTTTATAAATAAATGTATAAATTTGGTTTCAATGGACTTGTGCGTTTAATAAACGATGTTTTTTTGGGGCCGTGGGGGGGCAGGACTCCAACCCTGCCGGCCCGAGCTGCTTTTCCTGATTTTCATCCCCCCACTCATTACGCTGAAAAACCACATCAGTCCCGTGGACGGCTAATCCAGTTGCCTGAAAATATGTCGCAAAATAGGTATTTATTGGCGTGCCTAAAGATACTCGAAAGCGTTTTGTTTTTATCGACCCCTCTACCCCTGCGGCTCGCCCCAATCTTGCCTTTTAAACCTGTCGGACGGACTGCCTGTCCAGGTTTTCATACCCCGTTCACGCTGTAAAACCTACGTTTGTTTCATGCTCTAAAAACCCAGTTACCTATCAACAAATAATCATGAAATCTACTATTCTTCTTTGCCTGGCGATGCTGGGACAGGCTGCGGTGGTCAGCGCATCTACCGAGGTTATTTCGCCAGAAAAAATGCAGCAGATCTACGAAGAGGTCAAAACGCCCTTTGACTATGGCATCGTGCTAAAGCCGTCCACGGGGAAGACAATCGATTGCGGCACCGTCTTCCGTCATGGGGATGCCTGGTACATGATCTATGTGCAGCAGGAGCCAGCTCCGACGGCGGGCTATACCACGCAGCTGGCATCTAGCCGGAACCTGCTTGATTGGACCCCTTTGGGTACGCTCGTTGACCGTGGCGACAGCGGTACTTGGGATCAAGCCCACGTTGGTGGCGGCGTCAGCTTCACCGAGGCAATCTGGGGCGGGAGCAATACCCTGCGTCAGCATGACGGGAAATACTGGCTGTCATTTTTCGGTGGCGCCAATTACGGCTTCGAGACCGCGCCGCTTCATATCTCGGTGGCCAGCACCACCGAGCCGGTTGCACTGGGAGCCTGGAAAAAACTCGGTCGTCCAGTGCTGGCCACGACCGATGCGGATGCGGGCGGCGACGAGAACTACCGAATGTTCAAATCAAACATCATTCATGATCCCGAGGCTCATCTGGGCGCGCCGTTTGTGATGTTCTACAATGCCCAGGGTTCGCCCGGGAAAGGTCGCACCGATGAGCGGATCTTTGCCGCCACGTCCCAGGACATGGTGTCCTGGAAGCGCTACGGCAAGCCGGATGATGCGAATTGTATCTTGGAAAACCCCAATCCCGCCGTGAAGCGCAATGTCATCAGTGGCGACCCTCAGGTGGTCCGGATGGACGACTGCTGGGTAATGTTTTATTTCGGAGCCTTCTGGGATCCGCAGTCGAAAGTGTTGAACACCTTCGCGGTTTCACGTGATCTCATTCATTGGACCAAATGGACCGGCACTCCTTTGACGGCGCCGGTTGAGCGCAAGCTTGGGGCGCACAAGGCCTGGTTGATCAAGCACGACGGAGTGGTTTATCACTTCTATTCCTCGGATGCCGGCGGCGTCCGCAACATTGCGCTAATGACCTCAAAGAATTTGCGTGAAGCACCATAATGCATCACCGGCACGGCTGGCTCTGTTGGCTAGCTGGGCCAACCGCCTGATGGGAGAATCTCAGCCCGTACCGAACTCAACCCTGCATGCGCGTTCGACGCACAATCCCTACAGCAATGCCTCTGAACCGTTCCCGGCGGGCCTGATGCGGCCGGTGACGATTGCAGGGGGTGCTGCCCAGATGACCCGGGTGCCGCGCCAGCGATCTGTGCATGTTTCCTCCGCTTTGGGCATGGTATGTGGTAGGTGGTCGTCATAGATTCGCCGGTCAGCCCGATGGTCGATATTAAAAAGGACAGTCTATTTTACTTTACCGAAGCGAGGAACGAGCGACGGACAATCCGGCGGGACTGGCCGTGGTTTATGGATTAATCTTCTGCCCTGACACGAGGTAAATGAAGGTAAAATACTGTGTGTTTTGCGGGTGCGCTTTGGCGCACACAGTCACTACTCCGCAACCGTAACGCCCCACCACGCTCTGCGGATTGAGCTCCGTCAGTCTCGAATGGCGCTTAGTTCAGGGGGGCTTATCGGTGTCACTCGCTTAGGTCGCCCCTACAGGGCTTTGTTTATTACTGATTGATTACTAAGACTTTGAGCTAGTCTTGGATGGAACGCCCTTTTGGGGCTGCGCTGCCTAACTAAGTGCCCTTCGAGTCTGAAGGCTTGTTCGCTGCAGACCCGTCTCGGAATCTTTTGGGGGGATGGTGCTTGGCGGCTGAATCAGTCGAAAACCGCCAAAATAATCGCTAGAAAATAAGCTATATTTTTCTTATAAATATGTTAATCAGTTAAATAGAACTTAGATTAAATCGCCAGATTGTATTCTTTCATGGGTTCCAGTAGTCAAACATCGTGCCTGTCGACCTCTGTACCTCCCCCGCCGCCATGGAACCGCTTTTCCCCGAGCGGGGCGAGGTAGCCTTGAGCGAGCTGGCAGCGGAGGTCTTCAAGCGATCCGGGGCGCTCTTTGGTCGTCTGCCTGAGCAGACACGCGACGCGGTGGCGGAGGTGCTGCGCTACACCAATTGCTATTACTCCAACCTGATCGAAGGTCACACGACGCACCCCGCCGACATCGTCCGCGCCATGCGCGCCGACTACTCGGCCGAACCCAAGAAGAAAGACCTGCAACTCGAAGCCCGCGCCCATGTGGAGGTGCAGAAGGCGATGGAAGCCAAGTTGCGATCCGAGCCGTCGTGCAGCCCTTTCGCTCCCGAATTTCTCGGTTGGATCCACCACGAATTCTACAAAAAGCTGCCCTTGGAGTTTCGCACCGTGCGCAATCCCGAGACGGGCAAGGAGCACATCGTCGAGCCGGGGCAATTCCGCGCCATCGAGGTGGTCGTCGGCGCACACGTCGCACCAGCGGCGCAGAGCCTGCCGGGCTTTCTCGCCCGTTTCCGCGAAGGCTACGGTGCATCGGAGAGCGCGGCGCACCGACGTGTGATCGCCCTCGCCGCCGCGCACCATCGGCTCGCGTGGATTCACCCCTTTGTGGATGGCAACGGACGCGTGGTTCGTCTCTTCAGTCACGCCCTCGCCATCCGTCTCGGCATCGACGGCCACGGCCTCTGGACGATCTCGCGCGGCCTTGCTCGCACAAAAGCCCGCTACTACGAATTACTACACAACGCCGACCTCCCGCGCGAGGGCTCGCTAGACGGCCGTGGCAATCTCTCGGAACGACACCTCCATACGTTCTGCACCTATTTCATAGAGCAGATGCTCGACCAGATGCAGTTCATGCACGACCGGATACGACCGGGGCAGCTGGAGAAGCAAGCGTCTATCTACGTGCATACGCGCGATCTATTCGGAAAGCACAACGAACTCGCATTGCGGCTCATCCAGGAAGCGATCACGCAGGGAGAATTTGCCCGTGGCGACGCCTCGCTCATCACCGGAAAAGCGGTGTCCACCGCGCGCGAACTCCTCGGCCGTGTGCTAGCTACCGGCCTGCTGACCTCGCCCACAGAGAAGGGAGCCGTGCGCCTAGGCCTGCCGACTGAGGCCCTCGACACCTACTTCCCCGGGCTTTTTCCGGCGCTAGACATGGGCTAATTCCAATCCGCGATCAAGTTGAGTCGATAACCGAAATTGGCCGGGGACGGCCAACGCTAGTGTGC
>JAPLTN010000023.1 GCA_026398135.1 Verrucomicrobiota bacterium
AAAGTGCGGGTGTTTTTTAGTAACTCCTTCATTCGCACTACAGTATCGGGAGGAAAATCCTTGGGTGGGCGCATAAAAAAAACTCCGGGGCTGCACCCACTAAAACCAGGTTATTATATCTTTGAAAGCGAAATGGTATGAGCTGAACTCACTATGTGGTACCCCGTGCCGGGTGGATGAACACCGACATGCGACGGCGGGGTGGGCAGACCGCGCCCTACATCGGGAGGCGCCTTAATTGGCCGGGGCGGCGGAGGTGGTGGCGGCGGCTTCGTCGCGGAGTTTTTTAATGGCGGCTTCGATCTCGGCGTTGGTCAGCTGGACGAATTGGTTGTAGTGGGGGCGGCGCTTGAAATCGGTCGCGTAGATGAAGCGGGCGCTGAGTTCGGCCTGGAGGTCGGCGATGGCTTTGGCGAGGGCGGCTTCGCGGTCTTGCTGGGCTTTGAGGGCGGCGAGGCGGGCGGCTTCGCGGGCGGACGATTCCTGGGCGAGGGCTTGCCGGGCTTTGAGTTTTTCCAGGGCGGCGAGGCGGGCGGTCTCGGCCTCGGCGGCGTCGGCGGCGCGTTGGGCGGCCAGGCGGGCGGCCTCGGCTTCGGCGGCGGCTTGCTGGGCTTTGAGGGCGGCCTCGCGGGCGGCGGCTTCACGGGCGGCTTTTTCTTCGGCGGCGAGGCGGGCGGCGGTGGCGGCGGCTTCGGCGTCGCGTTGGCGTTGGGCCTCGGCGGCGGCTTTTTCGGCGGCGAGGCGGGTCTGCTCGGCGGCGAGGCGGGCGGCTTCGGCGGCCTGGGCGGCGGCTTTTTGCTCGGCGGCGAGGCGCTCGCGCTCGGCGTTGGCCCTGGCGGCTTCGCGGCCGGCGTCGAGGGCGGCGGTGTTTTCGGTGCGGCTTTGCTGGCAGGAGCGCCAGCCGAAGAGAAGACCCAGGACGAGCGCGAGCAGGGCAATGACGATGAGAAGGTTACGTTTCATGAAATTGGTTGATATGAGGTTGGTGCCTGCTGTCGAGCGGCGGGAAATGAAAGGCCTTTGCGAGGATAGATCAACCGGAGATGGGAAAAGTTCCCTTGCGGCGCTGGAGGATGGGTGGTCAGGCGGAGTCGGAGGACTCGGGATGGGAAGGGCGGGCTTTGCGGTAGAAGACGTATTGGGCGAGGAAAGACACGCCGGAGAGGCTGGCGAGGGTGCGCACGTTGCTCATGGCCCCGACCACGTGGGTGAGGGGTCGGGCGGCGGGTTCGCGGATGCGCAGGAGGAGCCAGGCGACGGGAATGGCGAGCAGGGGCTGGACGAGGAAGCAGGCGTGGTAAACAGGGAGCGAGGAGTAGCGGGAGAGGAAAAACTCGAGCACGGCGCCGCCGAGAATGGGGGCGATGGCGGCGAAGAAGGAGGTGATGGCGAGGTTCATGCCGAGGGCGAGGTTCCGCGCGGGCACGGGCAGGAGTTTCAGCAGGAGGGTGAACTGGCCGAGGAGGAAGCCGGCGTTGGTGGCACCGCCCCAGATCCACATGGGGTAGAGCCAGTCGGTGGTGGCGGGGGTCATGAAGCACCAGGCGAAGTTTTGGCCCTGCCAGAGGAGGAGGGAGACGACCATGACGCTTTTGTTGCCGTAGCGATCCAGCAAGGCGCCCCAGGCGGGCATGGAGATGGCGGCACCGGTCGCGCCGCAGACGGAGAGGGTGCCGACCTGGAGGGCGGAGAGGCCGAGTTCCTCAAACATGAAGACGTGGTAGAAGGGGCCGAAGCAGTTGGCGGCGAAGGACCAGAGGGCACCGAAGGCGATGAAGTGGAGAAAGGGTTGGCAGCGACGCAGGGTGATGAACTGGGCGGAGAGGCCGGCACCTTGGGCGGGCGGTTTGGCGCTGGCCTCGGTGGGCATGCGGAGTTGCCAGAGAATCGAGAGCAGGCGGAGGGCTACGCCCAACGCGATGACGAGTTGGAAGCCGAAACGGGAGTATTCCCAAGTGGCCAAGGCCCAGCCGGCGAGCAGGGTGAACGTAAGGGTTGAGAACTGGAGAAGCCGGTTGCGACGACCGAAGTATTTACCGCGAAGACGGCTGGGCACCCATTCCTGAATCCAGGCGTTCCAAGAGACGCCGGTGACCGAGCCGCAGAGGCTGGAGAAGAAAAACCAGGTGCCGATCCAGAGGCCGGCGGCGGCGGGGTCATGCGCGGGAAGGAAGCCGAGCATGATACAGAATAACATCCACGAGAACGCATGGATGGAGGTGCCGACCAGGCAGATGGTTTTGGCGGGGAACCAGCGGGCGAGGACAGGAGTGATGCCCACTTGGAGGAAATTGCAGGCGAAGGGGAGCGAGCTGATCAGGCCGATGGTCTGGTTGGGCAGGTGCAGGGCTTTGGTGAAGAGCGCGGCCAGCACGACGTTTACCGGCAGGGTCATGATGACGATGGGCATGGCGACCAGTCCCTCGGCGGTGCAGAGCCGGAAGCTTTGGGCGAGGTTGGCCTTGCGACGGGCGGTGGCGAGGTGGCGCGGCTCGTCCAGGCGGGAGATCTCGACTTCGGGGGAAGCGCCATGCGGGCCGGGGATCGTGGGCGGGGGGACGTTCAAGGCGAGGGCGGGGCGGAGCGTGCACCATTGATCAAGCGTGCAGGGTTGGGAAGCGAAAGCGTGGAGGGGGATGGGGTGGGGGCGGAATGACCAATCACGAATGACCAATGCCCAATTGCGGAGCGGCGGGGGGGTAGGGTAGGGGGCGGCAGGGAGGTGAAGGCGAGTTGGTCGGCTCGGTTAGGCGGCGAAGGAAAACAGGAGGGCACACCTTGTCTGCGTAGGACTAAGCCAGGGGTTTGATATAACAGTTACTAACGAAAAGCGCGCGCGGCATTTGTTCTCGCTAATAGGCAAGAGGCTTTTGGCGGCGCGGGTTGACTTGGGTGGATTGCTCAACGGGCTGTCAAAAAATCATGAACGTTTGCCGATTATTGTGGGTTCCGGTGTTTTTATTGAGCGCGCTGGCGCTGCGTGCGGATTTTTCCGGGGATTATTCGTTGGGAGCGGCTCAAACCTATAATTTTGTCACCGGGGGCTCTACCGGTATAGGTTCATGGGGCGCGGTGTTTACGACGACTGGGGGATCGGGGTCGGTCAACACGAGTTCGGCACCAGGTTCGGTGACTTTGTCGGCGACGGGGAATGGCGGGATGGGTGTGGGTTTTATGTCTACACTGGCGATGACTTACACGTTCACGACTTCGGGTCCGGTGGCATTTAGTTATTCCGTCGGGAACGCGGGAGGTAGCTTCAACGTTCAACTGGACAGCGTCACACAAACGGCGAGCGGTTTAAATTACGCGTTCTCGGTGTCGAGTGGGCAGGTTTTATCTCTTAATCTTTCTGCGATGGGTTCGATGGGTTTTTTGGGCATGTTCCCCACGCCTGGCTTTCCCGCGACCCAGACGGTCACGCTCACGAATTTTTCGGGCCCCAGCGCGATTCCGGAGCCTTCCAGCGTGGCGTTTTTGGCCGGGCTGGGCGCGTTGGGCTTAGGGCTCACGCGTCGGCGCCGGGTTTAACTGGAGGCGGTCGTCGGTAAGCGACGACCCTACGCAAGCAGGCGCTCCGCTTAGCGGCGGACGGGCAGGCCCTCGGCGGCGAGGTGGTCTTTGACCTGGGGCACGGTGAGGGTGCCGAAGTGGAAGAGGCTGGCGGCAAGTACGGCGCTGGCGCGGCCTTCGCGAATGACGTCAGCGAAGTGCTCCAGCTTACCCGCTCCGCCGCTGGCGATGACGGGCACACCGACCGCATCGCTGACGGCGCGGGTGAGGGGACAGTCGAAGCCGGTGAGCGTGCCGTCGGCATCCATGCTGGTAAGGAGGATTTCGCCTGCGCCGAGGCGGACGGCTTCCTCGGCCCAGGCGACAACGTCTAGCTCGGTGCGGTTGCGGCCGCCGTGGGTGTAAACACGCCAGGAGCGGCCGTCGGGTTCGCGTTTGGCGTCGATGGCGAGTACGATGCACTGGGCACCGAAGCGGTCCGAAGCGGAGCGGATGAGGCCGGGGTCCTTGATGGCGGCGGTGTTGAGCGAGACTTTATCGGCACCGCTTTTGAGCATGGCCTCGATGTCGGCCACGGAGCGCAGGCCGCCGCCGACGGTGAGGGGCATGAAACATTGCTCGGCGGTGCGGGCGACCACGTCGTGCATGATGCCGCGTCCGTCGGAGGAGGCGGTGATGTCGAGGAAAACGAGTTCGTCGGCACCTTGGGCGTCGTAGGCCTTGGCGGATTCAACGGGGTCGCCGGCGTCGCGCAGTTCGAGGAACTTGATGCCTTTGACCACGCGGCCGGCGTGGACGTCGAGGCAGGGAATGACGCGGCGGGAGAGCATGAATAAAGTAGTCGGAAGTGAGTAGTGAGTAGCGAGTAGCTCGGAAGCCTGAAATGCTCGCTACACGCTGCCCGCTACTCGCTACTTTTGGGCCTCAGCCGTCCAGTTGGACGACGTCGGGCTCGAAGTTGACCACGAAGCGGTAAACCTGGCCGGGGCGCATGTTGAGGGGGTGGTCGCGCATGAGGGTCTGGATGTAGTGGATTTTACCGAAGTTGGTGCGGTAGGCGGGGTCTTCGGTAACGACTTCTGTTTCCTGCCAGACGCCTTGGAAATCGTCTTTCTGGACGGTGCAGCGGTGGCCGTGTTCGCCGAGGGCGGGCATGCCGGCCACGCGGTAGCGGGAGTGGGGGGCGGCGATGGCGATCTGGTAGCGGAACTTGTCCAGGGTGACGGGTTGTTTGACGGTGAAGGTGTATTCGACCGAGATTTGAGGGCCGGTGAAGGTCCACTGGACTTTCACGGAGCCCACGCCTTTTTGCAGTTCTTCCTTGGTGTTGATCAGCTCGGGCTGTTCGTAGCGGAAGAAGAAGCTGTTGCGCAGGCCCAGGCCGGTGACGGCGTTGCGGCCGTAAAAGGCCGGGACGAGCACCTGGCCGCCGATGGTGAGTTCGGGGGTGAGGATGGGGGCGTAGATGTTGTTGGGCCAATCGAAGACGCCAGGGGAGTGGGGGAAGGGCAGGGAGTCGGCGGTGAGGTTGGCTCCGGTGCCGACGAGGGGGATCTGGGCGTGGAGACCGGTCTCGGCGTTCTTGTAAACGAAGAGGCCCTGTTCCTTGCGGGAGTTTTTGTCGAAAATGATGAAGCGACCGGTGGTGCGGGGGGCTTCGGGTTTGCCGGTGAGGGTCATGCCGACGGCCTTGGCGAGGCGGGACCACTGGCAGAGGTAGCGCGCGGCGTCGAAGTTCGCCATGCGGGTGGTGTGGTGGGAGTAGGCGGTGCGCTCGGGGTCGCGGAGGTCGAGGAAGCCGTGCTCCTGGTCCAGATAGGTTTGGTAGAAGAAAACGAAGAGACGCCGGAGGAGGTCGAAGTATTTGGGCTTGTCGGCATCGGAGATCCAGCCGTCGCGCAGGCCCTGGAGCACGAGGCTGATGCAGTGCATCTGGCCGTAAACTCCGGCGGCGCGGCCGAAGGCCCAGCCGAGGCCGTCGGCGCGGACGAGGTCGGGCATCATCTTGATGTATTTCTCGGCGTAGGTGCGGAGGGTGGGGAGCTTGCGGTCGCGCACGCCGGAGTTGGCGTGGAGCTGGAGGGCGGAGCGGATGAACGAGAAGCTCATCACGCCGTAGAGGTTGAAGTTGCCGCCGAGGCCGGTGGTGGCGTCGTCGAAGAAGCCGGTGGAGCTGGTGGCGTTGATGCGCTCGACGAGGCGCTCGATGAGGCGGGAGGTTTCGTCCTTCTTGGAGAGGCCGAGGGAGAAGCGCGCGACGGCTTTGGCGATGTTGAAGGCCTGCCAGTGGTTGTCGTAGTCGGAGCGGTGGAGGAGGGCCTTGTCGATGCGTTCTCGGGTCTCGTCCACGAGGCGTTCCCAGACGGGGTTGCGCTCTTTGGAGGGACCGAAGCAGAGGAGGCCGAGGGAGGCGTAGGCGAGGCCGTTTTCCGCCGGGGGCTCGGTGAACATCTGGGCGGTGATGCAGCGGGCGGCGAGGTCGATCAGATCGTAGCCTTTGAGGGTGGTCTCGCCGGTGGCGCGGTAGTATTCGCCGAGGGCGAGGGCGACGTGGCCGGGTTCGTCGGGGCGGGGTTCCTCGCCGGGAGCGGGGAGGATGGAGCCATCGGGTTGGATGGCGTCCAGGTTGTGGCCCAACATTGAACGGGCCATATCGAGACACTGCTCGGAGAAGCTATGCATGCTTGTAATTTGCGGAGGAGAACGGAGCGAAGATGCCGGCAAGCCGAGGTGGCTGCGGCGCGAGTAAAGGGAAACAGTGGGCGGCGAAGGAGCGGAGCCGCAAGAGTGGATTTTTTAGTTCACACGAAATCCATAAACGCAAACGTCCGGCCCTTGGGCCAAGGGGCCGGACGCGAGGAGCCTGCTTTTGCGGATGATGGCGTGTGCTTAGCGGCTGACGAGTTTGATGAACTCGTCGTTGTTGCGGGTTTTGGCCAGACGGGAGATGGCGGTTTCGCAGGCTTCCTCGATTTTGGCCTGAACGAGGGCGCGCCGGAAGAAGTGGATCGTTTCGAGACGCTTGGGCTCGATGAGGAGTTCTTCTTTGCGGGTGCCGGAGGCCTGGATGTTGATGGCGGGCCAGAGGCGGAGTTCCGCGCACTTGCGGTCGAGGATGAGGTCGCTGTTGCCGGTGCCCTTGAATTCTTGGAAGATAACATCATCCATGCGTGACCCGGTCTCAACGAGGATGGAGGCGATGATGGTGAGCGAGCCGGCCTCTTCGGTGCGGCGGGCGCTGGCGAAGAGTTGGCGGGGTTTCTCCAAGGCGCGGACATCGAGACCGCCGGAGCCGGTGCGGCCGGAGTTTTTCGCGGTGTTGTGGGCTCGGGAGAGACGGGTGAGCGAGTCGATGAAGAGCACGACGTCGCGGCCGACCTCGACGAGGCGGCGGGCGCGCTCGATGGCGAGATCGGCGACGCGGATGTGGTTTTCCACCGGGTCGTCGTTCGAGGATGCCCAGACCTCGGCGCCGACGCTGCGGCGGAAGTCGGTGACCTCTTCGGGGCGTTCGTCCACGAGAAGGATCATGACGTGGCATTCGGGATGGTTTTCGATCACGCCGAGGGCCATGTCGCGCAGGATGGTGGTCTTGCCGGTACGGGGCGGGGCGACGATGAGGCCGCGGGTGCCCTTGCCGACGGGGCAAAACAGATCGACGGCGCGGGTGGTCATGCGCCCGTCCTTGGTCTCCAGCTTGAGTTGTTGCTCGGGGGAGATGGTGGTGAGCTGGGTAAAGTCGAATTTGCGGATGCGGTCTTCGACGTCGATGCCATCCACGGATTGGATGAACTTCATCTTGGGGTTGGGGTAACGGCCTTCGGCGGGCCAGGCGATGCCCTTGATCATGCTGCCTTGTTTGAGGCGGAAGCGCCGGATCATTTCCTTGGGGATAAAGGTGTCGGACGGGCGGCGGCGTCCGTTTTTGGTGGGGTCGAGGAGGGCTCCGTTGCCACCGCCGCGCTGGGTGTCGATGTCGAGGATGCCTTCGACGGTGACGAGGTTTTCCTGGTAAAGAGCCGGGGTGGGCGCGGGAGGAACGACCACGGGAGCGGCCACCACCGCTACAGGTGGGGCGGGGGTGACGGCGACAGGCGGGAGCGGGGTGGGTGCGGGTGGGATAGCGACGGCAACCGGTGGCTCCGGATAAACCGGGGCGGCGATCACGGGGCGCGGGGCGGCGGGTTTGGCCGTGACAATCGGCGCGGCGACGGGCGTGGGCGGGGTGATCGTGACGACCGCGGCTGGGCTGCGTAAAACAGCAGGGCGGGGTAAGGTCGGCGCTGCGATTGGGGCGGGGGCTGCGACGGGAGCGGGTTCCGGTGCGGTCACAGATTGGAGCGCGAGCTCAGGAACGGCGTGGCTGGCTTCGAGTGCGGCGGCGGCAGCGGCGGCGGCGGCTTTTTTGGAAGGAGCGCGGCGGGTGGTGGGTTTCTTGACGGGCATGGAGAGTGAGGAAATCGGCGTATAAACAAGACCGAGTTGCGGAGCTGCAGGTTGTTAACCCGCAGACTTGACGCTGCTTAATGTGGCAGGAATAAGAACTGCGTGCTAATCAATAAGGCCTATAAGATATAGGTTTAGCACGTAATCCCCAACTCAAAACCACCTCCCCATCGTGTCGGATAAAAACATCACTTCCGTGACCCGTGAAAAACGGGTGTTTAACCCAACCTCTGAGTTTCAGCGCCAAGCCAACCTTGGCAATATGGCTGCTTACAAGAAGCTTTATGCGGAGTCTGTCAATGCTCCAGAAACATTTTGGAAACGGATGGCGCTGGAGCAGTTGGTTTGGCGGAAGCCCTTTAAGAAGGTTCTGGATTGGAAAGCGCCCCACGCCAAATGGTTCTTGGGCGGGGCGTTGAATGTATGTGAAAACTGCATTGATCGCCATCTGGGCACCGGGCGCGAAAACAAGGCCGCGATCATTTTTGAGGGAGAGCCAGGCGATGTGCGGACGATCACGTACAAGCAGCTCCATTTCCACGTCTGCCGTTTGGCGCACGTGTTTGAGAATCTCGGCGTGGGCAAGGGCGACCGCGTGGCCATTTACCTGCCGATGATTCCTGAGGCGGTGATTGCGATGCTGGCCTGTGCGCGGGTTGGCGCGATCCACACGGTGATCTTTGGCGGGTTTTCGCCTGAAGCGGTGAAGGATCGGATCAACGATTGTAAGGCCAAACTGGTTATCACCGCCGATGGCGGCTGGCGGCGGGGCAAGATCGTGGAATTAAAGGCGGCGGTGGACAAGGCCCTGCCGGGCTGCCCGACGATTCAGGCGTGTCTCGTGGTTAAGCGCACCGGTCAGGCAATCCAGATGAACGAGGGCCGGGATATTTGGTGGCACGATGCGTGGAAGGGTGGCCCGAATCAGCACAAGGCAAAGGCCTTTGATTCCGAGCACCCGCTTTTCATCCTCTACACCTCCGGTTCCACGGGTAAGCCCAAGGGGGTGTTGCATACCTCGGCCGGCTATTTGTTGGGAGCGAAGTTGTCCTCCCATTACGTTTTCGATCTGAAGGAAAACGACCGCTACTTCTGCTCGGCCGACATCGGCTGGATCACCGGCCATAGTTACGTCGTTTACGGACTGCTCTCCAATGGTTCGACCGTGTTCCTCTATGAGGGCGCGCCCAACCAACCCGAGCCGGACCGGTTCTGGGAAATGATCGACCGCCACGGCCTGACGATTCTCTACACCGCGCCGACCGCCATTCGCGCGTTTATGCGCTGGGGCGACAACTACGTGCTCAAGCATCGCCTCGATTCGCTGCGTTTGCTGGGTAGCGTGGGCGAGCCGATCAGCCCCGAGGCCTGGCGCTGGTATCATAAGATGATCGGCAAAGGACGTTGCCCCATCGTGGATACTTGGTGGCAGACCGAGACGGGCTCGGTCATGATCACTCCGCTTCCGGGTGTCACCCCTCTCAAGCCGGGCTCGGCGACGCTTCCGTTTTTTGGGGTTAATATCAAAGTGGTGGACGAGACCGGCAAGGAGGCCCCGCGTGGCACCGGCGGTAAACTTGTCATCACCCAGCCCTGGCCCTCGATGCTGCGCACGCTCTGGGGCGACGACGCCCGGTTCAAACAAGCGTATTACTCGGAGTTCCCCAAACATCCGGATTGGTATTTTACGGGAGATGGCGCGCAGCAGGACAAGGACGGCTACTTCTGGATCGTCGGACGTATCGACGATGTGCTGAATATCTCCGGCCATCGTATCGGGACCGCCGAGGTTGAGAGCGCGATGGGTTCGCATCCGTCCGTGGCCGAGGCGGCGGCGGTGGGTAAACCCGACGAACTCAAGGGCCAGGCGCTGGTCGTTTTCGTTTCGCTCAAAAACGGAGTGGTGGCGAGTGATGCGCTCAAGGAAGAGCTGCGCGCTTATGTGGGTAAAGAAATTGGAGCATTCGCCAAACCGGATCAGATCCGTATCGCGGCCGCCCTGCCCAAGACGCGTTCGGGGAAAATCATGCGGCGCATTCTAAAACAAATCGCGGTCGGCGGCGAAGTGAAGGGCGATACCAGCACATTGGAGGACTTCTCCGTGGTCGCCGCGCTTCAGGCTGAAGATTGAGTTTAGGTTTCGCGGCACGGGAGCCTACCCCGTGTGGTAAAAACATAAAGTCCCCGGCTGTTTTTATGCCGGGGACTTTTTGTGGACGGAGACTGGCGGGTTTCGCGGGCTTAGTGCTTGCTCGAATATAGCGCCACTAGCGCGGCACCGATGGCTTGCGACAATTCGCCGAGGGTGGCGGGCACCAGTTTGAGTTCAGCGCGTTGCTTGGGAAAGAGGTAAGGCAGGGCGGCCTCGCGAATGCCGTTTAGATAACGTTCGCGGAATTCCGGCGTGGTGCTTTCCGGATCGATCAGGCCGCCGCCGATGACGACGATTCCGGGGTCGAGAGCCATGACCAGATTGGCCACGTGCAGGCCGAGCGCGCGGGCTTGGGTATCGAAAATTTCCAGTGCAAGCGGGTCGCCTTTTTGAGCGCGGCTGCGCAGTGAAAGGGCTTGGTGTTTGGGGGTGTCGGTGGAGGTTCCGAGCTCGTGGCCGGGGTGTTGGGGCAGGAAGAAATCCAGGTATTGCGGCAAGCCGGAGATGGTGGAGTAGGCCTCAATGCAGCCCCAGTCGCGCCCGCAGCCGCAACGAAAAGCGGGCACGCGTTCGAGGCCGTGGCCGAGCAGATGGAGAGGGACGGGCATGTGGCCGGCCTCCATGCCGGCGAAGTGGTCGCCAGAAAGGGGAAGACCTCGGGCGTCGATGTAGGCCGCCCCAAGTCCGGAGCCGGGGGCGAGGAGAAGCACGGTCGCGGGCGTGTCACCTCGCACGCGGGCGGCCTCGCCGACGCCGCCAAAGTCCCCGTCGTTGCCGGCGAAAAGTGGTATGGACCGACCGGCGGCACGGGAGAGCGCGGCAACGTAATCAGCGTGAAAATCCCAACCGGCAAAAGCGGCCGGCAGGTTGGCGGATTTATCCAGAACGCCGTAACTCCGATAGGGGCCGGGCAAGGCGAGGCCGGCGGCGGCGACTCGATCCCAGGTGAGGCCGTTGTCCTGCAAAAAGCCTTCCGCGCCCTCGATCCAACCAGCGATGACGGCGGCAGTGCCGAGTTGCGAGTTGGTGGAGCTTTGGCGGAGCTTGAGCGAGACGGGTTCCCCATTCGCGAACACGCCGCCCGTTTTGGAGGTGGTGGCGCCGGAGTCGGTGCCAAGGTAGATGTCGCGAATTGGGGTAGTCATGGAGTTAGCACGGGGCGAAATAAGAGCGAACGTGGGTGTGCTCGGTGCTCAGGCTGCGGTGCCGTGGCACTTCTTGTATTTTTTGCCGCTGCCGCAGGGGCAAGGATCGTTGCGGCCTACCTTGGGTTCGGAGCGGCGCACGGGCGCGGCTTTTTCTTCCACCACGCCGGTGTAAACCCAGCGACCGTCTTCGCGGGCGAAGGCGGCGTTTTCCAGATGCTCGCGGTTTTCGCCGTTGATGAGGAAACGGGCGCGGAAGCGGACCGTGCCTTGCTGGTCGGCTTCTCCGCCTGCGGTGGTATCGAGGATGTCGAGCCCGAGCCATTCGGCGGACTCGGCCCATTCGCGGGCGTCTTTCAGACTGAAGTCGGCTTTTTGCTCCGCCGTAAGCGAGTTTTCGAGGTGTTTGTAGTCGCGCTTGGCATAGGCGGTGTAGCGCGAGCGCATGAGGGCGACGGCGGTGGGCGCGGGGGCGCCGGCGAGGATGGGGTCGCAGCAGGAAGCGAAGGCGAGGCCGGAACCGCAGGGGCAGAGGGAGGAGTCGGGAGTCGTGGACATGAAGGGGCTATGGCGGCGGGCGCGGGCGGCGGCGGCAAGAGTGGAAATGTCCGGGCCGCGAAGTGGGCTGGTTAATTCTATCTGCCGCCGCCTCCAATACAAAGTAACCTATTAGGTTACTCGATGCTGGGGGCGGCGGTGGCGCGTCGGGGGGCTCAGGGGGTGCGGGTGATTTGGATGCGGAGGAAGCGTTTGGCGGCTGGGTTTATGGCCACGCTGTCGCGGTAGGTAACGGTTTCTGTGCCGTCTCCGTTGGAGGTGGCGGAACCGACCTGTACTGCATCCGTGGTCCAGGCCCCGGCGAGGTCGCCGCTGGTTTGCACCGCGTAGGCGAGGTCGAGCGCGGGGGCGCGACGGCGGAACGTAATGGTGAGGTAGTCGGTGCCGTTGATGTTTTGAATCGCGGTGGTGGGGCCTCCGCTCGAGTTGGACGTTTTGGCGCTAAGTCCAAAGGCGAATTCTGCGAGATTGGGGAATGCGTCTGAGTCGGGATCGGCGGTATCACCGCTGACGGCGGAGTCGGCCAGTTCGGAGTTCGTGAAAGAGGCGTTTCGCTAAGCGACGAAGGCGCTGGCTACCGTTATGGTGGCTTGCTGTCGGTCACCGAGGAGGGTGCCGCCAATTTTTGACTCGCCCAGATTTACGACGAAGGTTTCGGCAGTTTCGGCCAAGGCGTCCGAGGTGATGGGAATCGAGATGGTTTTGGAAGCCGCGTCCCCGTCGGCCCAAGTCAAAACGCCTGCGGTTGTGGTGTAGTCAGCGGTGGTGGCCGTGCCAGCCACGGTGGAGTAGCCTACGGTTAATGCGCCAAGGGAGCCTCCGATGCGGGTAACGGTAAGGGTGGTCGAGGTGCCTTCGACGCCAGTGGCGGCGTCGGTGGAGAATTGCACGATGCCGGGGGTGGAACTCAGGCCGGGAACAAGTCGCCAGAGTGGGCGGCTGGGCGATGCACCCTGGAACGAGGCGAAATCGCCGGCGAGGATCACGTTGCCGTCGCTTTGCAGCGCGAAGTCTTCAGCCGTGCCGCCGTGGCCACCGGCGGCGGCGAAAGAGTTATCGAGGGCACCGGAGGCGCTCAGACGGGCTATGCGGGTGGCAGTAGCTCCTCCGATCGAGGCGAAGTCACCGCCGATCAGGAGAGTGCCGTCGGGCAGGGGGAGAAGTGCGGAGACTACTGCGTCGGCGTCGGGGTTGAAGGAGGTGTCGAGTGCGCCTGTGGTGGTGAGGCGGGCTATGCCATTGCGAGCGGTGCCGTTGAATTGGGAAAAGTCGCCCGCCACCAGAATTTTTCCGTCGGTTTGGATGGCGAGTTCTTGGATGTCGCCGAGGTATTGGGTGTCGAATGCATCGCTGGCACCTTCGATCAAACCACTGAATGAGGCGTCCACGTTGCCGTTGGTATCAAGTCTTTTGAGTCCGGCGCGTAGGTTTCCAGTGGAATGGTAGTAGGAACCGCCGACCAGAAGTTTCCCGTCGGTTTGCAGCGCGAGTGCCTTGATACTGAAAACCGTGGGCCCCGTGAAGTCGGCAAAGCTGTTATCTTGAGCTCCGGTGCGATCAAGGCGCACCAGTCCGTTGCGGGCGGTTCCATTGTAGTGGGAGAAGCTTCCTCCGATGAGGACAGCTCCATCGGGCTGTACAAGCACAGCGTACACGACCGCGTCAGCACCAGAGCCGGGATCGAATGTGGGGTCCAGGGATCCGTCGGAATTCAGGCGTGCGATGCGGTTGCGGGCGGTGCCGTTGTAGCTGGTAAAGGAGCCTCCGATGAGGATCTTTCCGTCCGGTTGGCGCACGAGTGCGTAGATGGTGTTATTGGCTCCCGTGCCGGGATTGAATCCAGTGTCTATAGCGCCGTTGGAGGTGAGGCGGGCGATGCGTCCGTAGTTGTAGGCGGTGAAGCTGGCATCTTGTAAAAGATCAAACCAGCCGGCGATTAATAGAGTTCCGTCAGGCTGCACGAGCACTCGGTTGACGGTGCTGTTGATGAAGTTGGCCGCGAAAGTGGTATCGCGCGCACCGGGGTCGGCCAAGGTCACGGTGGTGGCTGCGTTGTCGGCGATCACGCCTCCGCTGATTGCGGAAAGGGTGACGGAGAAGCTTTCGGTTCCTTCGACGAGCGCGTCGGCGGTCAGTGGGATGGTGACTGTTTTGGTTGCGGTATCTCCGTCGGCCCAGCTGAGCGTGCCGCTGGTCGTGGTGTAGTCCGAGGTGGCGAGGGCAGTGCCGTCGCTGGTGGTGTAGTTGACCGATACGATGCCGGAGGCATTGGCGGAACGAGTGACGGAGAGCACGGCGCTGCCGCCTTGTTCGTTTACGAGATAGGCGGTTTTGGCCCACTGAATGCGGGGTTGAAAAGTAACCTGAACATCGAGCCATTCCTCGGCTCCGGAGCCGCCCTGGGCGGTGGGGCGGATACTGATGCCGGCGGTGGTGTCGTTAAAGGTGTTCAGCAAGGGTAGCGGGGCGTCGGCGGCGCTCGATCCCGGCGTAAGCAGGTCGATCAGATTGCCCTGTTGGGCGCTGTTGTAGCCCCAGAGGACATAAGCACCGCCGTCGGTGGCGGTATTTTCGAGGCCGCGACGGTAGCCGATCCAGTAGTCGCGGGTATTGTCGCGGACGATTTTGAGGGCGCGGGGCAGGGCGAGATCAGCGGTCGCCGAGTCGAAACGATAGATCCGGTAGGTGTTGCCGGTGGTTGCGAGGGTAATACTACTGTCGGGCAACCATTGCAGAAGGCTTTTATTCCAATGGCTGAAATCGTAAGCGAAGAAGTCGCCTTCGCCCATGAGATCGAAGGGATCACCATATTCTAACGAGGTGCCAGTGGAGGAGACTGGGTTGCCGTCATTTACGGTCCAGAGATTGGAGTGACGCAGGCCGTAGTTATGTCCGAGTTCGTGGGTGACGACACGCAGGTCGAAGGCTCCGTTGACCCATAGGTTGGCACCGGTGATGTTGGCCAGGCCACCGTAGGTGATTTGGGAACTGGAAATGTCGCCGAGGTAAGTGAAGACGACTGCGATGCGGTCATAGGCATTTAGGTTATGACCTGCAGTCATGGCCGCGGTTCGTGCATGAGTATGTAGCAGACTGTTGTCCCCGGTGGTGGCGTAGCTCGCGGCGGTATTGGGGAGTCGCAGGACCGATGTGACGTCTGTGGATTCGGTGAAAATCAGATCGGTTTTACCGAAGCTATTTCCTTGGAGAAAAGCGCGCACGCCATGGGTGCCGTTGATTACATTTTGGATATATGCCGGGGTGATTTGAGCGTTGCCGTCGTATTTGTTTATCGGAGTTCCCGGGAGGTCGGAGAAGTCCACGCGGATAACGAGCAGCTTCTTGTCCCCGTGTGTCCAGGCTTGGGTGGGGCGTCCGGTTACGCCGCTGGAGCCGGCTCCGGTATCGGCTTCGTTAATCACGGGGTTTCTTTCTGAGGTGATCAGATTGATGGCGAAAGCGGGCAGTTCGTCGGGCGACGATAGACGGGAGATTTGACCGTTTGCCTCCACGGCAAACTCATTGGCGGAGAGCGGGCGGCCGTCGAGGGTCTCTCCGCTGGCGAGAATTCGGTAACGGCTTTCGCTGATGGCGAGATCGCGGTCCACGGCGATTCCGATAAGCGAGGTTTGGGGCAACGAGGCGTCGCTTAGCCGGGAGCCATAAACGTGGACGCGGTATTCACGGTTGTTAATCACGGTGGCGCGATACAGGTCGTCAGCGTGATTATGGGCGGTTCCTGGTGGGTGGAGACAGGTTTGGATTACAGCCAGTTCCGCACGGGCGGATACGAGGGTTTCCAACCCGGCAATTATTTCAGCAGGGAGCTGACCGCGAAGATCACGGGGTATGGCGGCGGCGATCGCGGCACGGGGGTCATTGCGGATCAGCGCGGCGAGCAGAGGCAGTCGCTCTTTAGCGAGTGCGACGCCCTCTTGCAGGATTGATTCGCGTGCGAGGGCTGAGGCGGCGATGTAGCGTTGCGTCCAAGCAAGGAATGCCGAATTAAGTGGAATACTGACTGGGTGGAGTTCGTTTCCGGCAACAGAAGTCTTTAGTGGTGATGGGACCGCAGCGATGGGTTGCTGACGGATTAGGGACGCGGGACGGGTTTTTGGAGGTGCCGGGAAAGTTGCTTCCGGGATGTTGCGTAAAACCAGTAGCGTGGTGGTGAGAAGAAAAACGCTGGTGAGCAGCCAGAAGCGAGGGGGGCGCGACATGAGTTGATACAGGGCATTCGCTGTCGATTTGCAGGTTTAAACTGACGGGCGTATAAAAAAAGCGATCTCCTGAGGCGTGGGTAATCCGTGTTTTGCGCGATTAAACCGGATGGTTCCTTTTTCGGCTTATATTGAAACACTTACCAATCTTGCAGCGGGGCTTGCTACTTGGGGTCTGTGGCTGGATACATGGTCACGCCTTCGGGGAAACAAACATTCCGACGGTGAGGTAACTTAACGAAAGAATCTCCACCATGGGCGACCGTTCTCCGAAATCCACGCAGAAAAAAGCTTCACAAAAACAGTCCAAGACTGATGGCGTGAACCAGCAAAAGCAGGCACTTATCAACGCGCAGCAGGCCACCAAGGCCAAGATCGCGGCCAACAAGAAAAAGTAAATCTCGCGCTCCGCTCAAAAACTCGGACTTCTTACTATCATGGCCAAATCACAAAATTCCCAAAAGCAGACCAAGAAAAAGCCGCTTAAATCCCCAGCGGAGAAGAAAGCGGAAAAACGCGAAAAGAAGAACACCCGGTAGTTCAGCAAAACGTCTTTCAGCGCAGCCGGTCGGCCCTGATTCATCAGGTGCCGACCGTTTTTTTGGGCCGGAGTTCGTCGATGGTAAATTTCTTGGCCGGGTCGGTGCTCCGACGATCAACGGAGTTTTCCTTCCAAACAAAACGCCCTCGTCGCGGGTGCGACGAGGGCGTTTGACCAAGTGGCCCCGAGTTCAGGGCACGGGTGAGCTGGTTTTAAGCGAGGCTGACACCTTTTTTGGCGGCGGCGCGCAGGAGAGCGTCGGCCATGTCGGTCGGGGTGGCGGCGACTTCGATGCCGCACTCTTGGAAGACGGCGATCTTGGCTGCGGCGGTATCCTCGGCTCCGCCGACGATGGCACCGGCGTGGCCCATGCGACGGCCGGCGGGAGCGGTGGCACCGGCGATGAAGCCGGCGACGGGCTTGGTGCAGTTGGCCTTGATCCAGCGGGCGGCCTCGACTTCGGCGCTGCCGCCGATTTCACCGATTAGGATAATGCCCTTGGTGTCGGGATCTTCGTTGAAGAGCTTGATCACGTCGAGGTGGCTGGTGCCGTTGACAGGATCGCCGCCGATGCCCACGGACGTGGATTGGCCGAGGCCTTTGGAGGTGATTTGGAAAACCGCTTCGTAGGTAAGGGTGCCGGAGCGGGAGACGACGCCGACGTGGCCCTTTTTGTGAATGTAGCCGGGGGCGATGCCGATGCGACAGCCGCCATTGCTCTTGTCGCCGGTGCCGGGGGTGACGAGGCCGGGGCAGTTGGGGCCGATCAGGCGGGTCTTTTTACCGGCGATGGCGCGCTTCACGCGGATCATGTCCTTGATGGGAATGCCCTCGGTAATACAGACCGCGAGGTCGAGGCCGGCATCCACGCACTCCAGGATGGCGTCGGCGGCGAAGGGAGGCGGCACAAAGATCACGGAAACGGTCGCGCCAGTGGCGGCGGCGGCTTCGTGGACGGAGTTGAAAATCGGAACCTTGTGTCCGGCATGTTCAAAGAATTGGCCGCCTTTGCCGGGAGTGACGCCGGCGACGAGCTGGGTGCCGTAGTCAAGGGAGAGCTGGGCGTGTTTGGCCCCGAATGCGCCGGTGATGCCCTGGACGAGGATCTTGGTCTGCGGAGTGATGAGAATGCTCATGGGAACGTGTAGTTATTTTTTGGATTTAGGTTTTTCCCGGAGCGGGCTCAGGCGACGAGTTTGACGATCTTCTGGGCGGCGTCCGCCATGGTGTCGCCGCTGACGACGGCGAGGCCGGAGTTGGCGAGGGTGGCCTTGCCGGCGGCGACGTTGTTGCCTTCCAGACGGACGACGAGGGGGAGCTTGAGGCCGACTTCCTTCACGGCCTCGACCACGCCTTCCGCGATCACGTTACAGTCCATGATTCCGCCGAAGATGTTAACGAAGATGCCCTTCACGTTGACGTCGCCGAGGATGATTTTAAAGGCGGCCACGACCTTGTCTTTCGAGGCGCCGCCGCCGACGTCGAGGAAGTTGGCCGGGGAGCCGCCGTAGTGCTTGATGATGTCCATGGTGGACATGGCCAGGCCGGCGCCGTTCACGAGGCAGGCGATGTTTCCGTCGAGGGCGATGTAAGCCAGGTCGAACTTGGAGGCCTCGATTTCCTTCGGGTCTTCTTCGTTGAGGTCGCGCAGGGCAACGATCTCGGGGTGGCGGTAGAGCGCGTTGGAGTCGAAGGAGACTTTGGCGTCGAGCGCGAGTACGTCGCCGGTGGGGGTGGTAATGAGCGGGTTTACCTCAACCATGGCGGCGTCGGTTTCCCAGAACATGGTGTAGAGGTTCTTGATGAGCTTGGCCGCGTTCCTGGCCTCGTTACCGGAGAGTTCGAGCGCGGATATGACCTGGCGGATTTGAAAATCGGCGACGCCGTAGGCGGGGTCGATGACGATCTTGGTGATTTTCTCCGGTGTGTCGTGGGCGACTTTTTCGATCTCTACGCCGCCTTCGGTGGAGGCGACGATGACGGGGCGGGAGCTGGCGCGGTCGAGCAGGATGGCGAGGTAGTATTCTTTCTTAATGTCGCTCGCGATGGTGAAGTAAACGGTCTGAACCTTGCGGCCGGCGGGGCCGGTTTGGATGGTGACCAAGGTGTTGTTGATCATCTTGCCGGCGATTTCCTTGGCATCGGCCTTGGTTTTACAGAATTTCACACCGCCTTTATAGCCATCGGTAAAGGTGCCTTTGCCGCGCCCGCCGGCGTGGATTTGGGACTTAACCATGGTGGGGCCTTCAGGGAGGGTTGCCAGTGCCGCGTCGAACTCCTCGGCGGACTTGGCGGCTGTACCCTTGGGGACGGGTACTCCGAATTTCTCGAACAAAGCCTTGGCCTGATACTCGTGAATATTCATGCGAAAGAGCGCAGCGTGCTCCCGCGTCCGAAACATGGCACGCCGAAAAAGAAAAACGTTCCAACGACTTCGTCCGCACATCGAAAACCAGCAGTCATGCACCCGATTATTTAGCTGCCCTCATAATAAAGGTTTCTCGCACACACGCTTTCCGCCCAAGTTTACGCTTTTATAGAGCATGTCCCTTCCTCTCACGCCTCATTTATCGTCCCCGTCGCCTGCGGCGCGGGTAAAAGTTCTGGCGGGTTGGAAAAGAGGGTTGGCGATTTTAGCTGGCGCACTCGTTCGCCTTTGGGTCGCCACGCTACGGTTTACCTGTTCCCCGGCCACTGAGCGGATAATGCGTCGGATGGATGGTCCGCAGCTTTATGTTCTGTGGCATGATCGTTTGTTTATTTCCGCCGACATCGCCCGCCGGTTTCGTGGGCAACGTCCGCTACATGCCTTGATCAGCACCAGCAAAGACGGGGCATGGCTTACGGCTTTTTTTGCGACGATGGGACTTTGCGCGGTGCGCGGCTCCAGCTCTCGGGGTGGCAGGGAGGCCGCCACCGAACTCGTTCGGGTGCTGAAAACCGGCGCGGATGCGGGTATCACTCCTGATGGGCCGCGCGGTCCCGCTTATGCGGTGAAACCCGGCGCGGTAATCGTTGCCCGCCGTTCTGGGGCTAAGATCATTCTCGTGGGAGTCACTTACGAATCTTATTGGTGCTTATTTGGCTGGGACCGGTTTCGTCTGCCCAAGCCATTCAGTCGAATTCATCTCTGCGCACAGCTTTTTAGCGAGGCCAAGCTGCGCGCAGATGACGTCACCACTCAACTGGAAGCTGAGCTTCGCGTGTTGAATGCTGCCTCAGCGCAGGTCGGGGATGTGGTTTGATTAAAACGCGGGTGTCAGTTCAACGCTGGCCCCGGCTGGCACCGAGTAGTCTTCGCCGATGGACCAGGTGGTGTCGTTGATCAAAAACTTGAAGGTTACCGGACCGGTGGCAGGCAGTGAGACGGACCACTTGTTATCGGCGGTATATTCCAGGGAGACTCCTTTTTCCCAACTCAGTCCCGCGCCGTCTCCGCGCAGGGTGAGTGAGTTGCCGAAGCCCACGTCTATGGCGGCGACGATGACCGTGGAGGCGCTCACGACTGCGGGTTTGGCTTTGGGGGCGGCGGGTTTTTTAACGGCCTTGGTGGCTTTGGGAGCAACGACCGCTGGCACGACGGGAGCTGCCGCAGGTGCAGGAGCGATTTTGGCGACTTTCTTGACGGCAGTGACCTTCACTGCGGTGACCTTGGTGGCGGGCTTCGCGGCAGCGGCGGCTTTGGGGGCTGGGCTGGCGGGTTTCACGGCGGACTTGACGGCGGTTTTTTTCATAGGTTGGAAGGTGTTGCTCGACATGGACATCGCGCACTGCGCGCGAGTTTATGAAGGCTGGTGACAGTTCAACAGCAAATCGCGAACCAACCTCGTTAATTAGCAAAATTAACCCGATTGTAGCGAATCCATTACCTATTCTGGTTTTTCTGGTGGAGCAGATGGGAATCAAACCCACGACCTCTTCATTGCGAACGAAGCGCTCTATCAACTGAGCTACTGCCCCACGGGCCAGAAACAAGGTGCATGTTATGCGACGGCGTTGGGCCGCGAGTAAACATCAATTTATCCACTGCCTGTCGGTGGATCAGACCGCGCCGTGTCGGCTCGTATGGTGCAGGGCAGGAGCGCGGCATCTTGCATCCCGTGGATGATTTTCTTGTCCGGCGGACAGAAGGTGGCGAGAGCGCCGCTCAACTCCGTGTGGTCGCCTCGCACAAAGTAATACGGGCACAAGCGCAAACGCCCGGCTTCGGGCGCAGCGGGCGCACCGGAAACTGGATACAACGCATGGGTGGCCCGGCGGGGTTTTTGGTAGGATTGCAGCAGGTGCAGGTTCTGTGGAGCATCTTGTACGGCGAGATCCACTGCTCCGCGCCATTCCTCGCGTGAACAATCCGCTCCATAAGCCACGCTACGTGCGCCCCATGCCGTTTCATGGTAACCGGAGATTTTCAGAATCAATTCGCGTTCTTTTTTCGATGCTTCCGCCAACCCCCGCCAATCGGTGAGCGCCCGTCCACCCACCTGGGGGCCGACGAGCGTTGCCCCGGGCGGTAGTGGTGCTGGATCCACCACCCAAGAGGCTGGAATCAAGGATCGCAGACGAGCCAAAGCCTGACCGCTTAATTGTTCTGCCCAAAAATCCTGCAACAGGTGGTGATGAAACAAGGCGAGGCCCAGCTTCTCCTCCTGAAACGCTCGCATCGGAGGGGTGATGACCACTTCGCCAGAATCCCAGGCCTCGAAAATATAGTGAGCAGTCGGAATGCGCTCTAGATCCCAAAGCTCAAAAAACCGGTAGATGATGTCGATTTTTTCGGGGTTACCCTCCACATCGAAACACAGTGCGCTGCCGAGAGGAAAAATTTCGTCCGGCCCCAGGCAAAACACCCGCCGGCCCTGCCGTTGCAACTGTTCTGCCAGCCACTCCATTTCAGGACGGTAGGT
Organism: Verrucomicrobiota bacterium; assembly: GCA_026398135.1. Lineage (GTDB taxonomy): Bacteria > Verrucomicrobiota > Verrucomicrobiia > Opitutales > Opitutaceae > IMCC26134_A. The sequence continues at coordinate 21,480 of JAPLTN010000023.1, forward strand.
GGCGGCCTCGTCGCTTACCACGATAGCGATGAGCGGATTGCGCATATCGCCGCGCAGCAGCGCGACCGCCGCGTAAAAACCGTTGATCATGGCATCTCCGCCGCCCAGCACCTCGCCTTCGTTCGCGTAAAGGCGGTTCAAAAAGGCCGTGAGTCCGATGCCGCCTGGCACCGAGTCCAGTTCCGTCATGGCCCAGCCATCGTCGGTGAGCAGTAAATCCGGTCTCAGCACTGCCGGAACCGCGCCACGGTTGCGTGGGTCGCGCGCGTGAGTGATCAACGCCTCCGGTTTCCCCCGGTCCAGATATTCTGATGCCCACGGCGCGAGCAGAGGTTTATTTCTCAACAGGTTTTTCCCAGCCACGCTGCGCGTATGGAGCGTTTCCAGGGCGCGGTGATATTCGAGGCACGCCGCGCCAATTTCGCGCAACTCCGCAACCTGTGATGTGGTCAGAGGCCATGCTTCCGGGGCCAACCGCCAGCTCTTGTCCTCAAAGAGCGCGGTGGTGGAAAAGGCGTTTTTCAACGCGTCATGGGAAAGCGACATGCCTCCACTAGTGGAACTACCCCTGCTTAAATCAAGCCGCTGTCGCGTAACGGTGAGTAAAATCCCGCTCACGCTTTAACCTTACGTCGACTTTGCGAATACTGGCGGGGAAGCCCTAAAGCATGAATTGAACGGCGTGCGGATTTTGGCGTGCTGCATTGTAACGACTGAGTTCGGTGGCATCGCGCGCTTAAGGTTAAATGCGGGGGCCGGGGTTTCCGGCTTGAAATGCGACCCGTGCTGACGCGCGTTTAGAGCATGCGTTTAGCATCCGAAGGCCCACACCTACCTGATTCCAAGTCGGCGCCATCGGCGTCGGCGCGCGCTTTGCGAATCGTTGGCGAGGTAGCGAGGCCGCTGAGCAAGATGCAGATAAAATTTAATAAACTGGTTGCTCGAATCGAGCGTTTGCGCGCCGAGCAACAGCACACGGTGAAACGCTGGGATTCCGCCTTGATCGATTACGCGGAGCGCATTCATCCCTTGGAAAAAATCACCGACGGCAAACGGGTGGAGTTGCTGCGTGCCTTACGCGAGCTCTGGCTGGAGCCCAAGGCGGTTAGCAAGAAACAACGAGCTACGATGCGGGATTTTTGCATGCTCCAGATTCGCCGGTTATCACAGGGCTTGCCGGGTGATGCACAGGATTTGGCTGGTTGGGAAAACGAGTTAAAGGTGGATGCGCTCAAGCAAATAACCGACGAGGCGAAAGCGCTGCAGGAAAATCCGGAAGCACAGGAAGAATTGCGGCAGGCAGGTATCGATTTCTCCAAACTTCGTCCCGATATGACACCCGACGAGCAGTTTGCCGAAATGATGCGGCAAATGGCGGACTCGAACGAACGGCATAAGCTGTTCAGCGAAGACGAATTCGCCGACGGGGATTCTTCGGAGCAAGAGCGGCCTCCGCAGTCCAAAAAAGCGACGGCGGCGCAGACGCGGGCGGCGCGGCGCGAGGCGGAGCTGGAAGAGGCACGCAAGCGCGGGATTGCCACCATCTACAAACAACTGGCCAAGGTGCTGCATCCTGACCTGGAGCAAAATCCGGAGCGTAGGGCGCAGAAGGAAAACCTCATGCAGGAACTCACCGTGGCCTACCGGGCTGGCGACTTACACACGCTGTTGCGCTTGGAGTTGGAATTTATCCACCGGGAACAGGGCGATCTTATGCGACTGGGCGAAGATAAACTAAAAATCTACTGCGAGCTGCTGACCGAACAGGCTTGGGAATTGGAGGCGGAGTCTGGCCAAGTCCACCATCAGCCGCGCTATGTCGCGTTGCGGCCCTTCGTGAATCCGTTTTTCGGGGAGTTGCCGCGTTGGCGCGAGGTCGAGTCGGGTTTACGCGAAGAGGCTATGCAGCTGGCCGGGACGATTCTCGATTTGAGCGGACCACACGGGAAACAGAGGCTGACCGAGTTGTTGCGCGTCTTTAAAAATCAGCAGCGACGGCAGAGTCCTTTAAACGACCTTTTTTAAGTCCCGCTTTTTTTAGGTACCCTTTTGACTGCGGTCTCCGCACGCTCGGGATTATGGAAAAACGTCCGTTCGCCGAACTCGGCATCTCACCTGAACTCCTCAAAGCCGTTAACAAAATGGGCTTCGAGGAGGCCTCGCCTATTCAAACCGCAGTGATTCCGCTCTTGTTGGAAGGACGGGATGTGGTGGGCCAGTCGGCTACCGGCTCAGGCAAAACCGCCGCTTTTGGCATTCCCATCGTCGAGTGCATCGACACTGCCGTGCGCAAGGTGCAGGCTCTGATTCTCTGTCCTACTCGCGAGCTTGCGGTGCAGGTGGCCGAAGAGATCGCCAAGCTGGCGTTTTTCAAAAAAGGCGTGCGCGAGGTGCCTATCTACGGCGGCCAGTCTTATGAGCGTCAGTTTCGCGCCCTCGAAGGCGGCGCGCAGATTGTGATCGGCACGCCCGGTCGCGTGATGGACCACATGGAGCGAGGCACCTTGAAGCTTGATTCGCTCAAGCTGGTCGCGCTCGACGAGGCCGATCGCATGCTCGACATGGGCTTCCGTGACGACATCGAGCGCATCCTCTCCGCGACTCCGGCCGAGGGCCGCCAGTCGCTCTTTTTCTCCGCGACCATGCCGCCGCCGATCAAGCAGATGATCCAGCGCTACACCAAGGATCCGGCCTGGGTGAAAATTGAGGCTTTGGCGCAAAACGCGCCCAAGGTCGATCAGGTGTATTTCGAGGTGGACCGTCGTTCCAAGGTCGAGGCGCTCACCCGTTTGATCGACATTAACGATTTCCGCTACGGCATCATTTTCTGCGCCACCAAGATCATGGTGGACGAGCTGGCGGAGATCCTTTCGTCGCGTGGTTACGCGGTGGATCGGCTGCATGGCGACATCACCCAGGGCCAGCGCAACAAGGTGATGGAAAAGTTTAAACGCCGCGGCTTTGAGTTTCTTGTCGCCACCGACGTGGCCGCGCGCGGTCTCGACGTGGATGACCTTGAAGTGGTTTTTAACTACGATCTACCCAACGACGCCGAGGATTATACCCACCGTGTCGGGCGCACCGGCCGGGCCGGGCGCACCGGCAAGGCGTTCACCTTCGTGAGCGGCCGCGAAATCTACGGTCTGCAAAACATGATCCGTTACGCACGCTTGCCGCTGCGGCGTGAGCGCGTGCCTTCGCTCGATCAAGTCGAAGAGGCCCGTGAGAGCGTTTTCTTCGAGAAACTCCGCGCCACTCTGGACGGGAAACAGTTTCGCCCGCAGGACCGCATCATCGACCGTTTGCTGGAGCAGGGTTATGCCAGCGCGGACATCGCCTCCGCCTTGATCCATCTTTTGCAGGGTGGACAGCCCGGCACGCCGGTTGCCGATGGCGCGGAAACGTCCTTACCCGCGCCCAAGGTTTCCCGTCCTTACGATGACGAGACGATTCCGCCTCGCGTGGTTCCGGTGCCCGCACCCGCTCCGGTGGCCAAACCAGCGGCACACAAGCCGGCGGCCAAGTTTGCCGCGCCCGCCGCCAAGGCCGAATCTGCTTCGGCCGCCAGCGAGACGACTCGCCCTATCAAGCAAAAATATGACCGGGTCTCCCGCACGGGGCGTGAGCCCGGGTACACCACACTCTATCTGAACATTGGCCGCAAGCATTTGGTAACCCCTGCCGATATCGTGGGGAAAGTCGCCGGCGTTACCCGCCTGCCCGCCGCGGTGGTGGGCGCGATGGATATTCATCAACGTCACACCTTGGTGGATGTTGCGAGTGACCAGGCCGATCTGATCGTTAAGAAAATGGAAGGAATACGGGTTAAGAACGTGGCGCTTTCTCCCGCGTTGGCTACCGACGCGCATCGGGCCGAGCCCCAAGACTGAGCTGGAAGATTTAGGCTCTGACCACTCAAGGCGCGCTTTGTCGGCGCGCCTTTTTATTTTTTGCCATCCAGGCCCAGACGATCCACGAAACGGACAAGGTCGGCCACGGAGTCCGCATTGAGTTTGAGCATCACACTGGCGCGCTGCACCTTCACGGTTTTTTCCGCAGTCCCTAGGTGTTCGGCGACTTGTTTGTTGAGCATGCCTTTGGCCACAAGGACCAGCACCTCACGTTCCCGAGGAGTGAGTCTCGCGAGCAATCCTGCGTCTTTGTCGGCGACCTGACGTCGGTTTGCTAATTCCAGGCTCCGGCTCAACGCCGCCCGGACAGAGGGAATGAGCAGAGCCGCGTCGATGGGCTTGAGGAGGTAGTCAAAGGCACCGGCTTTAAGTGCACGCACACTGGAGGAGGCGTCGTCGCGTCCGGTCAAAAATACTATGGGAAGAGTCGGGTGGAGCCCGGCCAAAGCGGTCTGCGCATCAAGGCCGTTGCGCCCGGGCAGTCCTATGTCGAGAAGGATGCATGCGGGGGCAACGACCGGTCCGCTCGGATTGTTTAAAAAGGTCTCAATATCCGGGTAGTCTGCGCAGAAAATTCCTGCGGTGCGCAGCAAGCGTGGCCCGGCGCTACGGATGGTGGGCTCGTCGTCAATAAGGTGAACTTGGGAGTGTGCTGGCATCTTTGGCGGGAGGTCTAAAAGTGGTGAATTATTGGTGAGGAATCTGACTTCAGAAAATCCCGATACGCACTTATCCTGAAGGCGCAAATGAGCATCGTCGTTAGTCTGGATTTAATGAATTACGCGATAGGTAAAAGCAGCGTGGCGACGGCACCGTATCCCTTTTCACGGTTGGCAAGAGTCAGGCTGCCACCGTGCGCTTCGGCGATGGAACGACAGAGAGAAAGTCCAATACCCAAGCCGTCGGGTTTGGTTGATTGAAAGGGTTTAAAAAGCAGAGGCATGCGGTCTGGCGGGATGCCGGGGCCGCGATCTTCGACCCGAATCGAAACGAACCCAGTGGCGCCCGGACGCACTCGCACCGCGATGATCCGGTCAAGTGGCGTTTGTTCGCGCAAAGCGTCGGCAGCGTTGATAAGCAAGTTGATCAAGATCTGTTGAATTTGCACCGGATCCGCTGAAATGCAGGGCGTAGCGGGTGCGCACGTAGCATGTGCGGTAACTCCTCGCCGTGCGAAGTCTGGCCGTAAAAGCTCCAAGGTTTCATGCACCAGTTCACCGACTATGACCGGACGGACTTCCGGAGGGGCTTTTTTTAACAAAGTGCGGATGCGTCGAATGATTCCAGTGGCACGTCGAACATCTTCAACGATATCATCCAATATCAGACTCAGTTCTTTGAGATCCGGCACAGGATGATCCACCATGAGGCGTCCGGCTTGGGCGTTGGTCAGGATGGCAGCCAAGGGCTGGTTGATTTCGTGGGCCAGCGTGCCGGTCAATTCTCCCAAGGTAGCGACGCGGGAAAGGTGGGCGAGTTCATCGCGCTGGCGCCGGTGTTCCGTTTCGGCGTGGCGTTGCTGGCTTACATCCAGGCTGGCGCCAACCAGGCTATCAAAATACGGCGCATCGGGTCGGGAAAAACTCGCGCGACCACGTGAAAGCAGCGTGCGCGTCGAGCCGTCGGACGCCAGGAAACGGGCCTCGACCTCGAAGGCTGGTTGTTTGGCGGTGACGGCGGCGAAGCCTTGGCGCATGGCGGCGCGATCCTCCGGATGGACGAGTTGAAAAAACGCTTCGAAGCCGAAGCGTGTTTCGGCATTAAGACCGAGAATCGCTCGATAGCCCGGCGACAGCCAGATGATGTCCGCGGGCACATGCCAAGTCCAGAGCCCAAGGCCGGATGCTTCGCTCGCGAGTGCGAGGCGCGCCTCGCTTTGCTGTAGAGCCTGACGCGCGTGGATAAGTTTCTGTCGCTGCATCCATAGCAAAGCTGCAGCACCTGCGAGGAGTGCAAGCGCTGCGGCGCTGAACCATAAGGTCTGGTAAGCGGTCACGAGCAGAACCCAGCGCGCCACATTCTTACTGGCAAAACTTAATGACGGGAACCGGCGACCGACGTCGGGATGCGAGGGCGGGCTTGTCGCCGCCAGGGTGCCGCTACACTTTTAAAAAATGCGAACAGGAATCCTCGGAGGCAGCTTTGACCCGGTGCATTATGGGCATCTCGGGGTAGCGCGCGCGGTGGCGGATGCGCTTGCATTGGATCGGGTGCTCCTGATGCCGGCGGCGCAGGCTCCTTTGCGCGCGGCAGCGGTGTTGGCTTCCAACTCGCAACGAGCAGAGATGCTGCGACGCGCCCTGGTCGATTTAACCCAACAGACCGGCGAGCGACGTTTGGAGCTATCCGAGCTGGAGCTTGAGCGGGGCGGGGTGAGCTACACCGCCGATACCTTGCGTGCTCTAAGCGAAGTGCATTCGGCGGAGACTTTGATTTGGATCGTGGGAGCGGACCAATTTGCCCGGCTGGAACAATGGCGCGAGCCGTCGGAGTTGGCGCGATTGGCGGAGTGGGCGGTTTATGCCCGTCCGGGATACGCCTGGACTGAGCTGGCGTATCCGCGAGTGCCGGGTTTGCGGGCGCACCGCGTGCATGAGACGGCGGGTTGCTGGGACGTAAGTTCGAGCGAAATCCGGGCGCGAATCGCGCGAGGAGAAACGCTAACAGGCTTAGTGCCCGACAAGGTGATTGAATACATCCGGGAAACTGGCCTGTATCGGGCTTAATCAAATTATTCATGTCCACTGTATCCGTCCCCGACCTGCCGACTATTTCCCTGCTGCGCACCCTTGTTTCTGCTCTGGAAGACAAGAAGGCCGACCAGCTAAAGGTTCTGCACGTGAGCGGAGTTTCCAACATCACCGACTATCTCGTGCTGGCCACGGGCAACAGTGAACCCCATCTGCGCGCACTCCGCATCGAAGCCGAAAAGGTCCTAGATGCTGCCAAGGTGAAAATTGCCGGCATGGAGCAAGGCGGGTTCAACAGCGGTTGGACCGTGGTGGACGCTTACCAGGTGATGGTTCATCTTTTCACCCCTGAGCAGCGTCAGCACTACGCTTTGGACAAACTCTGGAAGGATGCCGCCGAAGTGGATTTGAAAACCTTTGAAACCAAGGCGGCGGCGGCACCCAAGACCGTGGCGAAAAAAACCAAGGTTACCGCACCCAAAAAAGCGGCAAAAAAGAAAGTCACGCCAGACAAAGCCAAAGCTATGGCGAAAAAATCGCCGCCTAAAAAAGCAGCGGCCAAAACCAAGCCCGCTACGGTCGTTAAGCCCAAGTCTAAGGTCGCAAAGGTCGCGGCTAAACCCGCCAAAAAGGCGGAAAAGTAGGAACAGGCCGGAGCGGTTTAGGGCGTGTCGGGGTTTAAACTCAGTCCGGCGGGAGCGTGGGGCGCGGCCCGGCCAAGGCGCGAGAGGCGGAGGTGGCCCAGCGGGCGATGCCGCTTCTCGCAACGACTGCCCAGCCGTGCTCCACGCTTTCCCCGTAGGCCCCTTGGCGACGGGCGGAATTTAAACCCAGACACGCCCTAAAAAGCATAACCGATCGAACTGGTTATGCGTTCATTTTTCCGGCCGCCTTGAAGCTGGATCGCGTTGTCGAGTTCGTATTCAAAACGTAAGTTCACAGAGATGCGCTCTGTCACTTTACCTTGGAGCGAAGCGTTAAAGCGGACTTTGTAGTTTTCCGCATCGGGATTGACTGCGGCGGGACGACCATTGGCCGGAATGTTGAAGGCTCGGTCGGCGGGAGAATATTGAACAACAATATCTTGGGTTAGGGTTATGCGGTCATTTATCTTAAAGCTATAGTCCTCGAATATCTCGCCATAGGGGGCGAAGCCACTGGTGCCGGCATCCCAGTCGCGGTACTGGCCGGTGATGCCGGCGCCGACATTCACCGCATGACGCTTCAGGTCGATGATGCGGTAGCCGAGACCGACATTCTGTTCAAAGTTTGCGTGGATTTGGGTGATGTCATCACGCAGGTAGGTGGTTTGAGCCTGGGAGAAAGTCCGTTTGGAAATCTGGTAGCGCCAGCGAAAGTTTGAGTCGGTGCGATCAGCGCTGGGTCGTTTGTTTTGTTCCGCGTAGAGAATGCGACCGGTGGTTTTGAGAGAATGCTGATTGATCTGTTTTTCGGCTTCGCCCCGTAAATTGTAACTGAGCGTATCCTTGAGGCCAGTCTGTTGGGCATAGCCGTACTCCAGCTTGCCCTTCCAAGGTTTTATCGGAGGAATTTTGGTGTTTGCGGGGTTGGCGGAGGGAACGGACGTGACCGCCGGTGTGGAGGCAGTGGTCCGAGTAATCGCGGGTGCGGTCGGCGATTTTTTCTCGGGTAATGGAGCTGTCTTCTCAGGAGTGCCCGTAACCGCGTTTGGGCTTGGGGGCGTGTCGTTGCGGTCGGTTATTTCCAAAATGGCGGCATCTGTTTCGGCAAGTGTCAGGTCGCCTAAAATAGGAGATCGGAAACGAATCTTGCCATCAACTCGCCAGATGAGTTCACCCGTGAGACGGTCGCCATTTGCGAGCTGAAGTTCGACCCGCTGACCCGGCTCGCTGGCTTCGGCTTGAGCATGTGTGAGAGCAATGGAGAATATCAGGCATGCCGTCGCCAAAACTAAGCGATAAAGGGGTATGCGGGGTAGCATGGTATTAGGGTAAAACAGACTAAGATATTGGTGGGGGACGATCGTTTACGCAGTAGCAAACAAATGAGGGAAAATACCCAGTAAAAATGCCTTGTCAGGTGCGCGCAAAGAAGGTTTCTTGCAGTGTAATGGCCTAGGTTTTGGCCATAACTGCGATAATCCTAAATATAGACTCCTATGAAAACACGTAATACCAAGGGCTTCACCCTCGTTGAAATCATGATCGTCGTCGTCATCATCGGCCTTCTGGCTGCCATGGCGATTCCCGCGTTCGCCAAGGTTCGCGCTAACTCCCGTGCCAAGGCCATCGATAATAACGTTCGCCAGATTTCCGGTGCAATTGACCAGTTCGTACTGGAAAATGGCGCTTCCACCTGTGGCCTGACTGATCTCGTCGGAACCGATAAGTACATCAAGAGCACGATTGCTACCGCTGCTGGTGAAACTTATTGGACTTCTTTCACCGCAGGCGCATCGCGTAGCTTGAGCTGGAACGGCTCTAGCGGTACGGTTTCCAAATCGTGGGACCTGTAATTCAGCTTTAGTTTAAGGTTAGGCCGCCGAACTTAAATCCGGCGGCCTTTTTCTTTAAAAGTATATCTTAAATAGTTTGTATGAATATGTATAATAAAAAGGGATTCACACTTGTTGAAATCATGATCGTCGTGGTTATCATAGGCCTTTTGGCCGCCATGGCAATTCCTGCGTTCGCCAAGGTTCGCGCCAACTCGCGTGCCAAGGCAATTGATAACAACGTCCGGCAAATTTCCGGTGCTATTGACCAGTTCGTAATGGAAAATGGCGCATCCACCTGCGGCCTTACGGATCTTGTCGGAACAGACAAATACATCAAGAGTACGATTCAAACTGCAGCCGGTGAGACCTATTGGACCTCATTCACAGCCGGTGCTTCGCGCAGCTTAAGTTGGAATGGTTCTAGCGGAACTGTCTCCAAATCTTGGAGCTTGTAAAAAATAATCCCTAGTTTCTTATGGCCGTCGATTCTATGATTCGACGGCTCTTTTATGCACTTTAAACATCGATTGTTTTGTTACGGGCTGTTTTTTGCCATAGGCACAGCAATACTTTGCGGATTAGGATTAGACTCTGATCTCGCTCAAGCTTATTGTCGCGAAAATAGTCGGTGGATTTTTTTGGCAGTATTCGCAATTGCTGGGGTGTCAGCTTGGGACTTATATAAATTTCTACAGCCCGCATACACTTGGAACTTGAGAGCTGCGGCAGCGCGCTGGCCTGTCATCCTGTTTGTTGGGTTCTGCACGGCCTTTAGTTTGAGCCGCGAGCCATTTAACTACAAAGTCACAGCTGATGAGTATGTTTTGGGGGTGGAAGCCATGGCGATACACTATGAGGGGCGCTCAGATATTGCAGTAAGCGGTTATGAGTTGGGTGGTGTTTATCGCATGCTTGGTGGCGTAGTAAACAAGCGGCCGCCCGTATTTGTCTCACTTTTAAGCCTTGTCCATGACATCACGGGTTATCGGCCGCAGAATGTCTTTTATCTAAATGCTCTGATCGTTGGGGTGTTTTATATATTCCTTTTTGTTACTGCGAATCGTTTTTATGGATTAAACGCAGCTTATTTTGCCTGTTCGTTGTTTGCGGCCTTCCCCTTGTTTTATCAAAATGCCTCAGGCGGTGGGTTTGAGCTGTTGAATCTCCTCTTGGTGCTGATGTTTATTTGGAGTTCTTCAATTTATATAGATAAACCTGAAAAAACCACGCAGAGATTTTTGATTCTGGTGGCAATCATACTCGCGAATACACGTTACGAATCGGCGGTTTTTGCGGGGGCGGCCGGTATAATTATTTTGCTTGGTTGGATTAAGCGGCGTTCGGTAATTTATGATGTGTCTCTTTACCTCGCCCCTTTGGTGATGATGACGTTTTTATTTAGATTAAGTACATTTCAGGATAATTTTGAGGGCAACTGGCAGATACGCGCTGGAATGAGTCCTTTCTCGCTGGAGTATTTTTATGACAACTTGGGGCATGCGTTAAATTATTTCTTCGCCTTTTCTCGTGGCAGCACTTCGTTTGAATTGATATTTATTTTGGGCTTACCGTGTATGATATTTATGTTGTATGGTAAGTTAAAGTCTATGGTTCGAGAAGGTATTTCGTCTTGTTCAGTATCCGTCTGGGTTGCATCAGTGGTTGTGGTTTTTAACTTTGGGGTATTATTGTTTTATCACTGGGGGCAGGTGGATGCAAGCGAGGTTAGCCGGTTGATACTACCCTTTGCCTTGATCTGTGTTTTATCAACCTGTTATCTTTTATTTGATCAAGTTAAACATATTTTGGTGTCCAGGATTCTTTGGGGCTTATTGTTTATTTGTTTGTTTACTATATCAATACCTCGCGCAGCGACTGCCAACAGCTCGCTGAGTAATTACAATGTGCGTCGAGCCGATTGGACTATAAAGGTTTTGAATAGTTTACCACCTACATCATATGTCGTAGCAAGCCCAGACGGGTTGCGGCTTTTTCTAGATAAAATACAAGGCGTGCCAATAGGGCTATTAAACGAAAGAGCCCGTCAGCTTGCTTTCCATTACAAATTGAAAACGTTTACTGCACTTGTTGTTCAACAATTTTTTGTGGATCCAGATACCCAAAAAGAGACCGTGTTTCCAGGCGACTGGCTGCATCCAGCATACAAGACGAGCATAATTGCCGAAACTACTGTTCGCCCTTATGTAATTACAAGATTCAGCAGGGTTGATTCCGTGGATGAAAAATTAATGGAGATACCAACCAAAGATTTGGCTCCAAAAAATACCATGCGTGATAAAGGTGGCGATATCAAGCCGATTTCCGGTGATTCCGTTGATAAATGGATGCAAAATTTACCTTGAGGGTTTCTCTAATACAACGATCATTCTGGCGGAAAAAAACCTAGAGCTCAAACTAAGCGCTCGATCCATAAATTTTATCATAAATTTAAGCGAAGCCGGATAGAGTGACGGTCCCCGGAACCCGCCAGTCAGTAACCACGCTAAAGCAGGGAAATAGGAGATTTCTTTAACGAGCCAGCCGGAATCACCGAGTTCAGCATTCTTTTCTTTTGCATCAAAAATACGCCATGCGTTTCCCTGCGCCGCGTAGTATTTAGTGGCACCAGGGTCAAAGTCAGCAGGAGCCGACCAACTTATGGGTTTTGAAAAACCAAGTGGTTCGTGGTGGAACAGACCCAGCACCATACGACCAAACAGGCCCATTGACGGTTCAAAGATTATGACCCGGCCACAATGGTTTACCGTTCTGTACAGTTCTTTCAAGGCGTTCCCAGGGAATTGCAGATGATGAAATACATCAAACAGTACCACTGCGGATAACGAATTGTCTGCAAAGTTTAGTTTGTAAATGTTTTCCTGGCGATCAAGCCAGGGATTCGGAAATAAATCACTGGTGATCGCTTGGGGAAAGGCGGTTTTTATATTTCCTATGCCGGAACCGCATTCTAAAACGTCACCTTGAGGCAGATTGTCTAATTTTGAGGCGATACGTTGGTAAAACCGTTTATACTCAGCTTGAAGTTGGGGCTTTTTATTCCAATGACGTAAATTCTCGTGTATTTCTTCGTTATGTTGATCGATGGAGTTTTTTTTATTCACAGGGTTATATGAATTTAATTTTCCGGGCGGCAAATACCAACATTCGTAGAAGCAAGGCGCCGTGTTTCCAGCGATGAATATTAGTGCTTCCGTATGTTCTTTCGCGATATCTTATCGGTATGTCGCGTATTTTTAGATTTAATTTATCTGCGCCGAATAACAGGTCGAAATCACCGAACGGATCGAATTCGCCGAAATAAGCACGATTATCAGCTATGCGCAGATAATGATCTCTACGCAGTACCTTTGTTCCGCATAGTGTATCCTTGATATTTTGTCCGAGGAGCCAGGAAAATGCCAAGCCAAAAAATTTATTGGCGATCATATTAAGAAATTGCATGGCGCCTTTTTCCATCGGGTAAACCAATCTGGAACCGTTGGCAAACTCGGCCTTGCCTTCAGCAACAGCGGAATAAAACTTGGGCAATTCTTCAGGTGGCATGGTAAGGTCGGCGTCCAGGATCATTAAGATGTCACCGCTCGCCGCAGCAAAACCTTCTCTTACGGCATTGCCTTTACCTTTGCCGGTTTGTCGCATGGTTTTAATTTTCAGATCGGGGTAATTTAATTTAACTCTTTCTATTTCGTCCCAGGTATTATCTTTGGAATGACCTTCGACAAAAATGAGCTCGGTCCATTTTCCCATTTGAGGGGTGCGCAAGACAGCCGCTTCTATATTTCCCGCTTCATTTCTTGCCGGTATGATGACTGACACAGACAAGCTATTTAGCGTTAGATTGGTTTTTGGCCGCAATCGGGCTATTTCAAAAACGGAAAATGATGCCCAAGGTAAAAAGGGAAGCAGGTAGCGATTAAATAGAGCGGCAATCACCGGGGTGTTCAGTGGCCAGAAGATTCGCGATTGTCGTTTGATGCTTTCCCAAGACGAAAGTTCTAACAGGTTTTCAATATCATTTGGGCTTAACCAACTGGAGCTTGGATTGTGTCGACGAAAACCGAAACTGGAGGCGATCGAATGGATTGGGTGCCATAAATTATTGTGAAAATTTAATATCAGACGTGTTTCTGGAGTTGCGACCGCGGAGAGTTGCTCAAAAACAAGTTGGGCATCCGCAACAAAATTCAAGGTGTCGGAAATAATGATATAATCATAGGTCCGATTAAGCTTGAGGCACTCGGCGAACTGTTGCTCGAAGCGGGCGTCGGGGAGTTTTGCCTTGGCCCTATTTATCTGTGTGATCGATGCGTCTATGCCTGTTTTGTCTTTGCTATTTAGGTGAATGAGCAAGTCGCCGCCCCCGCAGCCGATTTCCAAGACAGATGCATTTTCTGGAATTAGCAGATTGTAATAATGCGCGAGAATACACCTGTAGCTAAATGCAGCGGGTTTGATGTCGGGTGAATTATCAAAATGATTTTGTGTAGTTAATAAATGCTGTTGAACTGTTTTTCCTAGGGTGTGCATGTAAGATTGAGTATTATCTTATCGGCTATAACTGAGCGTAAGTTTATAAAGAATGGGTGTGCGATGGTCATGTGCGGCGCCGGAATGCGTCGCGAGAGTGGTTATGTGCGACAATGATTCCGCGGCCGGCAAGCGGGGCACGTCGTCCACGATTTTACGGATGCTGCGGACTTCGTTGAGGCAGGGGATGACGATGGAGACTTTCATGCGCCGAAGCGCGGTGATCTTGGGGAGTGGACAAGCGGGCGGGAAGCGTAAAGTCGGGACTGTGGTTGCTTGACCGTTTGCCAATTAGGAGGGCAGGGTTTGGGAAATGGTTAAAAACGAATGCGCAGGGGCTCGGCATCGGCAACGGAGGTTGATCGTGCTGGTTTTATCTGGGCTCGTGGTCGCTGCGTTGGTGACGTGGGCGTTGTCACAACCACCCGGCACTTGGGTGTATATTCGCGAGCTGGTTGAAAGGGCGGTTTCCGAGATACGCCAGTTGGGCGCGGGTTGGTTTTTTTCCGCTTATGCGGTGTTGCCGGCGTTTGGGTTCCCGGTTTCGGTTTTTGCGTTGTCGGCGGGGCCGGTTTTCGGGCCGGTGCTCGGGTTGCCGTTGGTGCTTTCCTTGGCCGGACTTTGCATGGCGGTAAATATGTCGGTTTCCTACGTGTTGGCGCGGAGATTTTTACGGCCTTGGATAACACGTTTACTTAAGTACCTGGGCTATTCGATTCCGGTCGTGGCGGTGGATAAGCAGCGCATGTTTTCCTTGTTGGTGCGCATCACGCCGGGACCGCCGTACGTGCTGCAGAGTTTTCTGTTGGGGCTGATTGAGGTGCCTTACCGGACTTACATGCTGATTTCCTGGCCGATTGCCACGGCGATGGCGGCCTTGGTGATTTTGTTTGGTGATGCTGTGGCGCAGGGGCGGGGGCGGGTGGCCTTGTTGGCGCTTCTAGGGGTGGGGGTTTTCGCGATCTTGATCCGTTGGATGCGCAAACGGTTTTCTACGCGTTCAAGCGGGGCCGGGCCGATTACCGGAGACGATGTCTAAAGCAGGAAAAATAAATGATTCCGAGGGTGAGGCTACCTTTGACCTGGGGGCTGACGGCGGCACGCGGGCGGAGAGTGTGACGGAGTTTACCCGCCGGGTGAAAACCCTGCTGGAAACCGGTCTGAAGGCGGGCTGGATTCGGGGGGAGGTTTCCAATTTACGGACACAGGCCAGCGGGCATGTGTATTTTTCACTGAAGGATGCCGGTGCGCAGGTTCGGGCGGTGATGTTTCGGGGAGATGCAGCCCGACAAACAGCGAAGCTGCGCGAGGGGGCGCAGGTGGTGGTGCTGGGCGAGCTTTCGGTCTATGAGGCGCGAGGGGAATATCAGCTGATTGTGAGAGTGGTGGTGGAGGACGGGGTGGGGCGTTTACAGCGCGAATTCGAGGCGTTGAAGGCGCGATTGGCGGCGGAGGGTTTGTTTGATCGGGAGCGAAAGCGCGCGCTGCCGCCGCTTCCCCGGACGGTGGGATTCGTCACTTCGCCGACCGGCGCGGCGGTGCAGGATTTCTTACGGATTTTAACCCGGCGTGGCTGGCGTGGCCGCGTGGTGGTGTTGCCGGCAAAAGTACAGGGCGAGGGGGCGGCGGCCGAGGTAGCGGCGATGATTGAGACCGCTGGAAGCGCTGGGCGATGCGGCATTGAATTCGATCTATTGGTAGTGGGGCGGGGTGGCGGTTCGCTGGAGGATTTGCGGGCGTTTAACGAGGAGATCCTGGTGCGTGCGGTTGCGACTTCGCGGGTGCCGGTGATTTCGGCGGTGGGACACGAGATTGATTTTACGCTGTGCGATTTTGCGGCCGATGTGCGGGCGGAAACACCGAGCGCGGCGGCGGAATTGATTTCGAGCGGATTCGTGGCCGAGGCGGAGAGGTTGGAGCGCTTGAGCAAGGCCCTGGAGGGCGAGGCGGGAGGGGCCTTGCAGGCGACGCGCAACCGCATGGAAGGGTTGGCGGATCGGTTGCGCTTATTGTCGCCGGTGACGCAGGTGGAGCGGGGCTGGCTGCGGCTGGATGATTTGCAAAACCGGTTCGCAGCGGCGTGGGCCCGAGGTGCGCAGACGCGGGCACATCGTCGGCAGTTGGTGGCGGGAAGGCTCGCGGCGGTGGCACCTGAGCGTCGGATCGAGGCGGAGTCGCAGCGTTTGCTGGGGCTGTGGAAGCGCTTGCAGGCGGCGAGTCCGGCGTCGGTTTTGAACCGGGGTTTTGCGATCGTGCGCGATGCGGACGGGCGGCCGGTTACGCGTGCGGCGGATTTGCACGTCGGGGTGCGGGTCGATTTGGAGTTGGGGGATGGACGCGCAGCGGCGCGGGTGGAGGCGCGGTAAGCGGGTTAAAAATTGAGCACCCAGAATTCGCCGAAGCTCGCGGACTGGACGGCGGCGGCGGGCAGCCAGCGTTCGGCGAACTCGGGGCCCCAGGAGTCGCTGAAGGCGAGTTCGCCGGTGTTTCGGTTGTATCCGATAAGCAGGCACAGGTGGGCTGCGGTCGGATCAAGGGCGAGCGTGGATCCAAGTAGGCGGCGCTCCTTGGCCCAGGGGCTGAGTGCGGTGAGGGCGGCGGGGCGTTCGCGAGAATACGTGTCGGCGAGTTTGTTAAAATCAGTGGTGGAGGAGAGGGACCATAGCACGGGGCGGCCTTCATCGAGGTAGCGGGCCAGGGTGGCGGGAGAGGGCTTGATCTTGATCGCTTCGAGTCGGCGACCGGCTTGACGCACGGTGCGTTCGAGGTTCGCCATCATTAGCGTTACGTTGGTGCCGCCGCCGGGTGCGGTGCCGCCCAGCGCGGCCAAATCGTAGAGGTCGGCGGGTATGCCCGCGTAGCGCAGGAGGCGTTCAAAGGTGGCGGGCACGCAGTAGCCTTTCGGTCCTTGGTCCACCATGGGGATGCGATCGAGGATCACGTCGCCGTTGGGACGGCGGGTCACCTGCTCTTTCCAGCGGCGCCGGAGTTGGTCGTCACTCAAGCGGGGCGGGGCGGCGCGTTCGGTGGGCTGGATACGAAGGGCGAGCAGGCTGCCCGGGCGCGCTTGCAATAAAAGCTCGTGTTCGCCCGCGATGAAGAGGGCGAGCTGGCCGGGGGCGGCGCGGCGTTGCGCGGGGCTTGGGTCGCGCTCGGAGTTCGGCAAGGCGGCGGCAATGGCTTGGCGCACGTTTTGGAAATCACGGAGAAGCCCGGCGTCGAAGGCTTTTATCACCGAAGGGGAAACGTAACCCGCGCCACCGCCACCGGTGGCGCGCTCGGAAAAGGCGGGGTAGTCACCTTGATTGGTAAACATGATGGTGAAACTTTCGATGCAGCCGCTTTCGTTACGCAGGGCCAGCATGTAGGCGGGCGCGCCGAGAAGGGTTAGGGGCGGACGCAGGTAACGACGCCAGGTTTCGGCACCGGGCGTAATGCTTTCGGGGCGCAGGTCCAGTCGTCGGGCTAGTTGCGCGGGTGCATCGTCCCAGAGTGTGGCATCAGAAAATAAGGAAAGGCCCAAGGCGCGGTTTAGGGGGGCAATCCAAGTGGGTGTCGCTGTACTGAGATCATTCTGGCGGGTAGTTTCGGAGTGTGGTGCGCCGAAAATCGGCACTGCGAAGAAAAGTCCTAGGCAAAGCAGGGTGCGCATGGGATTAGAGCGGAGGCTTGTGCATGGAAATTGGCAATCCATGCTTGGCTCACCCTACCCCACGTTACCCTATGATGCTTCATACGTTTACCACGCTTGGTTGCCCGGAACTTGATCTAGACGGTGCCATCGCGCTCGCGGCCCGTCATGGCATGCACACCTTGGAACTGCGCACCTTGAACGAGAGCACGGATTTGCCGGCTTGGTTTCATGCCCACTACGTGACGCCGGCGGGTTTCGCGGCACACTTGCGGGACAAAAACTTTAAGATCTGCGCGCTGGATACCTCGTTCAAACTGATTGGCCACAACGACGTGGATCGCGCTCAGTTGATCCGGTTCGTGCAATGGGCCGAGGCGGCGGAAATTCCTTGGCTGCGGGTTTTTGACGGCGGACGGACCGCAGACGCCGGCGAGCTCGCGCAGGCGGCGGATACGCTCAAGTGGTGGCGCGAGATGCGTTACAAGAATGCGTGGGCGGTCGATTTTTTGGTGGAGACGATCGATAGCATCGTGACCTCGACGGCGTTGAAGGCGCTTTTTGCACGGGCTCCCGACGTGAAGATTTTATGGGATACGCATCACACATGGAAAAAGGGCGGGGAGGCTCCGCTGGTGACTTGGAAAACGCTGCGCAAAAACGTGATTCATCTTCATGTGAAGGACAGCGTGAGCGTACCTTCGCCCAATGGAACGCATCCCTACACGTTTGTTATGCCGGGGGATGGGGATTTCCCCATGGCCGAGCTTATTAATGCGGTGAAAACCGATAAGTTTAACGGCGTCTTGAGTCTCGAGTGGGAGCGCATGTGGCATCCGTATTTGCCGGAACTGGACAAGGCGCTTTACCACGCCAAGCAGAAACTCTGGTGGTAGCGCGGGCGCGGGCCGGCGCTACAAATCGTTGCGAAATTCCTCGAAGGTTTTTTCTCCAGAGCGGCATTCGCAAGCTAACGCCCTACCAGGGCAGATATAGTGCAAAGATTATCAAGGGGGATGCTTGGGCGCGTTACCAGCGGCCGTGTTCGCCGGCGCGCAGGCTAAGGGCGAAGGAGACCAGGAGTTGCACGGTGCGCTCCACGTCGGCCAGATCGACCAGTTCGCTCGGGGTGTGCATGTAGCGGAGCGGGATGCTGACGAGGCCGGTGGCAACGCCGCCGCGGCCCATTTGCATGGCGCGGGCGTCGGTGCCGGTGGGGCGGGGGTCGGCTTCGAATTGATGAGGGATGCCGAGCTGTCTGGCGCAGGCGGCGAGGCGGTCGTAGATAAAGGGGTTGATATTAGGACCGCGGCAGATGATCGGGCCGCCGCCGAGAGTGGTTTCGCCGTATTTGCGCGGGTCGCAGTCGGGGTGATCGGTGGCGTGGCCGACGTCCACGGCTATGGCGAGGTGGGGGTTGACGGCGTAGGTGGCGGTGGTGGCGCCGCGGGTGCCGATCTCTTCCTGCGACGTGGCGACGGCGACGAGGCGGGCGGCGAGTTTTTTCTTTTGCGGGGCGAGGCGGCGGAGAACCTCGCCGACGACGTAGGCACCGACTTTATCGTCGAAGGCACGGGCGACGCCGATGGTGCCGTGGAGGAGTTCGAAGCCGGGTTGGTAGGTGGAGACGTCGCCCAGGCGCACGCGGGCGAGGGCTTCTTTTTTGGTTTTCGCGCCGATATCGATCCACATCTCGTGCACCTCGGGGACTTTTTTGCGGTCGGCTTCATCCATGAGGTGGATGGCGCGTTTGCCGGTGACGCCGAGGATGGGGCCGTTTTCGGTGGAGATGATAACGCGGCGGCCGGGGATCATCACGCGGTCGTGGCCGCCGATGGTGTTGAAGTAGAGGTAGCCGTCTTTGTTGACGTAGCTGATCTGGAGGCCGAGTTCGTCGATGTGGCCTGCGAGCATGAGCACGGGGTCACCGGCGGGGTGGAGGGTGGCGATGCGGTTGCCGAGGGCATCGTTTTCGTAGGTGTCGGCGGCGGCTTTAACGTAGGCATCGAAGACGGCCTGGGCTTCGTGTTCGGCACCGGAAGGGGAGCGGGCGGCAAGCAAGTCGGAGAGGAAGCGCGGGACGACGGTAGCGGCGGCGAGCGGGGCGGATTTGGATTTGGCCATGATGAAGAGAGAGCAGGCAGACGGAATTCGGGTAAAAAGAAAACCCCGGAAGCGAGTTCCGGGGTCGGGTGGCGCGAGGCTGAGCAGCCGTTAGGCGGCGGGGCGCGGCGGATTAAGCGCCGGTCTTGAAGATGGCCACGTCGCCGTCGCGGAAGATGTATTCCTTGCCTTCGAGGCGGTATTTGCCGGCGTCGCGGGCGGCGGCGGTGCTGCCGAGGCGGACGAGGTCTTCGTAGGAAACGACCTCGGCCTTGATGAAGTTTTTCTCGAAGTCGCTGTGGATCACGCCGGCGGCCTGGGGCGCTTTCCAGCCTTTCTTGATTGTCCAGCAGCGGACCTCTTTTTCGCCGGCGGTGAAGTAGGTCTGCAGGCCGAGGAGGGAATAGCTGCCGCGGATGAGATTGGAGACGCCGGAATCGGCGACGCCGAGATCCTTGAGGAACTCCTTGGCCTCTTCGGGGGAGAGGTCGATGAGCTCGGCCTCGATGCGGGCGCTGATGGGCACGTAGGCAGCGTCGTGGTGGGCCTTCACGAAGGCGGCGACTTTTTGCACGAAGGGGTTGGCCTCGGCATTGGCGAGATCGCTCTCGGCTACGTTGCAGGCGTAGAGAACGGGTTTGGCGGAGAGGAGCTGGAAGTATTGCAGCAGCTTTTTCTCGTCGTCGGTGCAGTCGAGGACGTTGGCCGGTTTGTTTTGGTTAAGGTGGGGGATGAGTTTTTCGAGGACGGCGAGCTCGGCCTGGGCGTCTTTGTCGCCGGACTTCGCGAGTTTCTGGGTCTTGCCGAGGCGTTTCTCGACGGACTCGAGGTCGGCGAGGATGAGCTCGGTGACGATGACCTCGATGTCGCGCACGGGATCGACGGAGCCCATGGTGTGGATGACGTCGGGGTCCTCGAAGCAGCGCACGACGTGGACAATGGCGTCGGTTTCGCGGATGTTGGCGAGGAATTGGTTGCCGAGGCCTTCGCCTTTGCTGGCACCGGCGACGAGGCCGGCGATGTCCACGAACTCGATGGCGGCGGGGATGACGACCTTGGTTTTGGCGATGTCCTTGAGCACGTAGGCGCGATCGTCGGGCACCACGACGACGCCCACGTTGGGGTCGATGGTGCAGAACGGGTAGTTCGCGGCCTCGGCTTTGCGGGAGCGGGTGAGGGCGTTGAAGAGGGTGGACTTACCCACGTTGGGGAGACCGACGATTCCGGCTTTCATAAGGGTTCAGGTTCCGCGCTTCGTAGCCATGCGGTCAAGGTTTGTCTCCGTTCGCGCGGGAGTGAAGGCTGCGGGTATGTCGAAATCGAAAACAACTGCTTCGTTAACTGCGTCGGGCTTGGTCAAGCTGAAGCGGGCGGCGCGCGAGGCGGCGGGGCGAGCTTATGCGCCCTACAGCGGGTTCACGGTGGGCGCGGCGGTGTGGACGGATGCGGGAATGTTTACCGGAGCGAATGTGGAAAACGCGTCCTACGGGCTGGCCAATTGCGCGGAGCGTAGCGCGATCTTCGCGGCGGTGTCGGCCGGGGCGCGGGAGCTGAGCTGCGTGGTGGTTTACACACCGACTGAGGGTCCGACCGCGCCGTGCGGAGCGTGCCGGCAGGTGATTCACGAATTCGGCCCGGAAGCGCGGGTGATTTGCTGCTGCGCGAGCGAGGCCGAACTGGCGACGACGGCGGGCGCGTTGTTGCCGGGGGCGTTTGGCCCGGAGGATTTGGGCGTGCCTGCGGAGGCGAGAGTTTACCGGGCGGTATCGGCGGGTCGCAAAGCGGCTTCCAAGCGGGCGAAGAAGGTGTCGTAGCGCCCGCGATCACGGACCAGCGAGGCGGCGGCGGTAGGGGCGGCGCGGTCGGAGCCACTGGTTTCGGTGGTCTCGCGCAGGACGAGGGCAACCTGGGAGGTGCCGGGAGCAAGCACGGTGACCGTGATCTCGAGGGTGTCTTCGCGGGCGCTGTCGAACAGGGCGGTTTGACGGCGGGTGGCCGAGATGCGCCCGCGGGCACCGTCGAAACGGCTCACGGAGTAACCGAGGGCGTTGGCGGTTTTGACACACGCATCGAGCACGGTGGCGGTTTCGCCGGTAACCGGGCGCGTGGCGAAGGCGGGCGGGGTCCAGCGCGAGCTGATGAGCTCGGGGAATACGCTGGAGCGATTCTCCGAAGCGGTGGAGGAATCTGCGGTCGCGCAGCCATTCAGGGCGAGCGCGAGGAGGGTGCAGGACAAGCAGTGGAGGGTGAGACGGGTGTAGAGGGGTGAGGGCATGCGTGGCAGGAAGCGATAGATTGGGCGTTTTTCGAGCAGCGATGATCCAGGCATTCGCAAGCGAACGCCCTACGCTATGCCGGCGGCGGGCTGTTGTTGCGAAATGCAGTGCAGGGTGCCGAGGCCCCAAATGAGGTGGTAACAGTCCACGCCGATGGCTTCGCGGCCAGGGAAACAGGAGCCGATGATCTCGACTGCGCGGGCATCGGATCCGGGTTGGCGGAAGGTGGGTATGAGGACGGCGCCGTTAATGATGAGGAAATTCGCGTAGCTGGCGGGAACGCGCTGGCGTTTATAGGCGAAAGGGCGGGGCATGGGGAGCTCGACGATGTCGAACTTCTTGCCAGCCGGGGTGCGGAATTTCTTCAGACGCTCCAGATTCTCCGCGAGAATGGCGTGGTTCTTTTCGTTGGTGTTGGGCTCGACGCAGGTGATGAAGCCGTCGGGTTTATAGAAACGGGTCATGTCGTCGATGTGACCGTCGGTGTCGTCGCCGACGATGCCTTCGCCGAGCCAGTAGATGTCGGTGACGCCCAGGTAATCGCGCAGGGCGAGTTCGATTTGTGCCTTGGTGAGGCCGGGGTTGCGGTTGGGATGGAGCAGGCATTGCTCGCTGGTGAGCAGGGCACCCTGGCCGTTGACGTCGATGGAGCCGCCTTCGAGCACCATATCGCGCACGAAGCGGCGCAGTTTGAGGGCTTTTTCGATGCTGGGGGGGATCTCGTTGTCCAGATCGTAGGGCGGGTATTTGTCGCCCCAGGCATTGTAGGCCCAGTCGGTCAGGGCGACTTCGCCGGTTTTGCGGTGTTTAACGAAGATGGGGCCGTGGTCGCGGCACCAGGCGTCATTGGTGGGGTGGTCGTAGAAGGTGACGCGATCAAGGCGGGCGCCGGCGCGGTCGCAGAGGCGGCGGGCGCGGGCGTGGAGTTTTTTCGCGGCGTTGATCCGGACCGGCTGGAAGCGGCTGATGGTTTCGACGATGCGGGCGAAGTTGTAGGGGACGGGCCGGAACTTTCCCGGCCAGGTTGCGTAGTTATGCGGCCAGGACAACCAGACCGCTTCCTGCGGCTCCCACTCGGCCGGCATCCGGAAGCCGAGTTCGGCGGGTGTTCCCTCGCTCAGGGCGGGCGCGGGCGACTTTTTCTTTGCGGCGGCGGGTTTGGCTGCGGCTTTGGGTTTCGCGGCGGAGGGGGAGGCGGCTTTGGCCATGATCAAACGGTGCGGTCGATGAAACGCTTGGTGAGGTCGCTGTAGGCGTCGATGCGGCGGTCGCGCAGGAACGGCCAGTGGGTGCGGGTGACGTCCACTTTGTCGAGGTCAACGGGCACGAGCATGATTTCCTCCTGGTCAACGGAGGCTTTGGCGAGGATCTGGCCGGAGGTGCCGGCGACGAAGGACTGGCCCCAGAATTCGAGGCCGTCTCCGCCCACGCCTGCGATGGTCTCGTGGCCGACGCGGTTGATGGCGGCGACGTAGCAGCCGTTGGCGACGGCGTGGGAGCGCTGAATGGTTTCCCAAGCGCCGTGCTGGTTGGTGCCGTAGGTGGCTTTTTCGGACGGGTGCCAGCCGATGGCGGTGGGGTAAAAAAGGATTTCCGCGCCCTGCATGGCAGTGAGGCGGGCGGCCTCAGGATACCACTGATCCCAGCAAACGAGCACGCCGATGCGGCCGAATTTCGTGTCCCAGGCGCGGAAGCCGGTATCGCCGGGGGTGAAGTAGAATTTCTCGTAGAAGAGCGGATCATCGGGGATGTGCATCTTGCGATACACCCCGAGCACGGAACCATCGGCGTCGATGATCACGGCGGTGTTGTGGTAGAGACCGCTGGCGCGTTTTTCAAAGAGGGAGGCGATGACGACGACGCCGTGTTTTTTGGCCAGTTTCTGGAAGGCGAGCGTGCTGGGGCCGCCAGGGATGGCCTCGGCCAGGCCGAAGTGGGCGTGGTCCTCGCTTTGGCAGAAATATTGGGAGCGAAACATCTCCTGGGTGCAGATGATCCGGGCTCCCTTTTTGGCGGCTTTCTCCGCGAGAGCGAGTGCCTTGGCGAGGTTGGCCTTGGGGTCGGCTACGCAGGCATGTTGGAGCAGGCCGAGGGTGACGGTGGTGGTCTTGGGCATGGCGAGGCTTTGTAGAGGTGGAGACTGAGTGGTGTCCGGGACACCACCCTTCATGGCGTAGCGGGCAGACGAGAAGCGCTAGCGGGACGCGGAATAGCGGAGTTAGTAAACGACTTTGTTTAGGGGATACTCCACGATGCCTTCCGCTCCGTGGGCTTTTAACGCGGGAATGATTTCACGCACCACACTCTCGTCGATGATGGTTTCCAGGGCGATCCAGTCCGGATTGCTGAGCGGGGAAATCGTAGGGTTGCGCAAAGCGGGCAACTTGGCGGTAACGGCTTCAAGCGCGGCGCGGGGCAGGTTCATCTTTAGGCCGACTTTGCTGCCAGCCTCCAAGGCACCTTTAAGCAAGAGCGCGATGGTTTCGATTTTGCGACGTTTGGCAGGATCTGCCCAAGAGGTTTTGTTCGCGATGAATTTGGTGTTGGTTTCGAGCAACGTATCGACAATCCGGAGCTTGTTGGCGCGTAGCGATGAGCCGGTCTCGGTGATGTCCACGATAGCGTCAACGAGGTCGGGTACTTTGACCTCGGTGGCACCCCAGGAAAACTCGATCAAAGCGGGGATATTACGCGCAGCGAACCAACGCTTGGTGGTTTCGACCAATTCGGTGGCCACGCGTTTACCGGCGAGATCCTCTGCGGTTTTGATCGGCGAAGATTCTGGCACACAAAGGACCCAGCGGGAGACCAAGGTGGAGGCGCGACTGTAAACGAGGTCACACACTTCGACGACGTCGGCATTATTCTCCTGGACCCAGTCCCACCCAGTCAGGCCGCAGTCGAAAAACCCATGATCGACGTAGCGCGCGACCTCTTGGGCGCGAACGAAACGACCGTCGAGTTCGGAGTCGTTGATCGTGGGCTTATAGGAACGCGAGCTCGTGGTGATTTTCCAACCAGCTTTGGCGAAGAGAGCCTTGGTGGATTCTTCGAGGCTACCTTTGGGAAGACCGAGCATGAGGAGTGGTGCGGAGGCGGACATGCTGCAACGCAGCGCGCGGCAAGGATACGCTTCAAGTCTAAATCTCGCGCGAAACGAAAGCGTCACTGATGGGCGTATGCGCTGATAAGATTCAAACCAGCATAGGTTGACCTTTACAAGGTGGTGGTAATTGTAAAAAAGAGACAGAAGTCTGGCTAACCCTCTATCAGATCACACTCCCCCTGAACTTCATGAGTACATCGCCGCAACCCTTGATTTTAATTGTTGAAGACGAACCTGAACTGGCACGTTTGATGGCTGGTTATTTGGAGGAAGCGGACATGCGCACGCAGGTTTATCATCGAGCGCAGCATACGGCCCGCTTTCTTAAGAAAAACTTCGCGAATTTATTGTTGGTCGATATTACGCTTCCAGATCAATCGGGCTTCGAACTAATCGAACAGCTCAGGCGAGAGAATATACAAATTCCGGTGATCTTTGTCACAGGTAATAGTATTGAAGAAAGCAAAGTGCGCGGATTGGAGCTGGGTGGAGATGATTACATTACCAAGCCATTCAGTTATCCGGAATTGGTCGCTCGGATACGTGCCGTTTTACGTCGAGCTGAAAGTCATGGCGATCATACGATAACTCAAAACGTGTCACTTTCGGATGAGCCTTTTGAATTTTGCCGCGCGCAAATCAATCCCGCTCGTTTAGAACGCGTGATGTCAGATGGCAGCGTCGAGAAGCTCGGGCGTAAAGAAATCGGAATTATCGCCCACTTAAAAGCACACGAAGGGGAGGTTATTCCACGCAAGGCACTTATACACGCCGTCTGGGGCCTTCATGCGAATGTTAAAAGTCGCTCACTGGACCAATATATCGTTAAAGTTCGTGAGCTTTGCGAAACATCAATCGTTGGCCAAGACGCACTGCGCACGGTTCACGGAGTCGGTTATATTTTTGACCCCCAGGGTAAGCATCGCACGCCGGCGATTGATTGATGGTATCGGCAAAATGCCTTGGGTTAATAATAATATTAAAGTAGGTTTTTAACCGCTAATGCGGCGGTTTAATGAGCGCCGCTGGGAGTTCAAAGCGACCGCGGACTTAACGGATAAACAGGATAAAGAATGAACCATGCGTACACATGTGTCGGCGCAAGGTTAATAACGATATTCAATGATTTAAATATATCACTTTTAACCGCGTAATTTTCGGTTTAAATTGGTGGATTTAGGATTAAAATAAAAGCTCGGGTTGGGTGTAACGTTTTTGGGCCTCCAGTAAAGTGCTTTTCATTTCCATTTCTGTTAGAAGCCGATGTAATCCCGGCCAGTCCGGAGAAATATTAGTTACTTCAGGTAGCGTGAGGTTTAGATTAAGAGTTATGAGGCGGCGATTGAGGTGCAGGCGATCTACGGCAGCTTGGATTGCGGCGCGAAATCGTTCCGGTTCTATGCTAGGAACTGCGGTAATAATGCCTTCGATGGAACCATGCTTTTGCAACCATTTTACCGCGGTTTTAGGCCCTACCCCAGAAAGCCCGGGGATGTTATCAGAAGTGTCCCCAATAAGGGCTAGATAATCCACAATTTGATCAGGCGGCACTCCGAACTTTTCAAAAACCGCGCTGGCATCCAGGCGACGCCAACCTAGTTTGGGTTGGGCGGAGGGAGGCGGAAGAAGTATTTGGATTTTTTCGGTTACGATTTGTGCGAAGTCTTTATCTGAACTTACAATCAGCACATCGTGACCCAAGTCGGCCTGTTTAATGGCATACGCGGCCAGAAGGTCATCGCTTTCAACTCCATAATCCTCCACGGTAGAAATACCCAACAAGGGAGTCAGCGTTTTTAAATAGGGAATTTGCTTAGATAAATTTTCCGGCATTTCCTTGCGTTGGGCTTTATATTCGGGGTGTAGCGCCAAACGTTCGGCCGAGCCGCCATGATCAAAAAATACCACGGTTTGCGCCGGTTTTTCTTGGTCGATAAGTCGCCATAGGGATTTGACCCATCCGTGCAGGGCGTTGGTCGGAAACCCGTCTGATCGAGTGAGATCCGGCGTGGCGAAAAAACAGCGATAGGCCAGGTTGAAGCCGTCGATGAGGAGTATGCAGGACATGGGTAGGAGAGCTGGTATGTTGGTTAGCAGGTTGGTGAGTTGGCAAGCGCTTCGGCGGGGTGCCGGATCCCGTTCTACAAGTTTTAACCACTGATGCGGCGGCTCAATGAGCGCCGCTTAGGGTTGGCGGTTTCGCGAAGCGAAACAAGGGTGGCGATTGTTCGGCCAATGGCCTTAGTTTTATTTATGAATTATACCCACAGTCCGTGATAATCGGACTATAGGAACCGGATTTCTTTAACAACAGATGCCGCAGATTAATACCGGATAAACACCCGGCTTCTCGGCTCTGCTGCCTTGGATCCGGTTCGTATCTGTCAATCTGTGGTTCAAGTCTGAATGTTTGGGGCGGTTGGTATTATATGGGATTTGTCACAGGCATTACATCTACTTTGTTAACCCCGGGGTGAAGTTCCCGCTCATGTGCGCTTTACTTGGCCGGGGACGGCCAACACTACAAAAGAAACAGTTCATTTTGCTGGCAGAAATGTGTGGCGTTGTCCGTCCTCGGCCAATTTCGGGGGGCTTTTGTTTCACATTAACATAGTAGAATTACGCCGGTGGTTTTGTATCAGCAAACTAGTTTTTAGGCTGACGACTCAGCAGATTCTTTATTTCGGCCGCCCACGCATTTTTGTTATCTTTGTGATCAATGCCGGTCAGTGCAATCAACTGTTCCCTGGCTAATTGTCGGATTTCCGCTTCGTTATGTGCAAGTGAAATCAGGGCGACTTCGGCTTGGATGGAAATCGTTCGTGTGAAGGTGTCTTTAATTAATATAGCCGCCATTGCACTGGTAATTCGAGAATCCCTGGCCAGCGTGGAGAGCAGTGCCTCGCCCTCCTCGGGTATAAAGCGCAGCCATTGATCCAGCGCTTCTTGCCGAACCTCCGGATCTTCCTGCGGATTCATCGCAACACGCGCTAACGCTTCGGCTTTTTTTTCATCGGTTAGTTTTGCGTCCACCAGGAGGTCGGCCAAGCCTTCAGCTCGGATGGGGGCCGTAACAAAAGTTTGTTTGGACATTACCAAGCTGCCGCCTGGAATTTCTCCCAAGGGTATGGGGCGTAGAACGTCGTTTTCATTAGTGCGTGCCATTTCGTCAGACGGTTTCTGTACGGTATTGCTCGTTGCATTGACGAATTGGGGAGCTTGGACCGTTTCCGTTGTGCGCTTAGGCGATACCGATGACGGGTTACCGGGAGGAACGCTTGGTTTTATATAAAAATACACACCTAGGCCGATGAGGAGAAGTATCGCGGTTAAAACTAGGCGTGAGAGAGCTCTTTTGAGCATAGAATAATTTATCAAGATATTTTTATTATGTATTAAGACAGGGTGTAACCGCTAATGCGACGACTCAATGTGCGCCGCCAGAGATCGCGGTTTCTCTTCGCGAAACGAGGGGATGCGATTGTTCGGCCTATGGCCTCGATTTGGTTTAGGAATTTGATGATGAGATACAAATGTAGGGCGGGGTCGCCGAACCCCGCCGTTCGCAAAT
>JAPLTN010000092.1 GCA_026398135.1 Verrucomicrobiota bacterium
GCCTTCCGAGATGGAGTTGGTTGTGATCAGCGCGATGTAACCATTTGGACTAACTAAAGAGAAGGCGCGCCGTAAGAAGTAAGTCACTAGGTCACATAGTCCGCCAGTTCCTGGGAATTGATCCATCAGATACCCAAGGACTGCATCACCGTAGGTTCCGCTGATTTTCTTTCCGCCCAAATAAGGCGGGTTGCCGAGAATGCAGTCGAAGCCGCCGCGCGCGATGATCTCGGGGAATTGAAGAAACCAGTGGAAGAAGCGCTTTCGCTCGGCGAGGGCGCGGGCGGCACCGAGGGCATCGGCGCGCGGAGTGGCTTTGCCGGCGAGGTAGTCGCGGAAGGGTTCGTCGGGGAGGAGGTGGGCCTTGATCGCCTCGGTCTTGGGGGTGTAGAACTGGGCGATGGGAATGGCGGCGAGCTGGGCGAGGTGCCAGGCGTCGGTGCCGGAGGCGAACTGCTCGTAGCGGCGTTTCTTGGCCTCGATCTCGGTGGGGGTGCGTTCGGGCAGGCCGCAGATTTCGTTGGATCGGGTGACGATGGCATCGAGCTGGGCCTTTAGCTCGGGGGCGAGGTTGAGGGTGGTCTGGGATTTGCCGGCGCGCTCGTCTTTGTTTTTGCGGCGGAAGTGGGCGGCGATGTCTTTGTCGTCGCCGGGGAGGGTGGCGAAGGCTTCGTCGGGCACGCCGCGCTCCAGCTCTTCGCGGCGGACGAAGCCGACGATGGCGTTGCCGCACTTGATGTGGTGGTCGAGGAAGTTGAGGGGTTCGCCGGGGCTGTGGGCTTCCAGCCAGAGAGCGACTTTGCAGAGCTCGACGGCGAGGGGATTGAGGTCCACACCGTAGATGCACTCGCGGATGACGTCGCGCACGGCGGTGCGGAAGGCGGCGGGGCTGGGCTGCTCCTCGCCGGTGCGGACGATGGCGAGTTCGGTGCCGATGCGGCGGGCGGCGGCGAGGAGGATGTGGCCGGAACCGCATGAGATGTCGGCGACGCGAAGGCTGAGGAGGGCGGCGGCGGGATCGGGCTCCTTGAGCTTTTGGGCAATGAGGGGATCGAGGGCGTGTTTGAGGAGGGGCTGGACGAGGTCGTCGGGTGTGTAGTGGGAGCCGGTGGCGGCGCGTTCGTCGCCTTGTTTGAAGGCGAAGGCGGGGCGCGGGCCGTCGGCGTGGAAGACGGGCTCGAATTCGAGGAGGCCTTGATAGACGGAGCCGAACTCCTCGACGTTGAGGGCGGCGTAGTTGACGCGGATGGTGGTGTGGGCGTCCTCGTTTTCGTAGAGGGAGAGGGCGCGGAGGCAAAAGAAGGTGGTGGCGTTGTCGAGGTAGCAGTCGCGGATAAGGCCGATGGCGTCGGGGCGGAAGAGGTCGCCAGCGAGCGGGGCGATGCCGAGGCGGGGGCCGGGGCCGCCGGCCTCGAAGAGTTGGAAGCAGGCGAGGACGGCGAGCCAGGCGTCGTCTTTGCGCGGGTCGTCGAGGTGGCGGGTGTCGGCGAGGCGGCGGACGCGTTGGAGGCTGTAGAAGCGGTAGTAGAGGTCGCGCTTGGTGGCGGACGGCGAGAGGGGGTAAACGAGGTTGCGCTCTTCGATGACGAGCAGGAAGAGGAGGCGGTAGATGAGGCGGAGGAGGTGCGAGTAGTAGGCGGCGGGGGTGAGTTGCCCGGACTGGACGGCGGCACGGAGAGTTTCGTTTTTCGGATGGGCGAGGAGGCCGTTGGCGAAGGATTTGATGGCGGTCTCGACGGCTTTGCTGAGGCCGTCGCGGATGCGGGCACCTGCCTCGACGGAATCGAGATGGTAGCGCTCGATGAGACTTTCAGCGGTGGCCTCGGAGGAGGCGGGAAGGCGCGAGGCGTGGAGGAAGCGGTAGAGGAGCGCGAAGTCGGCGTAGAGGCCGTCGGTGAAGATGCGGTCGAGGTCGAACTCGAGGTAGGTGAGTTTGACGAGGCGGGAGCTGTCGCGGAGGAGGCGGAGGAGGCGGCCGTTGGTGACGAGGCCGTAGGTCTGGTCGGCGAGGTTGAGGTATTCCTGCACGAGGCCGTGGGCCGACATGCGGGGGCCGGAGGTGCGCTCGGGACGGCGGTCGAGGCCGGCGGGTTCGCGAACGCTGACGATATGGACGGGGACGCCGGCGCGGTTGGCCGCGTGGTGGGAGATGGGGTAGAGTTTACCGTGGAGATCGAGGCCCCGGTCGTGGCGTTCGAGCTGGTAGCCGAGAAGGCCGAGGAGGGGGACGATCCAGAGGTTGCGCGTCTCGGTGGTGGCGGAGGCGTTGGGGTGGAGGGCGTCGAGCTTGCGCTGGAAGATGCGCCAGTAGTCCTGTGCGTCGGCCCAGGCGCGGGCGATCTCATCCTTCACGACGGAGCCGGTGGGCAGGCCGAAGTCTGCCGGGCGCTGGCCGGGCAGGTCGTCGGCCCGGGCGAAAAGTTCGGGGGAGAGGATAGCGCCTTCGAGGCGGAGGGAGGGGAAGGTCATCGGGGGGAGGTCGCCTTGAATTCGCTCACGAGCTGCCGCAGGGCGCGTAAATCCTGAAGTTCGGGGAGTTGGGCGGATTGAGTCTGATAAACATCGGCCACGATTTCCGCGCTTAGGTCCTTATCCAGCTCGGGCATTGTGGTCATTTTCCGACTCCGCATGGCATCCATGGCTGTTTTTAGGACTTTGAACGGTTTTAGGCCAAGGTGCTCGCTGATCATGCGCGGGGTCATGACAGGAGGTTTGGCGACGGAGGAGATCGTTGGGGGTGGGGTTACCTGGACCGGCGCAAGAGCATGATTGATAGGGCGCGTTAGAATAGCTCCATGGGTTGCAGCCGTAGGGGAGATGGGAGCAGGGCGTTGTATCGGTGGATTCTTGAGGACGGGCCGGTGGGCCGGAAGTATGCCGGTCTGGAGATATTGGGCATAAGTTCTCCGCCAGCCTTTTTCCTGACCGTAGCGGCGCTGGAAGTCTTTTTCGCTTATCAGCTCGGGGCTGGCCACGGCGGATTTGGGAGGAGCCGCTGGCGGAATGGTGGTCGAAACTTGGGGCGGTGGAGGCAAAACCGGCGAGAGGACGACCGGAGGGGGGGCCACCTTCTGTAGAATAGGCGGGACCGGCGGAGTAGGCAGGATGGCCGGAGGGGGCGCGAGAGGCTGGGACGTGGAACCTGGGGCCAGAGGTTCGGGCGGGGAGGAAACCTGGGACTCCAACTCGGTGAAAATGTCCGGACGCAAAAGCTGGTCGGGGAAACCAAAGTCCATGCGCCAAAACTTGCTAGAGGCCTCCTGGCGATTGATCGGCTCGGAACAGGATGCGAGGAGCGCACGCAGCTCGGTATCCCAAGAGGAGGATGCAGCGGAGCCATCGGGGCCTGGATAGACAAAGAACAGGAAGCAGGTGGCGCGGCTCGCGCACAGGTAGAGACGTCGCCGCCAAAGCAGCATGGCAGGGATGTCGTCTTGATTCACGCCCTCGGGAGGCAGGCCCTCGATGACCACGACGGGGAATTCGCGGCCTTTTATGTGAGTGTCGATGACTCGGTCGGGATCGTGAACCTGAAGGTCGCGAAGCTGAACCCGCGAGAGGCGTTCCTGATCGAGATAGGGATCGGTGTGGGAAAAACGCACCCACAAGACCTGCTCGGATTGAAGGCCCCAATCGTCGATCCAGCGATACGCAATGTGCCAGTCGCCGTAGCGGGCTACGGTGAACGACCAATAATTGGCGGGGTGGCAATCGTTCCTGATGTGCAGCTGGACGGGCCGCCCCGGCTCCGCAGGGAAGGGAGCGGCCGGATCGATGCCGAAGCCAAAGCTGCCCACCAAATCGGTTTGGGTGGGCATGACCTTGACGCCGCCGGCACCAAACCAGCGAAACATGAGGGCCAGAGCGGCTCCATAAACAGGGGACGGGCAGCGGTAGTTGCGGGTGAGACGGGTGGAACAGCCGGAAAAAGACAGCCCCTGTAGAATGGAGGTCTGGTCGCCTACTAAACGGAGTTTTTGGTGCCGATCACACGCCAGGATGAGGTAGCGCTTTCCCTCCCCCTTTGCCCACCAATCGCGGATGGCGGCCTGAGCCTGGGGCGTTAAGTCATGAGCCTCATCGATTAACAGGACATCGGCGCGAATCTCTACGCCATCGCGCCAAGATTCCACGCGAGGAGGCAGGGGGAAGTGGGCCAACGATGAATCATCGGCGGCATCCGCCAGATGCTGGAACTCTGCGCGGAAGCGCGCGCATTCCTTAGTCAGGACGTCGCATTGCTTGGGGTTCAGCCCGAAAAGGACGATCTTACGACGGCCAAGCGGGGGCAGACTGGCCTCGATAGCGGAATTATCCCACGGAACGAGCGTGCGTCTAGATATCTGACGATCTGCCACGATTTCTTGGATCACCTTTCCGGAGGCGAAGACCGTCGCCGCGTAGGCCAGGAGCACGGTTTTTCCCATGCCGGCGGCACCATTGATGGCCCAGCGGCCCTCGCGGGTGGGCTGAAATAATTTGGTGAGTTCGCAATCGAGGGTTTCGCGACAGCGCCCGACGTAGCGGATGCCATTAGGCACTTCGGGATGACCGAGTTCGGGGACTATAAGGCTATGGCGAACCTTGCGGAGAATGTCCGACTGCTGAACCCGGAGCGGTCGCAGCCGGTCGGACTTCGCGCCCAAAAGCACGGCGAGGTCGGGTGGGCTTTTGAGGAGTTTCTCCAAGATCGCAAAGCTACGCAGGTGATAGGTGAGGCGATTTTGGCTTGGGGACTTCTGGGTAAGCGACTCGGTGCCGACATCATCGCTGACCACGATAGCGTGGAGGTGAAGGTTCTCCGTCTGCTCGCGCGGGAAAATGTTTTGGAGGAGCGCCTGAGCTTGGTCGAAAAGCTGGGTCTTGAGGAACTTTACTTTGGGTTCCTGCCCTGGCCGTGCGTATTCGACGACCCACTCCTGGACGGCCTTATTGGGCGCGGCACCGCGAAACTTGACCACCTGCGCCTTGCATTCAATGAGCAGCAGGTGATCGGCGCCATCGACATGAAAGTGAAGCAGGTGATCTATCTCAAAGCCTAGATCACGTTCTTTATTGAACTGATCGGGCCGAAAGAGACAGACACCCGAAAGCGCGCAGGCGGGATGAGACGCATCGAGAACGTCGCGGACTTCCAATTCCAAGCGTCTGCCGGATTTCATCGGGCGAGGAGTTGGGCTTCGGCGGCACGGGCGTCGGTTTCGAGGGGTCCTGGGCCGTAGCGGAAGTGGAGAAGCTCTTTCAGGTAGAAAAACATGAAGGCCTTGATGGACCCGAAGCACTCATACTGGGCAACGTGGCGGAACTCGTGGGGCCAGATGCTGGCACGGGCGACTTGATCTTCGCGCAGGTAGATGCCGTGGCCGAGCGTCATGCCGCCGGTGCGTTCGGGAAGCATACCGGCTTGACCGGCGAAGGCACGGAGCACCGGGTCATCGGGAAAGGGAATCTCGGGTACCACGAGAATGCGGATGCGCTCTGGGGCGGTGACACCGACCTGGCTGGCCAAGGTGAGTTCTGCGGGGGTGAGGGAACGGCCTTGGGCGGCTATATGTGCCGAATGTTGCTCCGCCCAAGCGGTCGCCGCGCTCCAGAGGTCGTCGAAGGTGGGCGTGCTCATGGAGTGCGGGTTCATGTAAAGCGATGGGAGCTGGAGGAGATTGAGCGGGAGAGGGCTAAAGCCTAGAATTCAAAGTAGTGGGCCAAAGGCGTGGGCCATATAAGTTGCCGTTTTGTGGCGTGTTACGGCTATAGGGCATTTGGCTTTGGCCCAGTTGATTTAACCTCTTGGGCCATAGAAAGCCGACGGCTCGCTAGGAACCAGCGTGCCCAACGGCGGGTGCCTTGAACTGTCACTTGGCCTTCATCGCGCAATTGCGCCAGGAGCCGCTGCACCCCGCTTTCCGATAAGGCTGGCAAAACCTGGCAAAGCTCAGCCAAGGGTGCTCCCTTGGATTTGGTGTCGGTGAGATGCTTTAGTAGAAGCGCCTTGTTGGTCTCATGATCGAGGCCCTTGCGGCGCGTATAAGCTCCGGACTGGCCGATGGCCGCGTAAAGCTCGCGAGAGAGCAGGTAGCGCGTGCCGACCCCGCGCCCTTGACGTTCCACGATACCCAAGTCGAAAAGCACGGGAAGGCGGGCGGCAATTTCTGGTGCGAAAGGTTGGGGCAGGTCACGCTGAAGCGCGTCGAGGGCGAGGTAATCGTGCGTGATAAAGGAGCTGAGGCGTTCTTCACCAAGGCGGGAAAGGAAACGGATAAACGCCGGGTTTTGCACGGTGCCGGGGAGTGTGAGCCTCACCTCGTGGCCGTCGGTTCCGGAAAAGTCGGGAAGCGGTTTGGTCTGCTTGATCGCGTTTTCGATCATCAAGTTCATGCCTTGTCCGGCGCGTTCGACCAAGCCGGCCTTGGAAAGGGTTTCGGCGAGGCGGCGATTACGGGGATTTTGTTGCTCAGAAATGTTGGCGGCGGTTATGCCAGGCGGGAAGCCGCCGGGGCTGACGATTTCAAGTCGGCGGGCGTATTGGCGGATGAATATGGAGCCACCATGGCGATAGTCGCGGTGGGCGACGGCATTCAAGATGGCCTCGCGAATGGCGACCTCGTCGAAGGTGGGGATATCGTAGCGGAAGAAATCCTCCTGATAGCTCTGGCGGTCGTTACGGAGGTTGATTTTTTGCCAGAGGGCTTCGTGAAGACTGAGGAAGCCGGATCGATATTCCTCACGATCCTGGGCGGGGCCGGAGGCTTCGGAGGAGCGATACTCAAATACGATCTCGGCCTGGCCTAGATGGCGGGTCAGTGCGGCGCGGGTGCCGAGGAGAATGAGCGCGGCGTAATTGGGACGGCCGTCGGTGAGCAAGTCGGCGTCGGTGAGGGCGACGAGGTCGGAGAGTTGTTCAAGGCGGGGGTTGCGAGCTTTGCGCGCCCAGCGGCGGCGGAAGTCGGCAATGAGCGCGGGATCTAGTGTCTCGATGCCGGCCGGACAGGGTTCGGCGGTAAAATCGGGACCGATCTCGGCGAAAATCTGTTGTAGATCGACGTCGCCCATGCCCACGAGGCTTTCCCCGGCGCGTTTGAGGTATTTGCCGTCCACGCTCCACGCCTTGCCGGGCAAACGGGAGGGAACATGGACGATAAGAACGCGTCGACCGTCGTGGAAATATTCTTCAACGGGGATGCGATGTCGCAATCGTTCGTAGAGGTGAGACTCGACTTTGCCAGGTTCGGGAAATGCGAGGCTACCCACTACCTGCCTTGGCCTCAGATCGGAAACGCCAAGGATGAAGTGGCCGCCGCCCTCATTGGCCAAGGCGACGCAGTATTCGACCAAACGTGAAAGCGAGTAGTCGTTGCCTGCGGTCTTGAATTCGATGCGCGCACCTTCGGGAGCGGAAATCAGATGCTGGAATGCTTCGGGAGTGGTGGGCATGGCGGGAATGTTTTACTCCGGCAGAAGGATGTAAACGCCGAGCAGGTCCATCGGAAGGACCGGATAGACGACCTGAAATTTCTTCGCGTCCATCAGGGCGCTGAAACGTTCGTGGGCGGCGACCAGCTTGAGTGATTGAGCCTCGGCGACCCGGTCGAATTCAGTGCGGAGTCGGCCGAGAAGCTTTAGCTCATTGTCGAGGAAGCTGGCTCGGGCCGGGGTAGAGAGGTCGGAAGAGGCGCGGGCGGCGAGGAGGAGCGACTTGGCGGCAGCGTGATCGATGAACTCCTTTAGTTCGGGAGTGCCACGCCATCCCCAGAGCACCATTTCCTCGGCTACGATCTGATGGCGGCCGGCTTTTTCGGCGATAACGTTGCGGCAGCGGAAGAGGAGCAAGGTGGTCTTGGCCGGAACCTGTGAAGTGCGGATGACGGCGGCGCGCGCCGCACGATGGCCTTCGCGCGCGAGGGTGTTGGCCATGACGACTTGGCAGAGCTGTTCGACAAAGCGGTGGTTGCGTCCGAGGTAATAAACGCCTTCCGGCGTGGGTGAGGTGAAGCCAATGGAGAGAGTGGATTCTCCCTTCGCGGGCTTGGGCAGCAAAGCGACCAGCGGGGGCGGTAGATTGCCAAGCACGAGACGGTAGCAGCCGAGTAGCTTGGGGAGAGGCGAGACCTGGACGCCGAGAATTTCATTAAGAGTGGTGACGACGAAGGTCTCGACGGCCTTGGGATCGCCAATGGCCTCGTCCACTTCCTTGAGGTCTTGCTCGATCTCGTCGGCCTTTATGGAGTTTTGGGCAAAAATGCTGCGGGAGGTCTTCTCGCGCTCGGCGGCCTCGTCGAGCTTACGGGTGATGGTGGCCTTTGACTTGGCGGCTTCATCGAATTCATCGAAGCTAAACTGAATCTGGGCGCGGTCTCCGCTGCGGCTGATTTTCCGGTCGGGATTGAGAAGCAGGGCCTGGGTGATGGTGTCGATTATGCTCTGCGAATCCTCGGGGAAGGGAACGTTGATACCGGTGCTCTTCTTGATTTCACGGACTTTGCGGAGGAGGACGTCGAGGACGATGCCGTCGATGGGATTATCCCCGCCGTAAAGCAGGCAGGTTTTGACCTGAGTGGCGGTTTGACCAAAGCGGTCCACTCTACCTTCGCGTTGCTCGAGGCGATTGGGATTCCAGGGGAGATCGTAGTGGAGAACGGCGGTGAAGAGTGACTGAAGGTTTACGCCCTCGCTGAGGCAGTCGGTGGCGATAAGCACGCGTGGGCGAGAACGGTCGTGACCCATTTCCTCAATCTTGGCTTTGCGGACGTCATCCGGAAGCTCGCTGGTGATGACTTGAAGGTCGGCCTTGGGGAAACGCTTCTTCAGCAGGGGGACAAGCTGATCGCCGAGGTAATTCGCGGTAGCAATGTAGCGGCAGAAGATGACGGCGTGAAACCCCTTCTCCAGCCACTCGTCGATGATAGCCTCAGCGGCGGCGAGCTTCTGATCGGATTTGGGATTGGCGAGGAGTTCGAGCCCAGCGGCGAGTTCGCGGAGCTGCTGGCGTTGGTAACCCGACCAGTCGAGGCGCTCGACGACGGCGGTGGGGGAATTGTCGCCCTCATGGCCAAACTCGGTATCGGCGACGGGGTTTTCGGCGAGGTCCTCGGTGTCGGGAGCAAGTGCAAGGCCGGGGGCGTCCTCGCTGTCCTGCGGAGCGCTGGCGGGGATACCCGCGAGGCGGGCCTTGAGCATCTCGATGCCAGCGCGGGGGCTGGACATCACGCCACGCAGGAGACCGAGGGCCGTCCAGTAGTGGACCTTGCGCGTGCGCCCACCCTTGGGCTCGGTGGCGATGAGTTGCTTTGCGAAAGTGAGTATTTTTTGAAAAAAAGCGTCGTAGGCTGGAGATAAGTCATAGGCCCACTCGACGGGATCGCGTTCAGGGAAGGGAGTTGATTCTCCCATCCACTTCTCCACGTCGGCGCGCTTACGCTGCACAAAGTGTTGAGCGAGTTCGCGGCGTTTAGCCGGGCTGGCGCTTGGAAGGTCGAGCGTTTCAAACTCCGGCTTTAGCAGACCGAGCAAGGAGTGAAACTCCTCGGGCTTGCCGCTGTGTGGAGTGGCGGTGAGAAGGACGAGGTGTTGCTCAGGATTGGCGGCAAGACGGTTGAGGAGGTGAAAGCGTTGCTGCTGGGTAGCGGATGCACCGGTGGGGCGGGCACAGGCGTGGGCCTCGTCCACGATCACCAACTCCGGGCACTCATTGATGAAAACGTTGGCGCGGGAATCGGACTTAATGAAATCAACACTGATAACCTGATAAGGGTAGAAGTCGTAAACGCTGGCATCGCCGTGGATCTGGCGGTCGAGGCTCGCGCGGGTGTTGGATCGGATGATGACGGCCTCGATGTCGAGTTTGTCGCGGATCTCTGCCTGCCACTGCTCGCAGAGGTGGGGCAGGCAAATGACGGCAAAACGTTTGATGCGGCGGCGCTCGATGAACTCGCGGGCGATAAGCAAAGCCTCGATGGTTTTGCCCACGCCGACGTCGTCGGCGATGAGGAGGCGTACGGGATCCTGCGTCTGACGGAGGGCCATGACGAGCGGGACCATCTGGTAAGACCGGGGACGGAATGAGAGCTTGGCGAGGGAGCGAAAAGGGCCGGCCCCGTTGCGAAAGGCGAGGCGGGCGGAGTCATAAAGCAGGCGCGCGGTGGAAACGTCGCCGAGGTCGGAGGCGGTGGGTTCTTCAAAGCGAGCATCGGACGGGCGGTCGAAGGAAAGATCGAGCGGGAGGTAGATGCCGGTCGTTTCGTCGTCGGAGCCGCCGAGGGGCTTCACCATGAGAAGGTCTAGATCGTCTGAGGGCAGCACGATCCAATCACGGCCGCGCAGGGTGACGAGTTTTCCAGGCTGGTAGGTGATGGCGGCGGGACTCATTTAACCTTTCGGAAGATGTCGGGACGAGCGGACGTTATTGCAGCAAGGTCGTCGCGGTAGTGATAAACCCAGACCTCGTCTCCCCGAGCGATGATGGCTTGGCGCTTGGCCTCGTCTTCGGCCTGCACAGCGGGATCATCGTGCGGTGTGCCATCGCAAAAGACCCAGATCCGGGACTCATAGTAAAAGTCTGGTTGGACGAAAATGCCTTCAACCCGACGCTGTGCAGAGTCAGGCAAGCGAAGGCCATGTTGGTAGAGGTGATCGAGGAACTTGCGCTCGGTAGAGGAGGTGGGATCAATGGAGCGAAGCAGCGACTGGTAGTGCTCGTCGTAACTGGCGAACTTCTCGTTGGTGGAGAGCGTAACGCTGGAGACGCGGAGCTTTTCGAGGGCATCGCGAATGGCGAAGCGGTTGATGCGCTTGTGGTCTCTCTGGTTGTAGTAGCTCAGCAAGTCGCGATAGGACGCGGGGGCTTTGTAGTCGGCTTCGTGATAAAGGCATAGTTCGATGGCTTTCTCCACGACGGCACGGAATTTTGAAACGTCCTCCACGAACTGAGAGAGAATACCGAGACTACCCTCGGAGGCCTCGTAGAGGAGAATGTTCGGGCTTTCGGGATCGCCGACCGAGTGAACGCCGATCTCGGCAGGTTCTACTTGGAAGACGGATTCAATGGCGCGCTTCAGTGCGTGTTGGAGAGTAACGACACCGTCGGCATTGAGACCAAGGGGCTGAACCGGCTGGATGTAGAGGGCGTCTGCAAGGTTCGTGGTAAAGAGTTTTACCAGGCGAAAGACCTCGGGTCGCTTCTCATCGGGCGGCGGAATGGATTGCCGCCAATCGCCGGATACGAGGCCGAGGGGGAAACCATCCTGATTGGGCTGGGCGCGCCAGTTCTTGTTCACGTGAACGAGACGAGCGGCAGGAATGAATCGCAGGTTGAGCAGAGTATTTTCCGAGGTGCTAACCAGCGCGCGCCGCACGCGATCGAAGTGTCCTCCGTCCACCGAGAAAAACACCTGCACGTCAAAACCCCGCGAGACGCGCTCCTCCTCGGCGCAGGAGATGCGCTCGACCTCCTCGGTGCGTGATTCCGACATCTCGATAAGATCTTGGAGAACAGTTCGGTTGGCGTTGTCGGAAAGATTTAGCCCCGTCATCGGGCATATCTCTTTGTCCTTTTGATCTTCGGGAAAGAAGTAGCCTGCCTTGGTGCTAATCTTCGCAGATTTCAATGCGCCTTCGGCGTCCTGAGTGACGAGTTGGTTGATGCGGTATTTCCGACCCCGATGGTAGATTATGTTAAGCGGACCGAACTCGCGTAGTGCGATAGCGCGCGGACGAGAGATGAATTCGCCTGCGGTGCCGTCAGGCGTGGGAATAAACACGCGGAGCGGAAGACGTGTGAAATTATAGCCGGGCAAGAAACCCTCGGACGCGAGATAGCGATAAGGATAAAACTCCGACAATTCGGCGAAACCTCCGCCTTCGTTGCGCAGAAGGCCAAGCTGGTGGGATGACTGCTTCTGTTGGCGGTCAAACTTGCGATACTCCTCCGAACCGGGCGTGAGGACGCCAGCTTCGATACGTTGAGTGGCACGCGTAAGAATAGCGCGAGCAGAGCGGTAGATATGCCGCCACCGCTCTAAGGAGCGGTCCAGGTTGTCAGTGATCTTGGAGAGGTTCTGATCAGCCCATTGATCGTTAAACCACGATGCAGCATTAGTGCGGAGTTCGTCTGCGAAATCATGCACGACACGCTGGAAGGTGTCTTTAACCTGCGAGCGCGTGGTCGGACTGAGTTCGAGGCCAGCTCGAACAGACGGTGCCAGATCGAGTTTATGTCCGTCATCGACCACGAAACGCATGAGCGAAGGACGGCCACCGTTTTCAGTTTCTAAACCAGGCAGCCCGATTTGCGATATGAGAAGGGCATTTAAGTGAGATGCCAGTAGCTCGCGATTGCACAGATCGAGGCGCGGAGCCTGCACGGCACCGGCAACGAGGTCTTTCTTGTTTTCGAAATAATGCCGGTCATGTGGCGAGTAACTGGAACAGTAAGTAAACACCAGGGCGGCTTGGCCGCTGCGCCCGGCCCGACCTGAGCGCTGCGCGTAATTGGCGGGATTGGGCGGCGCGTTGCGCATGTGGACAACGCTCAGGTTACTGATGTCGATGCCCAGCTCCATAGTTGGAGAACAGAAGAGGGCGCTAATGTCGCCTTTGCGGAACTTCTCCTCGCGGTCGATACGGGTGTCAGTGTTGAGCTGGCCGGTATGATCCTCACCCTGCAGACGTTTGGTTTGTGAGAAATCTCGGAGGTAAAGCCGTTGAAAAAAGGCGTTGGGACGGACCTTGGCGCGATCCTTGTATGAACGCTGTTTTACGGCGTCGATGCGCACGGTCTCCCGGTCACCAGCGCGCCAGACGAGCATGTGCAAAACGAGACGATAAACGGGCACCTCCAGGTTGTCAGAGCTACGAGCTTTAGATGAAGCGAGGTAGCCGGCGGATTCGAGTTTGGAGAAGAGACGGGTGATAAAGGCGTCGTAGTTGGCCTTGCGGAGATCCACTTGGATGCCTTGGCGCTCGACGAAGAGCTTGATGAACTTGCCGAGGGAGCTGGCG
This sequence comes from Verrucomicrobiota bacterium, assembly GCA_026398135.1. GTDB lineage: Bacteria > Verrucomicrobiota > Verrucomicrobiia > Opitutales > Opitutaceae > IMCC26134_A. The sequence continues at coordinate 12,994 of JAPLTN010000092.1, forward strand.
GGGCCAGCGCTGACTGCGCTCAGTCCAGTATTGGCGCGAAGGGTGTGGAGGCGGATGTGCTGCGGTTCGCGCAGTTTCTCGTCGCGGTCCAAGGTCCAAGGCGCGCGGAGCATGGCGCGGAACTCTTTTTCGACCTGACGAAGACGTGATTCGTTCAAAAGGTCGCTTTCGATGGCGAACTCCAGACGGCAGAAATCGAGGACGGTGCGAACGAAGTCGGCGCGAAGCTCCGGCGTAAGATCGCTAAGAACCGGAACATCGGACCAAAAGGTATTGGAATCGGGTCCGGTGTTCTCCTCTAGGTCGCGATAGTCGATGCGAAGCAGGGCACACTGTTCGAGGTTGGGTAGGATTATTCGCCAACTGCGACGCAGGTCGGCGATGGCCTGGTAAAGCAGGAAGTCTTGGAATTTCTCACGGAAACCTCTGAGCGTGGCTGGCGGGAGGTTTTCCTCCGAGGTGTTGGCATACTCCGTAACCTTTGCTAAGTTTAGCGCCTTGAAGATCGCTTCGCCGAGGCCGGAAAAGGCGAGCGACTTCCCAGGTGCGTCATCGAGGGCTTTACGGATGGCGGCGCGCAGCCGGATGATTTGAACGAAATCGTTAAAGTGTCCGGCTTGGAGAGCGGCATCCTGGCGATTATCCGTGAAACTCAGTAGCTTTTGGTCGGGTCGAGGAAAGCCCGCGTCGGCCAGTTGGTTGAGGATGGAGAAGGTCGTGATGGTGGTGGATGTGCTTCGACCCTCGCTGCCAAGTTTGGTGAGCTTGGTGCCTTCCTTGGTCTTGGTGTCGTAGAAGGTGCCGCTGGTTGGGTCGAAGAGAAGCGGCGCACGCATGAACCACCCCCACCAACGCTTGGGAATGGTTTCGGAGCAGTTTCCGAACTCGTCAAAGTGGAGTTTTACCGGGAAGAGGTGTTTGTAGTCTTTGCGCGCGGAGTAGGCATTCTCCTTGTTAGCCTTAACCCAGGCGTCAGGCATTAGCTCCATGTCTGACTCATCCCAGATGCCTTCGCCGACTATAAGATAGCCGTCCTGCGTATCAGCGTCGTCGTCAGATTCGCGCTCCTGAAATTCGCGAGGTTCCAGCTTGTTCCCAACCCGAGTAACACAAATGAAGGCATGGCCGCTCGCACGGCTAAATACATTCGGGAAAATCGGCTTTTGCTGCTCGTCGTCAGCACGGAAAAGTCCGGGCTCAAGGGTGATGAAGCGACCATCACCGTCCTGATCGAGTGTGGTGTAAACAGAACCCGTCTGTGATATAAATTGGTGAAGCTTGAAGGGTAGCAGAGTATATCGCTCGCCTGAATCCTGGAGTGCTTTATTGGCGGCACTAATCCACTGGAGGAGTTGTTCTAGATGGGCACGGGCGGCCTCTGGGGAAACGCCGGCATCGGCAGCCAACTGATGAACGATCTCCACTAACTCAAGCGGGCGGCAGCGGACGAGACGACCTTCGCGCGTCTCGATGGCAGCGGTGTTCTCCAACCAAGTCGCAACCGGGTGGGAACGGAGTTTGGATACGGAAGCCGTGAGTTCGACAGGGGCTGAAATTGCCGCTGCGAGTGCAGGGCCATCAGGTGTCGAACCGGAGTAATCGAGCGAACGAGTTAATACCTCGTTGACCACTTGGGAAGGGGCGAAGGCTCGACCGAAGAGTTTGGTGGCAACTGATGCGACTTGCACTTGCTGCTCTGCTAAGGTGCCACCGGAGACCATCGTCGCGGATGTTCCAATACAGACTAAATCATGCGAACATTGAGCCTGGATGCGACGGACGAGCATCGCTACGTCCGCTCCCTGGCGACCGCGGTAGGTGTGGAGTTCGTCGAATACGAGGAAGCGGAGATTAGCGTAGATACCGTCGCGCATGCCGCGCTCGCGCACGCGAGTAAGCAGAAGCTCCAACATCATGTAGTTCGTCAGGAGAATTTGCGGTGGGTTGTCCCGCATCGCCTGGCGCTGCTCCTCTTTTTCTTGGCCGGTGTATTGGCCGAAGGTGATGGGGAACTCTTTCCCGGTGCTTGCGGTGTAATTGGCCTTGTAGCGCTGGAACTCGGCGTGCTGCGAATTAATGAGCGCGTTCATCGGGTACACGACCACCGCAGTCACGCCCTTGGATGAAGGGTTTTTGAGCAGATGATCGAAGATCGTCCCCATGTAGGTGAGCGATTTACCCGAACCGGTGCCGGAAGTGACGACGAAGCCCTTGCCGGATGCGCCGAGTTTAATGGCCTCAACTTGATGGCGATAGAGCTTGAAGAGCTGCTTGGTTTTGGCGTCCCGAAAAATATCGGCGAATGCAGGGTGAACAACCTGCTGTTGAGTTAGCACGGCAACATCCCCTGCTACCTCGAAGGACGGGTTGAACTGAAGAAGAGGAGAGGGCCACAGCTTGCCGCTTTTGAGTGATTCTTCGACCTTCGCCAGGATCTTTTCGTCCGCGATATTCAGGAAGCTTTTAATGTAAGCTTCATAATCCTGAACGATTGCGGAGTGAGTGCGTAGGATGTCCATCTCGGTGAGCGTAGAAGTGCCACCAATAAATCAATTATTCCCGAAGTGCAGCAAGTGGTTAATCCCAGCGCCCATAATCAAAAGCGTCAGGGATTTTAGTCTAAATCAGCCCCGCAGCCGTATGGGCTGACGTCATTCCTAGGTCATCCAAGCACCATGATGGTTTTTGAGGAAGAGACCCTACGCGTTGGTTCACGGCGCGAGTCTAGGCGGTGCGTGCAGAAGACGAACATGGAAAATTAACGGATTGTTAAACGACAGGCGGCGGGAGCCGACTGTCGTAATCGCGCTGGAGTGCGCCGCAGGCTACTTGGATATAAAATTTACACTGCTATATAACTCGATGCAGCCCCTTGAATGCTTTTTTAAGACGATTCTTTATGAGAGTTTGCATTGTTCCATTGGAATGCAAACCGCAGTCCACTTCGTTAATTATTCTATTAACATTCGCGATCCTTTCGGCTGAAGTTTTAGAAATTCTATCAGCCTCTCTCTTCGCGAATTCCTCCTTAACTATTTCTCTTAAATTGTATTGTTCTCGAAAAGATTCATTCGGGGCGTGCTTTTCAGGAGTTCCCAAATACTCCCCCATAATTTTCAGCCAAATAATCCTAAATTGCTCATTTAAAGATGCATTAAACCAATCGATTTTCTTTAATTCGCTCTGCCATTGAATCCACCAGTCCGGATACTTTCCTCCCTTAATCAAAAATGAGACCGAAGGTTGATACACTCTAAAATATGAAATGCACCCTTCATCAATAGCTTGGTTACGAATACTGTTCTGAACATATTCCGCTAGTTGGAAACTGCAAGGTACTGCAGAATCATGCTGAGCAAAAGCAGTAATCTCGCGATGGTGTTTTATTATTACCGCATTGCATTCTTGCCCTATCCCATCTTGGTCGAAATCTAAATCACCAAGAGTTCCAGTCTCAATTTTCGCACACTTTCCGCGTTTTTTTCCTTTGCGTGTTTGCTTCAGATTAAGGGGTGTCTTAGATGCAATTTTTAGTTTCTCTATAACCCCATCAATATTCTCCATCGCATTCGCTCCTGATTCATAAAGAATTGGCCAAGAGTAGCTCACACTTGCTACCGAAGAAACGGAATCAGGGTATTGGGCGCTATTACCGCAAAAGCTTTCTGTAATGGATTGTAGCACCCTTATGAGATCATGCCCATCACCTTTGTATACGACGCCATTAAAAAACGCAAAACGATCTATTTTCTGCGCTTTATCTAGTTCCCCCAGCCGTTCAAATGCATCTCGTATAACCTTTTGTAAGGCATAAAACTCTTCTCTTGGAGTAATCTGAAAATCACTATCCTTTCTGCCCAGCAGCTTACTGATCACAGACACGTAATCCTTGAGACTTACTATATTATCAATTTCAACAGTGGATAGGGAGTCAAAGCCATTTTTTGTGACAAAAATTTCGTTATTCATATAGGATGCATAAATGACATTATTTATTTTAATTATAAATCAATGTGCTCAAATTTAGGTGAGTAGTAATCTGAAGGGGCGTAATGTCGTAGTGCCAATCGGAGGTGGAGAAGAGCGTAGGCATATGGTTAATAGGTTAACTTGAGATTCATCGTCTCGATCTTCCCTATTTTTGGTGCGCGCCAAACTACGGTATTCGCATCGGTATCGATTACGATGTGGGCAGGTGCCATGCCCGAGAGATCGCAGCCAGTATTTAGGCACAGGCTATTTCCCACATAAGCGGACCAAGACCGGGGGTTATGAACATGGCCCGACAACACGAAGCGCGGTGCATGTTTCGTGATGGCGGAAAGAAGCACGCTATCACCCAAGTCGCGATCGCCCTGCATGGCCACGCCTCGGTTTGAAGGCGGAGCATGGACCACAAGCACGTCTGCGCCTTGACCTGTGTCAGGCTTTACTTGCGCCCAGCCGCACACCTCCCAGCGCAATCCGCCGAGACTAAAGCGTGCTCCGTCCGCCCAGACGCCCTCTCGCGCGACGACCTCCGCAAAAGGCTGCTCAGCTGCTTCCGGCTGATTCGGTTTGCCCATTAAGGTTCGTAGCCAACGACCCGAGCCGTAGGCACGGGTATTAGGTCCAGAGGGAAAGAAATCGTGATTTCCTGAGCACACCACCAAGGGGCCGGGAAACGTGCGTAACCACGCCCGCACGGCGGGAATCTGCGCCCCCATATTGGGAGCAAATTGGTTTAGCAGATCTCCGGCGATCACCGTGACATCGTAATGACACGATTGAGCCGACACCCAGTCCATCGAGGGCTGGTGAAAATGCAGATCGGCGACGTGGAGGATTTTCATGATTCGGTTTCCTTCCTGAATTCTCGGTTTCTGACAGTAGGGCCGTAGGGCAATGAAATACGTTTTCATTGCGGAGCGGGTTAAGTGGGTGATGCGTTAAAACGTAATCAGCCCCTTGCGGCGTAACGCACGCAGGGCCTGAGCAACCGCATAAGGAGCCGCCCCCTCGGCGTGCTTTCGGTGCGCCGGAACGCGTTCCAAGAAGGCTCTTACCAGCGGAGGAGTCTCAGCTGCTAAACGTTTTTCCAGCCCATCAAGAGAGACGCCGTCCGCCACACTCCGCGCCGTGATTTTAGCAATTTCATCTTTGTAGTCTTCGACCCCAAGCAGAGGTGAGACAGCGGCAGGGGGGATGTAGAGCGGAGGCTCGGCACCGGCTTCGGCTTTCAGTCCGCAGGCAACGAGTTCGGGGAACTCTCGGAGCACGGCGTCATTGCTTGGCGCTTCACAAACCGTGACGCCGTGATCGGAGTGAATCTCCAAGCGATCCTCGTGGATGACGGCCCAAAACTTTAGCTCCGCATCCAGGCACCAGTTCATCGAGCGTAAGCCTCGGGCGGTGAGCTTACCGGTGGGGGATTTGGGCAAGAGTTCTCCGCCAATTGGGAGACCCTTCGCGTTCATGTTCCGATAACGCGCGCCGCTCGATTTGGTGTGGCCCACGATCTGATGAATACCGACCAACGGCTTAAATTCGTAGCTCCAATCCAGCCAAGTGAGACCTCCGATGTCTTCATCACCTCCGCGAACTCTTCCGCAACCGTTGAGCGGATGCACGGGGGCATGTCCGCCAGTACGCGGTAGCGCCGCGTGGGCATGGGCCGCCCATTGCAAGAGTTGAGCTGGTGTTGCATCCCGGCAGAGATCGGAAAATCCGGCGTGACTGAGCATCCACGGCCCCGCCTGAACGGCCAAGAGCAACCGCGCGCGCAACTCGTTCAGCCCTTCGCCGACGGTTTCTAGGAATACGTTTTGGCGTTCTTCGCTCCACCCGCTGCAATAAGTCGAATTGGCGCAAAACAGGTAGGCCCGGTCGTGATTCCCCATTAGGTGAATCCGTCGTGGATCACGCACCGAACGCAGGAGCCAACGCAAGGTCAGGTGCAGGTTCACCGAATCGCCGGACTTATGTGTATCCAAGTAGTCACCCAGAAATACCACGGACGTGCATTCGGAGTGTTTACTCACGATTTGCTCTGCGCGCTCAATGCCTTCGTGGACATCGGGGATGACCAAGGCGGGAAGTGAAACTGACTTAAAATTCTCCAACTGCTTTTTCATGGCGATTCATAGCCCAGTCGCTGGGCGATTTTTTCTGCGGCACTTACCGCCGCTCTCACGTGGGGGATGATTTCCTCCGGCAGCTTTTCGATTTCCAAAGCTGTCGTGCGCCACTGCGCCCATTGCGCCCTGGTGGGAAAATAGAAGCGGATGCGTTTATCTTCACTCGAATGGAGGAGCAGGCCGCTCTTGCGCTCGACTGGATTTGGTCGGCTAGAGCTTACGTAACTGTTTAAACGCGGGGCCGGACGATCGTTTCCGTAAGCCAGAATATGCAGCATGGCCGGGCTGCCCAAAGGCCGCCGGTCGGCGCTCAAAATGTAGCGCTGACCATCCTGCTGATTGTGGATCAAGGGCAGCCGCATAGTGGTGTGGCCCTGGGGCAGTATCCTCGTTTGCGCCAAACCGAGCGCGAATGCCCCCTTGAGCAACGCGGCCGCTTCCTCGCCAAAGCTCTCGGGCGCGCCTCCGAAACCATTGTCGATAGCTACTCGCTCGTAATCTGCCATCGTCATCGGTACCGGCGTGCGCAAGCGGTGCAGATCCATCCCCCAATGCGCGGAGCGGGTAGGCGAGGAGGTGAGAAGCACTTCGCGGGCGCTGGTTTTTTCGATAACGCACTGGTTGCCCGTCCTACGACTGGGTTTGGTGGAGCGGGTTCGCGCGGGGGGCTGATACGCGCTTCCCTCGCCGATCTTTTGCTGATCAGCCACCGGCTGCTTACGCTCCGCTTGCACTTCGCCCAAGTGCTCCGCGCAAGCCTCGGGCATAAGCACGATCGCATCTTCCATGGAAGAGTAGCGGCTAAAGAGCAGCACCTGAACGGGAGTCCGAGGGTTAATGTCCTTACCCACCTTCTCCTTGAGCCAATCCACGGCGGTGGAACCTGTGAGCAATAGAGGGTAAACGGCCAGAGCGGGGGTGTATTTGTCCATGTGCAGCAGTCTTTGACTTGACGGCTTGTCTGCAAGCTAAAACATTTCTGATTTGCTAATCAGAAATAAATAAGATTTAACTCTGCGCATTCCTCAAAGCCTGCCCGAACGGAGCCCAAAGCCATGAAAACACCCAAAACCAATCCCCCGCCCGAGTCCGGGGAAGCTCCCGACTGCCATCCCGATGACCCGGTTTTGAGCGTAAAAAAACTTAAGGACTTAGAACGAGAATCACGGAAGCCAGACTCCCTCCTTTCACGTAAAATCGACCTAGAGGAGAATTTTAAGCGGGCGCATCCTCGACTAAGCGGAATGACGCGTTCGCAGCGCTCTGCGGTCTATGATTTGCTTGGCCGGGCCTTGGCTCACTACGGCGATTTCCCGCCGCAAAGCCAAGGTATCCCTCAGCAGTGGAACTCCCTCATGATCGGTCCCACCGGTTGTGGAAAAACATCCATCGTCGAAACCCTGACGGAGTTGCTCGGCGGTTTGTGCGTGAAATGCACGCACGGCAGCTGGATTCCTGCCGGTGCCTACGAAGGCCACACCCAAACCTTAAAAATGATCATCAACGCCGTCGGTCGCGCCGAGCGCGTGGTGGTGTTTGTGGACGAACTGGATAAGTTTTTCGGCAGCCAAGAGATCAGTAGCTGGCACAGCTCGGTGCTGAATGAGCTTTGGTTACTGCTCGATAAATCACCGGTCTTGAAACGTGAGCATCTGGCCGAGGTGAAGACTGCCGATTCCATCGAAGACTTAGGTCGGTTGTTCAAACAACGTACTTTCATCGTCGCAGCTGGAACCTGGCAGGATGTTTTTAAAAGAAAGCCTTCCGCAGGCTTCGTTCCATCCAGTACGCAAAACACCGCGTTTCAGGAAATTATGCGGCGTGGCACCCTGCCGGATGAGGTTAGGCGACGCTTTCATTCCAAGGTCATAGAGATCAAATATCCCGATGAAGCCGACATCCGCCGAATCATCGCGGCAGATGACTGGCTAGTCGAACGCCTGCGCATCCAGCAGATTACCCCCGATTACGCCGCACTCTGCCGCGAGGTCCGCGAAATCGGTATGACGGCGCTTACCAGCTACAAGGCCGAGCATATCCTTGCCGACAGTTACCGCAAACTGGCCGCGCGCTTCACGCTTTAAGGTCTATTGTTACGACCAAACCCCGAAGGAAAAAACTCATGAAGCTCCATCTGCAAAGCTTGGGCAAACGCGGCCAACTCGTAATCCATCACCGGTCGCCGGCCCGACTCCACTTTAGCGATTTGGGTCCTAGTCAACACCACGCCATATCTGGCCACTCGCCCACACAGGTCCTCTTGAGAGATGCGCGGCCTGGCGCTGCGTCGCAGCTCCTTCAATCGGCTGCCAATCAGATTACGGGGGTAGGTTGGAGTGTCGCGGATCAAGGTGTGCCTTTGGGGCACGTTGACAGGACCACAAATTTAATAAGAAAAGGTGCTTCTAGGGCACACTTTCAGCAATCTTCACCCTAAACCCATCCACACCACATCTCATGAAGAAGACTTCCTTCTCTGCTCTCGCCTTGAGTCTCGCGCTCGGGGCCGCCGCTTCCGCCAAAGCTGCCGTCCTCATCACCATTGATGTCGCCAATATCGCCAGCGAAAGCGTCCGGTTCAGCGCCACCAGCGGCGCTTCCTCCGCCACCGATTCCAGCTTCACCACCGGCAATGGCATCTCACTGGTCGATTTCATCAACTTCGGCAGCGGCACGGTTTACCGCCCCGCTTACTTCACCAATCAAGCTGGTAGCAGCGTTAGCACATATAGCTTAGGCACTTTCGATTTGAAATCCGCCTCAGTAACGGCATCCGATTTCTTTAATGGTTACGGGGTCGGGCTTACTACAATCGGTAATAGCTCCTTGTACGAGTTGGAAATCTACAATGGCTTTGCCTCCGGCCTCACAACCGCCATGAGCTTCGTAACCGGTGAGACTGCATTTACTGGCTCGGCGCTCGTTACCGGCACCTTCAAGTCTGGCAGCACACCTCCCCCACTGTTTGATTACATCCCCGCCGTGGGCACCATCGGCGACATTGTCACCGGGTTCCGTACCACCATCGGCCCCGTAATCGGTCAGTGGCAGGTGATCGACAGTTCCGCCATCCCCGAGCCCAGCACCTACTCCGCCTTAGTCGGCCTCGCCACCCTCGGCTTTGCCGCTCTGCGCCGCCACCGTCGCGCTGTTTAACCATCACCCGCAGGCCCGCCTGCCTTCACTAAAAGAGAGACCTGACGTACTCGGGTCTCTCTTATGAAAATGCACCCACTTTCAGGCATGCAGTGACTTAGGTCGTCCCAAAAGCGGCCTAGTGAGGAAACCCGAATATGAAACGCGTTGAAGAGACCTTTTTCGTAATGGCTGACGAAAATAAAATAGGGCCATTTTCACGCCGCAAACTCGCCGCTTACTATGTGGTTGGCGCGATTAAGCACGATGACCTCGCCTGTGCAAGCTCGATGGGAATTTGGAGCTGGGTGCCGCTTCGAGAGTTACTCGATCTCAAACAACTACGGGAATATGGGCGTAGCCTCGAACGACAGGAGCGCCGCTTGGCCCCACGAAAACGCCGTATCTCGGCTGCTGTTTACGATCTGTTATACCTTTATGGTTACATGCTTATTGGCATCCCTGTATCATGGTTGGTTCATATTCTGCCATGGATGGTCATCAGTGGTTATATGGGATCGCGCAGGGTTGTTGCCTTGACCCTGATTATTTCCTGCTCCCTATACGTTCTATTATTCTGCGCCTTGCAGTATTACATGTTATGTAAAACGGGCCAGACCCTGGGCCGACGTCTAGCTAAGGTTAAAGTGATCGGTATTGATGGACGTCAGCCAGACCTTAAACACATTACGCTTAGAACATTTCTTCCTTTTGCGATTTCTCCATTACCCATGATTGGCGCTATTGCCATGATGGTGAGCATCATAATGTTTTGCTGTCCCAAACGGAGAACGCTTTATGATCGGTTCGCGAAAACCTGTGTAATCTACTACCCCTGAATATCAAGCATCAGGAATGCATGGCCAACTCTAAATGCGACCGAAGCCCAGGTTTTAAATCGGCAACTTCAGCGCATATTGAATCTGAATCCATAGGTATGCGAACAACAGAAACCCCATGTAGAGCGCACCGATTAGCACCAACAGGCCAAATAATACTTTAAGCAGGAAAAAGGTCCGTTTGCGTTTGCCGCGCCAGTTAGCGTAATTTCGTGCTTCAGCTAAGTCCGCATCTTCTTGAAGAGAATCAAGGAAATCGTGATTTTCTTGGTTATAATGAGGTGGAGGAAAACTGCCCGGACCAGAATCCGTAGAGTGGCCAACGATTTTAAATGATGCGCCACGGCCCATCCGACCATGAGTATCCCCTGAAATATATAAAACATTCTGGGTAAAAAATTTAATAATCAGGGATTCCATGTTTCTGGGAATTTAGTGTGCTTGTTGGGCACACAACCGGCAAGCCAAATCGACCCTTTATAAAGCAATATATTTAGTTCAAAAACGAAGTTTCGGGCCACAAATTAAGAACCTTCAATATCATAACGCACCGATTGTATTAACCCACGGTCGGCAGTTTAGCTAGCGTGGCTCGCTTGGTATCGGAGCTGACGTGAGTATAATGGCGGCTGATGGCCTTTGAGTTGTGCCCGATGATGCCCATCGCGATCGCTTCGCCTACACCTGCGGTTTTGAGGAGTGAGGTCGCCGTATGGCGCAAGGAGTGGAATGTAATTTCTGAAACCTGACGCTTTCGGCTGCGGCCCTTTTGAGCATTAGGGGCGCGGTAATCTTCCGGGTGGGCGTAGGCCTTCCGGCAGCCACCAAGATATCGCGAAACGCTTGGGAAAAGCGGCTATCGTCAGTCGTTTTGATCGCGATTGGGTAAGAAGCAGGGAACACCGGAGCGTTGGGGCTTTTAGGCGTTTCGGCCTTAGGCAATCAGTTCTGAGTCGGTGCGGCGAGTAGGCACTCCATAAAGCTTTTGGTTTTCGCGCCCGTGAAGCGAAGCAGGCCGGCTTTGAGGTCGATGTTGTTCCAGCATAGCTTGGCGATGTCTTTGAGCCGCTGGCCGAACTGGGTGTCGGATGTGAAAAGGTCGTCATGTTTCAATGATTGGGGCGCGAGGAGTCTGCGGCGGCGCAGCGCCCGGAGTGCTTTGTCTATCTTGTGCGGAGGCGGCCAGAACTTCGTCGCCGAGCACCTCGCCGCCTACCGCGTCCACACCGGCCGACGGCAAAACATTCCGCCTAGGACACTACCCGCCCTCACCGAATGGGGAGGCGATTTCGCCACTCTTCGCGGCCTGCGCGCGCGGGATTGAACGGACGCCGATAACGCCCGGTATGTTTCACATATTTGACGAAAGAAAGCCGGAGCGGGTTTATCGATAACCCAAAGAGAGAACCGAAAATGGCGACGTATACCGAGATCGCGACAGCCGCAGTCGCCCCCTTTTCCAGGCGACTTAAAGTAGCTTGGTCTTGCCATCAAGTGAGATGGGAACTTGATAACTTACGCTGTTTGGACGTCCGAAAGCTTCCTTGGATTTCCACAAGCGAAGTAGAACTTTTGGTAGAACTTGCAGTGTTTTTAAGAGGCTTATTTCGGTAAGTATCTGGTTTACAGCGTCTCCGTAGCTCAAGTGGATAGAGCGGTCGTTTCCTAAACGACTGATCCGTGTTCGACTCACGGCGGGGACACCAGGCTAACGACTTCCAAAGGATATATGGTCGAACAGCGCGGAATTTCGGCAGGATTGTTCTACCATTTGTTCGACCAAAAAACGGAGGAGTCGGTGAGCCTGTATCATGTAAATGATGCCAGTTCCCCATAGGGTGTAGACTGGCGTCTTGCTCAGGGTATGAAGCGCACAAGTGTCGCCACTTCTCGCAACGCAGGCCCAGCCGTACTCCACGCGGGCCTTGTTGGCGGGAGGACTTTGAACCCAGACACGATCTAGCCAGCAACCGCATCGGCCAGCAAGGTCTTGATGTAGGACTGGTAGGGCACGCCGCGCTTGTGCGCTTCACGTTTCAGGCGCTCCAACACCGAGACGGGCAGGCGCAGGGAGATGGGCTCGCTGGTGGGCTTGAGCGCGGCGAAGACCACGGGGCGCGCCTGGCTAAAGTCGGCGATCTCGGTGCTGGTATCAGGTTTCACGTATTTTTTCATAATCGGTTCTTTCTTTTCGACTGGCAGGGCGGGCGGAGATGACGCGGATTTTTGAGCCGCGCACAGTGAAGACGATACGGAGGACTCGCCCCGCCTCGCTAAGGCCAAAAACAAACCAGCGGGGCTCGCCGTCCTCGGCGCGGGTGGCGGGCAGCACCACGGGAAGGCGGAAAAACACTTCCTCCACCTCGGCATTGCCGATCTGGTGTTTGCCGGGGTTTTTGTCGGTGTTGCCCGCATCCCACTCGAAGCCGGCAAGGGCGGAAAAGTCGGGGGTCATGTAGCGAAAAAAATATACATAGCGGTCGGAAGTCAAGCGCTGTTCGGGGTATCCGCCAGCTTGGCGGCTGTCCTGGAGCAAGCATCTGACGATTGAATAGAGCGGTCGTTTCCTAGACGACTGATCCGTGTTCGACTCACGGCGGGGACACCAGGCTTGGGTGTGGACCGGAGTTAATCGGGGAGCGCGCGGGGTGTTTTTGTCCCTTGCGGAGTGCGGGCGGGCGGGCAACTTAGCCCGCGCGATGCCCAACAGCTTTGGACACCTTTTTCGTATCACCACCTGGGGCGAGAGCCACGGTCCTGCCATTGGCGTGACCATCGACGGTTGCCCGCCCCGGCTGCCCATCAGCGCGGCCGAGATCCAGGCTGAACTCGACCGCCGTCGGCCCGGCCAGAGCGACATCACGACCCCGCGCAAGGAAGCGGACAGCGTGGAAATCCTTTCCGGCGTTTACGAGGGCATGACCACGGGCACGCCCATCGCGCTGATGGTGCGCAACACCGACCAGCGTTCCTCGGCATACAACGAAATGAAGGCCGCTTTCCGGCCCTCGCACGCGGATTTCACTTATCAAACCAAGTTTGGCATCCGCGACCCGAACGGCGGCGGGCGCAGCTCGGCGCGCGAGACCATCGGGCGCGTCGCGGCCGGGGCCATTGCGAAAAAAATTCTCGGGCTGGGCGGGCTGGAAATCCGCGCTTACATCACGCGGGTGCACGACATCGAGGCGCCGGCCGAGGCCTTGGTGGAGTTTCCCAGCTTGGCCGAGGTCGAGGCCACGGCGGTGCGGTGTCCGCATGCCGCGACGGCGGCGGCGATGATCGAGCGCATCAAGGCGGTGCGCAGCGAGGGCGACTCGGTGGGCGGCGTGATCCAGTGTCGCGTGCGCGGCGTGCCGGTGGGTTTGGGCGAGCCGGTGTTTGACCGGCTGGAAGCGGATCTGGCCAAGGCGATGCTCTCTCTGCCCGCGACCAAGGGTTTCGAGATTGGTAGTGGTTTCGCGGGCACGCGCCTGCGCGGCTCCGAGCACAACGATCTTTTCGAGAACCGCGACGGGCACATTCGCACCGTGACCAACCGCTCCGGCGGGGTGCAGGGCGGGATCAGCAACGGCGAGGAGCTGGTGTTCAACGTCGCCTTTAAGCCCACCGCCACGATTCTCCAGGCTCAGGCCACGGTTGATCTGGCCGGGCAACCGGCCGAGTTGATGGGCAAGGGGCGCCATGATCCTTGCGTGGTGCCGCGCGCGGTGCCGATCGTCGAGGCGATGGCGGCGCTGGTGTTGCTCGATCACTGGATGCGCGATTCGGCCCAGAACCGAACCTTTGAATTTTAACCGATCCATGTCCGACCTTTCCCCTGAAGTTGCCACCGGTCCCTTGGTTTATCTGCTGCTCGGCGCGCCCGGCTCGGGACGGCGCGAGGTCTTGGTGGACCTGCTCGCCACCGGCATCGACCCGGCGCTGGAGCGGCCGCACGTGATCCTGCCGGCGGGTGAGCCGGTGCAGCCTGGCGACGAGTCTTTGGGCGTCAGCCCGCCCACCCGCATGAGTTGGGACGCGGAGAAACGTCCACTGCTCGCCGGTGCCCCGCCGGAAGATGCCACCCACGTGTTTATCGTTTTTGACGGAGCGCTAAGCCCGGTGGACCAACTGGAGGCGATCAAGCTCTGGTTGCTGGCGCGCGGCTGGAGCGTGGCGCGGGTGCTCACGGTGGTGAATTGCCAACTGGCGGAGAAACACCCGGCGCTGCTGGCCTGGTTTGACGCATGTATTCATTTCTCCGATGTCGTCTTGCTCAACCGCCGCGAAGGCGTGGCGAACAAGTGGCTGAGCGAGTTTCGCCGCCGTTATGAGGACCAGTGCCTGCCCTGTCTTTTCGAGTTCGTGAAGGCCGGGAAGGTCAAAAATCCCGCCATGTTGCTCGATCCTACGGCGCGGCGCTTAAGCCAGTATTTCGACGCTTCGGAGTGGGATGGGCTGGATCTGACGGATGTGGAGATCGGTGAATCCGAGGACGACGACGGCAAGGATTCGCGTCCCTTGGATAAAAACGCCATCGACCCCGACGATCAGCCGCCGGTCGATCCCTGGTTCGAGCTCGATGCTGCCGGACGGCGTCGCCAGCCGGTGCCGGATATTCGGAAGTATTTGTAAGGTAAGCGCCCAACAAAAAGGGCTGATCGGTGAGATCGGCCCCGGGGTGGCGGGTGTTGGTTTACTTTACGGCTTTGACCGCAGCGACGAAGGCTTGGGCCTTGGCGGTGACGGCGGCCCAGTTGCGCTCTTTGAAGGCCTTGGCTTCGACCAGCGAGCTGCCGGCGGCGGTGGCGAAGGCTCCGGCTTTGATGAAGTCGCCGACGTTTTCGGCGTTCACGCCGCCGGTGGGAACGAGTTCGATCTGGGGCAGGGGAGCCTTGAGGGATTTGATGTAGGCGGGGCCGAAGAACTCGGCGGGGAAAATCTTGGCGGCGTCGGCGCCCTGTTCCCAGGCGTTGACCACTTCGGTCGGGGTGAGCGCGCCGCTGAAGATGGGCACGCTGTAACGCTGGCAGAGGCGAATGACGTCGGGGCGGAGAGCGGGGGTGACGATGAAGCGGGCACCGGCGAGAATGCCGGCGCGGGCGGTTTCGGCGTCGAGCACGGTGCCGAGACCGAAGAGGAAGTCGGGCAGCTCTGCGGTGGCTTTTTCGAGCATGCGGATGGCCCCCGGGGTGGTCATGGTGAGCTCGATGGAGGTGAGACCGCCGGCGGCGAGGGCGCGGGCGCAATCGAGCAGACCGTCAGGATTATCGGCGCGGATGAGCGCAATGACCTTTTCGGAGTTAAGCTTCTGGAGGATGGCGGCTTTGTTCATGGGAAAGCGGGTAGCAACGTGGATTCGGGCCGGTTCTTCAATCCTGCAGTCTGTTCAGATGACGCGGTATAAGCACGAAACCGACTCGACGAAGATTTTAAACGAAGGCCCAGGCCGACGAGACTTGATGGGCGCAACTTAAGCCGGGGGCGGCGTGGGGTGGTGGAGGAAGGCGTGGAGTTCGGCGGCGAGTTTTCCGCCGAAGCCTTCGACTTCGGCGAGTTGCTCCAGACGGGCGCGGCGGAGTTTGTCGATGTCGCCAAAGCGCTCCAGCAAGGCGGCGCGGCGCACCGGGCCCAGGCCGGGGAAATCGTCCAGCACACTTTCGCGGATTTTTTGGGAACGCAGGTCGGCGTTGTAGGTGTTGGCGAAGCGGTGGGCTTCGTCGCGCAGGCGTTGCAGGAGGTGGAGGGCGGGCGAGTTTAGCGGCAGGTTCAGCGGGGCGCGGGCGTCGGGGAAGATGATGGTTTCGTGTTTCTTGGCCAGGCCGATGAGGGCGGGCGGGGTGAGGTCGAGGGCGATGAAGGCTTTGAGCGCGGCGCCGATCTGGCCCCGGCCGCCGTCGATCACGACGAGGTCGGGCATCGGTTTGCCTTCCTCGGAGAGGCGGCGGTAGCGGCGGCCGACCACTTCTTCCATGGCACGGAAGTCGTCGTTGCCGATGAAGCCCTGGATCTGGAAGCGGCGGTAGTGGGCTTTGTCCGGGCGGCCTTCGGCGAAATGTACCATCGAGGCGACGCAGTAGGTGCCGCTGATGTGGGAGATGTCGAAGCACTCCATGGTGCGGGGCGCGGGGTGGAGGCCGAGAGCCTGGCCAAGGGCGGTGAGGGCGGCTTCGTCGGTGGTGACGAAGGGCTGGTCGCGTTCGAATTTGCGGGTTTTCTCCAGGGTTTTTTCGAGGGCGAAGACGATGTCGCGCAGCTCGGCGGCGTGCTCGAAGTTTTGTTTTTCGGCAGAGGCCTGCATCTCGGTGCGGAGGGTGGCGAGCCATTCGCGGGATTTGCCTTCGAGGAAGGCGCAGGCGGCGTCCACGCGGGGCCGGTAGGTCTCGGGGGTGACGAGGTTTTCCGAGCCGTAGAGCTCTTCGCGGACGTCGTCGTAGAGCTGCCAGCGGCCGTCGGGCAGTTTTTGCGGGGTGGCGTCGCCGAGGAGCACGCCGAACTGGCGGCGCATCTGGGCGAGGGTTTTGCGCAGGAGGCCGGAGTGGGCGAAGGGGCCGAAGTAGCGGGAGTGGTCTTCCTTGCGCAGACGGGTGAGGCGGAAGCGGGGCAGGGTTTCGGTGAGGTCAACGCGGACGAGGAGGAAGCGTTTGTCGTCGATGAAGTCGGTGTTGTAGCGGGGTTTCCACTGTTTGATGAGTTTGCCTTCGAGGAGGAGGGCTTCGGGCTCGGATTTTACCTCAATGGTGTCGAAGTCGTGGATGAGGCCGATGAGGGCGCGGATTTTGGGGTGGAGGGTCTGGGCGCGCGAGGGCGTGAAGTAGGAGGAGACGCGTTTTTTCAGGGCCTTGGCCTTGCCGACGTAGAGGATGCGGCCGAGGCGGTCCTTCATGAGGTAAACGCCGGGCTTGTCGGGTAGGCGGCGGACTTTCTCTTTCAGGTTTATTGGGTCGGTCGCTGGCATTTTCACAAAGAGTGGCCAAGGTGCGTGGTTCGCAACGTATGGTTTCCTGTCACGACATTTCCTGCGGGTCCCAGAGGGCCCGGTCCGTTTCCACGGCTCGCTACGAGCTGATCACGCTGGGTGATGAACTGCTGCTGGGGCTGACGACGAATTCGCATCTGACGTTTATCGGCGCGAGTTTGGGGAGCCGGGGCGCGGCGCTGACGCGGAATGTGACGATCACGGACGAGGCGGCGGCGATCGCGGCGCAGTTTCGCGAGAGCTGGGCGCGGAGCGACGTGGTGATCACCACGGGCGGGTTGGGGCCGACCTGCGATGATCGGACTCGCGAGGTGGTGGCGGCGGTGCTGGGGCAGGAGTTGGTATTTGAGGAGTCGATCCGGGTGGCGATCGAGGCGCGGTTTTCCCGGCTGGGCCGGAAGATGACGGATAACAATTTGAAGCAGGCGTATCGGTTTTCGCGGGGCGAGGTGCTGGACAACGCGAACGGCACGGCGCCGGGGCTTTGGGTGGAGCAGGACGGGAAGGTGTTGGTGATGTTGCCGGGGCCGCCGAATGAGTTGCAGCCGATGTGGACGGAACAGGTGATGCCGAAGCTGGCTGCGTTGGGTTTGCTGGCGGTCAAGGAAGCCTATGTGCAGTTGCGCACGGCGGGGATCGGCGAGAGCGCGCTGGAGGTGCGTTTGCAGCCGCTGCTGGCGGCGGCGGGTCCGGCGCTGGGCATCGCGTTTTGCGCGCATCAAGGGCAGGTGGATATGCGCTTGAGCGCGCCTTCGGGCGGCTTGAGCGAGACGGAATTAAGTGAGCTGGCGGGGAAGTGCGCGGCGCTGTTGGGCGATGATTTTGTGGGTTACGGGCATGACTCGCTGGCCAAGGTGACGGCGGATCTGCTGCGGGCGGGCGAGCATACGCTGGCGGTGGCGGAGACGGCGACGGGGGGGCTGCTGGCCAACAGTTTCACGGACATCGCGGGGGCCTCGAAGTTTTTTGCCGGCGGGTGCGTGTGTTATTCGAACGAGTCGAAGATGCAGTTTTTGGACGTGCCGGAGGATTTATTGATGCAGCACGGGGCGGTGTCGGCGGAGGCTGCGGTGGCGATGGCGGCGGGGGTGGCCGAGCGGCTGGGGGCGGATTACGGGTTGGCGATCACGGGTTTTGCGGGGCCGTGCGGCGGCACGCGGGAAAATCCGGTCGGGACGATTTTTTTGGCGCTGTACACGCCGGAGGGAGTGTGGTCGCGACGTTTGAACCAGTCGGGCCCGCGGGCGGCGGTGAAGCAGCGGGCGGTCAATGGGGCGCTTGATTGGTTGCGGCGCGAGTTGGTGCGGGCGCGGCGTGGTTCGCGAACCTGCGGTGGGTCGGCGTGCACGGATGCGGCTTCGGGCGCGGGAGGGTGAGCGGTAACGAGACGGCCGGAAGTCTTCGCCAACCTCGGCTTGCGCACGGGGCTGGATCGCATCAAGTGAGTAAGCATGAGCAAGATCGCCCAAGCCCTGGCCAAAGCGACGGAGAGTACGGGGCATACCATGGCGCCTTTCCTCAGGGGTTTGCCGCCGACGGAGCCGCCGGGGCGCGAATCCAAGGAGGCGGAGTTGCGCAGGGCGCGGAGGCGCTGGCGTTTTTGGCGCTGGCTGGCGTTTACCGCGTTTCCGCTGACGGCGTTTATTTTGTGGGCGCAGTTTGGCGTCGGGCGGCATCCGGCGGCGAGCGGGGCAAATCCGCAAACTGAGCAAAAAGCCGCCGCGGCGGTGACGGCGAAACCGGCCGGGCAGGTTGAGGGCGGGGCTTCCGGTGACGCTGCGCAAGGCGCTACGGAGACTGGCGGAGAGCCGAGTGCGGGGCCAAAATCACGGGCGGAGATGCAGGCGCAAGTGCAGGCCTTGGTGTTCACGGCCTTGATGCCGGGGTCGAAGCCGCGGATCATGCACCAGGGGCGGGTCATCGGGATCGGCGACCATGTGGGCGATGAACTGGTTTTTGCCGGGATCGAGGACGGGTTGCTGGTCTTTAAAGACAGCGCGGGGGCAGTTTATAGCCGCAGATACTGAGAAGCACTACCTCCCGGCGGTGGCGACCATGTGTTCGGTTTCGCTGACGATGGCTTCAACGTGGGCGGGGTCGATTTCGGCGCGCATGAGCTGGCGGAGATATTCCCAGAGCAGAAAAACAAAGCTGCGTTCGGGGTGGGTTCCCTCGGTGTTGGCCAGTGCGGCTTCGGTCACGTAGATGGCGCGGGCATCCATGATGGCGAGTTCCAGGCGGGCGCGAAGCTCCATGATGTGGCGACGCACCGCATCGGAATCCAGGCGGGCCCAATGGCCGATCTGACTGGCGAATTTGTGCTCGGGCGTGCGCTTGAGGGTGGCGGCGTTGAGTTCGAGGGCGCGGCGTTGAAGGTCGGCCAAACGGTTAAAAAAGAGAAATTCGTAGTCGAGGAGCGCGCCCCACTGGCGGGCGGGCATGAGGCTCTCGAACGCACCTGCGTGAGAGGCGAGCACGACGCCGCGCGGGACATTGGCGAGTGATGCCTGGACTACGCCGAGGGCGTTGCGAAAGCTGACCGTGCGCTGGTCGAAGCGGATGACGGCGCGTTGCCAATCGTCCGGGTAACCATGGCAAGCCAGTCCTTGCATGTAGGCGGGCTGGGAGTCGCGGATAAAGGTTTCGAGGTCATCCTCCACCCAGGCGCGCATCTTGGGTTGGGCGTCACTGATCTCGCCCAGGCCTTGGGCCAGGGAAGCCAAGGTGTCGGCGGTGGTGTTCTTGCGGGTATTGAAGTCGGAGCGGGTGGCCTTGGTCTGCAGAAAGAGAAAGGGCGGGCGGGTTTGCTGGAGTTCATCGGCCTCGCGTTCCACTTGTTGAATGGCGGCTTCGATGTGGGCGCGGCTGATTTCCAGGCATACCTCGCGTTTCAACAAGTCACGGAGCCGGACAGGCAACTGCGCAACGGTGGGCAGGGCAGGGACAGGCGGGACGGGGTGATTCGGTTCGGGGTGAGACATGCGATAGCTCGCAGGGGGCGAATAAGCGGAGGACAACGGTGCCAGGCCGACGTCGTTTGGTTGATTTGCGCAGGATGTGCGTTTGTCCGTGCGCGACCAATAGTAAAATAAGGTTTAATTTTTCGGGGCGATGCCCTTCGGGCGTTCAGGACCTCCCTTTAGAGTCTTTCTGTGGTTCCGGCGGGTGAAAAATGCGGGCTAAACGCGAGGAGGGGTAACTTCGTCCTTTATTCTGTGCGCTTGGCCACCTTACCTCCTCTTTCATGCAGACGATCGGTGAACGCCTAGAAGAAGCACGTAAACGCAAGGGCATCTCCATCCGCGAAGCGGCGGAGGCGACGAAGATTCGCGGCGACTACCTTCACAAATACGAGAGCAACCAGTTCGACCTGAAGTTGCCCGAGATTTATGTGCGCGGGTTTCTGCGTCTTTACGGGAATTTCCTGAAGCTGCCGGGCGACAAGCTGGTGGCGGATTATCTGGCGCTCGGTCTGGGCGAGGGCGGACGCCCGGCGGGGCGGGGCTTGAACCGCGAAATCTACGGCAAGATCGAGATCACGCATTCGGGCAGTTCGGCGGCGCGCTCGGGCTCGGCGGAGCCCGCGCCCTCGGGGGCGGCGGCGGCAATGACGCCCGGTGCCGAGCCGGTGTCAAAAACGCCGCAACGCGCACCGTTTCAGCCGCGCATGCCGCTTGGCGGACTGGATCGCGCCTTGCTGGCCAAAAACGGCGTCTGGATCGGCGTCGGCGCGGTGGCGGTGTTGGCCTTGGTGATCTGGGGCGTGGCGTCGCTTTTTAGCGGCGGTTCAAAGCCGGCCGCAGTGAACGCAGCGTCGCCTGTGCCGGCGATGCCGGTGGAGGAGTCGGTTTATATCGTGGCGCAGCGGCCGGTGCAGATCACGGCGATCAGGGCCAAGGCGGACAATCGCGAGCTGGCCGCTCCAGTTTCGCTGGTGGCCGGCCAGAGCTATCCGTTGCCCAACGTCGCCATGCTGGTGAGCGTGAGTGATCGCGCGGCGGTGCAGTTTGAATTTAAGAAAGTGCGGTATAACGGGGGCGTGAATGTGACCGGTCCCGGCACTTTGAGCCTGGATTTCAGCGCGCAGCGCTGAGCGGGAAAACGCGGGTTAAGCTCAATGCCGTTAAGGCATTCTTTTACTGTACTTTATATGCGATAGCAGACATAGGCTTGGGATGGAAACTTCCCAAGCAGCCCAAAAGGCCCCGATCACGTCGCCCATGTCAGGCGAAGCGCAGAGTACGCCTACGTTCCAA
>JAPLTN010000045.1 GCA_026398135.1 Verrucomicrobiota bacterium
GAAATTATCCATTTTCCCAGCGAGGCCATTGGCCGAGGAATCGACCGCGTCGGCCGACTTGGTCGGCAGGTGAAATCTCGGCGGCGGACTTTGGCTCGCCGCATTAGCGGTTTCCGGTCTTTGCACCCACTCAAAACAGCGGAGAACCCCGGATTAGGGGTTTAAGTCATTGTTATTAAGATAATACAAATAACAAGACAACCAGGCACCTTGGGGCCAACTGTGATGCTTTAGGTGACCGTGCATCATGCGCCGCCGACACATTAGTAACATTATAGTGACAGACTGCGGTTATGGAAATGAATAAATCGGCAGTAATTATATTACATTAGAAGCTCATTGGTAAAGTCTTAATGGGATTATAAAATATATATTTAATATAAATAATAAAAATTGCGTCCGCGTAACATGCGGTTCGTTCGTTGACTAAGAAAAAAACCGAATAGATGTGTCTGTCGTTCCTCACGGAACTCTATTTCAAGCGAACCGGAATCGATACAAAACTGATAAAAATAAACATGAAATTTAAACTTATCATCATGCTCGCGCTCGGAGCGCTATTGCATTGGCCTGCGCAGGCCAAACCGCAAACTGGTCAAATCGGTTTTTATAATACGATAACACACGAAGGATCGTTAAGAGGCTACAAAGTCATCACGCCAGCTTGGTACGACCCCGAAAAAAAAGATAAATATCCGGTTTTATTCTTACTTCACGGAGATTTATGCAGTCCGGATCAACTTGCCCTCCGCATGTCCACTTTTACCGCGAAGGCAAATGCCAAAAAGTTTATCCTCGTCTTGCCGCAAGGCATGTATGATTACAACCATAATAAACTAGACGAAACAGCTCTAAGAACTAGATTATTTAATGATAGTGAAGCAATGACCAAATTTCTTTCATGGAGCTTGCATGATCGTGATACAGTAGCACAAGAACTGCGTTATTTAAGGGCACTACACGCTAAAGTGTGTGATGATTATAAAGTGGACCGCGATCAATTTTATTTAGCGGGCCACTCAAGGGGCGCCTTATTGACCCAGTATGCGGCTATGGAACTCAATTCCGAGTTCGCCGCATTTGCCAGCATTGCAAGTCCGGTCCCAGATTCAGGTAATACAGTCGTAGATTTGAACACATGGAAGCCTGGATTTCGCGTCCCAATATTACTGATGAATGCAACAAAGGATACGCAAGTGCCGTATTCGCCAATTTTTTGGCGTAATGATATTATTTTTAATGCATTTAAATGGTCTAATGTTAATTCTAAAAACGCCAAGGATATGACTTGGGTGGAGTCAACTATAAATACTAGCACCGCAGATAACACAACCGTCAGTAAACTGAAATTCTACAACGGGAACGTGGACTTTTATATAATAGTTGGCGGGGGCCATCATTGGCATAGACCCGATGGTGTGGCTTATACCGACACGGAATTTACAGAAAAAATCAGCATGGCATTTGGTGTAAGAACTTATTTTGGGCCTTCTCCGGTACCTCCAGAAACGTTGAGCAGCGATATCAACACCACCGACATCGTCTGGGATTTCTTCACCAACAGGAGCAAAAAAGATAATGGCGTGATCCCTAAAAAAGAGATAAAGTGAGTGTGTGTCGGCGGACCCAAATATTTATGTAAAAATTATATAAATTTACGGCACGCAACGTGGTGAGGGATCGAGTTCATTTCAGAGGCCTTGATCAAACCGAGTCTTTAACGCAAAGGCGCGGGTGTAACACAAAGTGATGTCAGCATAGCCGCCGAAGTGACACAGACATTCCTGTCTGTGCTCAGGTTGCCGGGCTTCGCGACAAACCCACAGGCAAGAATGCCTGTGTCACCACCGGTGCTGACATCAATTTGTGTGACACCCCCAAAGGCGCAGAGCCGTAGAGAACGCATTTACTCCGAATGAGTTATCACATGCTCTGCGCCTTGGCGTCTTTGCGTTAAAAGGTCTGAATTGCGTGTAATGGACGTTGAAAATGGGGTGACGTTGAAAATGGGGTCGACGTTGAAAATGGGGTCGGGGTGTTACGTGGATACATTTTTTTCTGTTCTCAACGCCCCCAAGCCTGAAGCCAACTCGTGTCCGTGATTCGGGGCAACCTCAAGGGCGCAGTCCATCTTGCGTTCCAGACTGTTTGGCGGGACGCCGAACAGCACACGCGGGACGCGAATTCTCCCCTGACCTGAAGACTATTTAGTCCAAGCGCTACGGGTGATTGGTCTGGGGTGTGTCTGGTTAAGATCTCGGCCCATCGCTCACGCTGGGCCGAGATCTTTCCCCGACACACCCTAAAGCGGGGTGGTTAGCTTAGGAGGACTTGCTGCGGGGCGGGCTCAGAAGCGGAAGCTGGCGCTGACTTGGAAGACGGCGCTGACGATGGCGTAGGCGATGAAACCTACAAAACTAAAAGCGAAGACGAGCACGCCGGTGGAGATGCCTGCGGTGAAGGTGTTTAACCAGCGATCGAGTTCGTTGCGGCAGGTGCGGGCGATGTCGCGCAGGCCGGGGGCGAGGCTGCCGGTTTGCTCCGAAACGGAGAGGCGGTCGAGCAGGAGAGGGGCAAAGATGCCGGTACGACCCAGCGCGGTGGAGAGCGCTTCGCCTTCGAGCACGCGGTCGGTGGCGTCGCGCAGGCGGGCGCGCAGGGCTTCGTTGTCGATGGTGCGTTCGGCGAGGCGGAGGGCCTCGGCGGTGGTGATGCCGTTTTCGAGCAGCACGGCGAGGGTGTGGGCGAAGTTGAGCACGGTGGCACGGATGGCGTAGCCGCTGATCAGGGGCAGGCGCAGGGCGAGTTCGTCGGAGCCGAGGCGGCCGGCCGGGGTGCGCCGCCATTGCCAGAAGGCGAGCGCGCCGACCACGGCGGCGATGAGGCCAAACAGGCCGTAGCGGATGAGAAACTCGGAGCCGTTGACCAAGAGTTTGGTCGCCCAGGGCAAGTCGCCGCCAAGGGAGGTGAGCAGGCCGCGCAGGCGGGGCAGGAGGAAGAAGAGGAAAAACAGGATAACGCCCCCGGCCAGCAGGCAGACGAAGATGGGATACGCCATGGCGGAGGCGAGTTTGGCGCGCAGCTCCTTTTGGTCGGTGAAGTGGGTGATGAGGCGTTCGAGGACGTCGCGCAGGTTGCCGGTGGCTTCGCCGGCGGCGATGAGGTTGACGGTCTGGCCGTCGAACACGGCGGGGTGGCGGGCAAAGGCGGCGGAGAGGGTCTGGCCTTCGCTGAGGTCGGTCCAGAGCGCGGCGCAAAGGGAGCGGAGACGGGGTTGCTGGACGCGGAGGGAGAGCAGACGCACGGCTTCGCCGGCGGAAAGGCCGCCGCGCACGAGGTCGGCGAGGGCTTCGAAGAAGGGGAGACGTTCCGTC
>JAPLTN010000031.1 GCA_026398135.1 Verrucomicrobiota bacterium
AGGCTCATTTCGACCGCGAATTGGAATCAAGGCGCGGGCGCGGCGGGCGGCGGAGTGGTCACCGTGACGGGGGCGGGGGCCGGCGCCGGAGGGGCGGGGACGGGCTCGAAGGCGTCGGTCGATTTACCGGGCAGACCGTTGAAAATCCATTCGGCGATCTCGAAGGCGTGGGTGCGGGCGGCGGCGACCAGGAGGGCGTCGGGTTGCGAGTCGGTGAGCTCGACATAAACGGGACGAGGCGGGGCGGGCGGCGGGGGCGGCGGGGCGGTTTCGGCTTCCTTGGGCGGGGGGGGGGGCGGGGCGGGGGCGGGGGGGGGCGGCGGCGGGGCGGGAGAAGGTGAGGCGATCGGGCGTATCGGGAAACTGGAGGGTGAGGGAGGCGATGTCGGCGGATTTGAGGCCGGCGACCAGGGCGGTGTCGCGCCAGGATTCGGGCGATGCGTCGAGGTTGAGGTTGAGGGTGGCCGGGCTGGTCCAGGGTTTGTCGGCGGCGGGGCGGGAGAAGGTGAGGCGATCGGGCGTATCGGGAAACTGGAGGGTGAGGGAGGCGATGTCGGCGGATTTGAGGCCGGCGACCAGGGCGGTGTCGCGCCAGGATTCGGGCGATGCGTCGAGGTTGAGGTTGATCGGCGTTTTTGCCCAGGTCGAGGGCGAGCAGGGGTTTGCCGCCGGCGTCGAAATAGCTGATCCGGGTCTGGTCGAGTTCGAGGGAGGCGAGGCGGGACGGGTTGGCGGTGACGAAGCGTTCGATCTTGGGCGTGAGCAGGTCGGAGCTGAGCCGGCCGAGACGGGAGAGGTCGGCGGGAAGGGCGGGCGTGCCTTCGAGGGTCCAGCGGCCCTCGGTGGAGCGGGTGAAGCCGAGGGTGCGGTTGTCGGCTTTGAGCTCGATGCGGGCGGCGGAGGCGAGGGTGGCGGGATCGGCGACGCGCCGGCCGACGCGGGGGTCGAGGGTGGCGGGCTGGGCTTGCGGGCGTTGCAGCCACCAAACGCCGGCGGCCACGGGAGCGAGGATCGCGAGGGTGAGGAAGAGGGGGCGGAGACGCATGGGGAGAGGACGGAAAAGGCGGAAAATTTGAAATTCTGAAATTTTGAAAGGCGGAAAGGCGGAGGTCGGACTGGGGAACGGGATTTACGCGGCTTTTTTACGGTGGCGGGCGAACCAGAGGCCGAAGACGCCGAGCAGGGTGGGGGTGGCGAGGAGGTTAAGGAGGAGAAGGCGGGTTTCGAGGGCGTCGATGCCTTCGCGCAGGGCACGGCGGATGTCGCGTCGTTCGCGGCGCATTTCGAGTTCCTTGGCCTGGAATTCCTCGATGGTTTTCAGGACCTCGGGGGTGGCGACGAGGCGGCCGCCGTCGGGGGATTTGCCCTGCAGGGCGGAGATTTTTCCCTGGATTTCCGAGAGGCGGGTTTCGAGTCCGGCCAGCTGGTCGTTATACCTGGCCTGGGCGTCGGCCTCCATGCGGGCGACGACCTCGAAAGGGCGCTGGGCGGAGCGTTTGCCGCGCAGGGCGATGAGGTCGGGCGAACCGGCGAGGAACTCGACCGCGTTGGCGGCGAAGGCGAGGTTGTCGTTGAGCGGCTCGACCATTTCCTGGCCGAAGACGGGCACGCGGCGCACCGAGAAATCATCGAGCAGCCAGTCGGTGTCGGCGATGAGCAGCAGGGTGGCGGCGCCGGTTTTCAAACCTGCGGCGGAAGCGGGAGCGGAGGTTTTATCCGCGCCGGCGGGATCGGCGGGTTGGCCTTCGGGGAAGGCGGTGGCGAGGGGGCCGCGCACGATGGCGGCGAGGGTTTTTTTGGCCGTGCCGGGTTGGAGGCTGCGGGCGACCTCGTCGGGCTGGGCGAATTGCAGGGTGAAGCCGGGCACGGAACCGGCGACTGCGCTGGTTTCGAGTAGAGGCGTGATTTCGCGATCGGTCCGGGCGTCGATCGTGAAGCTGCCGGGCTCGGCGAGAAGGAGGCTGTTGAGCTGGGCGGTGGCGGGGGAGCTGGCGTTGAGATTGGCGGCGGTGAGCGAGAGCCAGACGGGCATGCGGGAGACCTGGCCGTTGCCCAGGCCGATCGGGGTGGCGAGGCGGGAGTCGCCCACGACTTGTTGAGGGTCGTAGCTGATACCGTAGGCTTTGAGCAGGCGGGGCAGGTCGCTGGCGGTGTCGGGGCTGCCGCCGCCGTACATGGCTTGCTGGCCGCCCTGGCGCTTGAACCAGGTGGAGGACGGATCGACGGCGAGCAGGACGGGTTTGCCGGAGAGGATGAACTGATCGAGCGCGTATTCCTGCGCGGGGGTCAGGCCGGTGGGGTGAAGCACGGCGAGGGCGGCGAGGTCGGCGGGCAGCGAAGTGAAGCCGGGCTGGATAGGTACGATCTGGAAGGCGCGGGCCCACTCGTCGTGCACGATCTGGCCGCGCGGCGGAGTGCGCTGGCCCATCATCATCGGGTTGAAGGGCGGGGCGGACAAGGGGAGTTTGGTGAGCAGCCCGAGTTTGGGCTTGTTCAACTGCTGCACGGAATGGAGGAGCGAGGAGAGGTCGTATTCGAGAAACTCCTCCCGCTGGGCGCTGAAGGTGGGGATGGCTTTTTGCTGGTCGGCCTGGGTGACGACGAGGCCGAGGTAAAAGGGTTCGCCGGTAAGCGGGATTTGCTGGGCCTGAAGCCCGGAGGCCTGGGCGCGTTCCTCCTCGGGGGTGTCGGGGGCGGGCGAGATGACCTCAAGCGAGAGCTTGCCGCCGGAGGCGCGCACGTAGGCGCGGAGCATTTCCTCCACGCGGTCGGCGTAGTTTTTGAACTGGGTGGGCAGGCCGGAGGCGTCGCGGCTGGCGTAGAGTTGCAGGGTGACGGGTTCCTCGATTTTGGAGAGCAGGGCGCGAGTGCCGGCCGACAGGGTGTAGATCTGCCCGGCGGTGAGGTCGCCCCGCACCGGGACGCGCGCGGCGATAAAGTTGATCATGAGCAGGACTGCGGCGAGCAGGACAACGGCGAGGGTTTTGCGAAGACCGGGTTTCATGGCGGATTAGCGTAGGGGCCGGGACGTGGGAAATCGGGGGCGGGTTAACGTTCGAGGACGACGACGTTCAGGGTCAGGGCGAGGGCGATGAGGGAGCCGAAATAGGCCAGATCGCGGGGATCGATGATGCCCTTGGTCAAGGCGTCGAAGTGCGGGATGAAGCCGAGGTTGGCGATGAAATCGACCGCCGCCACGGGGAGGAAGCCGGAGAGCAGGCCGTTGAACACACTCCAGCCCAGGAACACGAGGACGAGGCAGTGGACCACGCCCAGCACGAAGGCGATGACTTGGTTTTTGGTGAGTGCGGAGAGCAGGGAGCACACCGCGAGGTAGGCGCCGGCCATAAGGGCGCTGCCGAGATAACCGGCGAGCACCGTGCCCCAGTCGGGATCGCCCAGCCAGCCGATGGTCAGGGCGAGCGGGAAGGTCAGGACGAGTCCAAGGGCGAGAAAGGCCCAGGCGGCGAGAAACTTGCCCAGCACGGCGTCGAGGGTGGTGATAGGCAGGGTAAAGAGCAGCTCGATGGTGCCGCCGCGGCGTTCCTCGGCCCAGAGTCGCATGCCGACGGCGGGGATGAGGAACAGGTAGAGCCAGGGGTGAAAAACGAAGAAGCTCTGCAGGGACGCCTGGTTGGCCTTGAACAGGCCGCCCACGAAGAAGGCGAGGCCGACCGAGGCCACGAGGAATACGATCAGGAAAACGTAGGCCACCGGGGAGCGGAAATAGCCCAGGAATTCACGTTTAAAGACGGGACAGAGTTGGGACATGGCAGGGGAGAGCGGTGATAGGGTTGTGGCGAATCAGGCGGGCGGTGGATTCAGGCGTCGCCTCGCGTCAGGTCGCGGAAGATTTCGTCGAGCCGCGCGCCGGGTTTGCGGGCGCGGAAGGCGTCGGGGGTTTCATCCACCACGACCTTGCCCTGGGAGATGAGGATGATGCGGGTGCAGATGGCCTCCACTTCCTCCAGGATGTGGGTGGAGAGGATGACGGCGCGGTCGGCGGCCATGGTTTTGATCAAGGCGCGAACCTCGTTTTTCTGGTTGGGGTCGAGGCCGTCGGTGGGCTCGTCGAGCACGAGGCAGGGCGGCTCATGGAGCAGGGCCTGGGCGAAGCCGACACGTTGTTTGTAGCCTTTGGAGAGGGTTTCGATGGCTTGCCGCCGGACGGGTTCCAGGTGGGTGCGGGCGATGGCGCGGTCCACGCGTTCCCTGCGCTCAGCCTTTTTCCGGTAGCCGCGCACCTCGGCGATGAAGTCGAGGAACTCCACCACGGTCATTTCTCCGTAGGCGGGCGCGCTTTCCGGCAGGTAGCCGAGGCGGGATTTTACCGCCACGGGGTCCGCCGTCACGTCGATGCCGGCCACGGTGGCGGTGCCGGCGTCGGGCCGCAGGTAGCCGGTGATCATCTTCATGGTGGTGGATTTGCCGGCACCGTTGGGTCCGAGGAAACCGAGGATGTCGCCTGCACGCACGGTGAAGCTCACGCCGTCCACGGCGCGCTTGTCACCATAGGTTTTAACCAAGCCTTTGACTTCGATCATAGGGGGAAAACAGGGGGAAAAGAGGGAAGTGAGGCCGGTTTGAAAATTCCGGCTGAAAAAAGTTCCGCAGCGACAAAGTCTGAAATGAACTTTTTTCAAGTTGAGCCGCAAAAGGACCGGCTTCGGTGCCCTGCCGTTGGGATGCAAATATCTTAAAAAAGAGCGTGAACCCGCCCGCGAGCGTGGCAGGGTGGGGCGTCTTCGGGTTTTGCCTTAGCCAACGCTTTTACACCACATGTCTTCCGCTTCCGCTCCTCGCTCCCGTAAATCCACCGCTTCCGCCAAGGTCGCCGCCGTTCCAGCCGCAGTTCCGCCAATTGACGTCGCCCAGTTCAAGGCCGCGATTTTGCGCAACCTCACCTATACCCAAGGTCGTGATGCGGGCAGCGCATCCTTGCGCGACTGGTGGCTGGCCACCGCTTCGGCGGTGCGCGAGCAAATCCTCGCTCGCTTGATCGAAACGCAGGCTGCGCATAACAACCAGAACGCGCGCCGCCTTTATTATCTTTCCCTTGAGTATCTCATGGGGCGTTTGACGGAAAACAACCTGCAAAACACCCACCTCGTGGAGGTCGCCCGTGCCGCGCTGGCCGAGCAGGGCATCGACCTCGAAGAACTCCGCGAGGTTGAGATCGATATGGGCCTGGGCAATGGCGGTCTGGGTCGTCTCGCCGCCTGTTTCCTGGATTCTCTGGCCACCTTGGATTACCCTGCCATCGGCTACGGCATTCACTACGAGTTTGGTCTTTTCAAGCAGCAGTTCATCAATGGAAACCAAGTCGAGCACCCGGATAACTGGATGATTTTCGGCACACCCTGGGAACTCGTCCGGGCCGAATACACCCAAGAGGTCCAGCTTTATGGTCGGGTGGAAAACATTTTCGACGATTGCGGGGGCTATCGTCCGCGCTGGGTGGATACCAAGAAAATCCTGGGCGTGCCCTACGACATTCCCATCGCCGGCTACGGCACCAAGACGGTTAACTTCCTGCGCCTCTGGGCATCGCGTTCTTCGGAGGAGTTCGATCTCACCGCCTTCAACTCCGGCGGCTATGTCGAGGCGGTGCGCGAAAAGGCCATCGGCGAGACCGTCTCCAAGGTGCTTTACCCGAACGACAAGACCGAGAACGGCAAAGAGCTCCGCCTGATCCAGCAGTATTTCTTCGTCGCCTGCTCGATGCGCGACATCATCCGCCGTCACTTCCGCATCGCCGGCAATTCTTGGAATAACTTCGCCGACAAGATCGCCGTCCAGCTCAACGACACCCATCCGGCCGTCGCCGTCGCCGAGCTCATGCGCATCTTGACCGACGAACAACAACTCGGTTGGGACGAGGCCTGGGCCATAATTACGAAAACCTTCGGCTACACGAACCATACGCTCCTCCCCGAGGCCTTGGAAAAATGGAGCCTGCCCCTTTTCACCAAGGTGCTCCCGCGCCACGCCCAGATCATTTTTGAAATCAACCGCCGCCTAATGGAAACGGTCGAGGCCAAGTGGCCCGGCGATAACGAAAAGAAACGCATCTGCTCCCTGGTGGACGAAGGCGGCTCCAAGTCCTTCCGCATGGCCAATCTTTCCGTGGTGGGTTCCCACGCGGTCAACGGCGTTGCCGCCCTGCATACGCAATTGCTCAAGAAAGACCTCTTCCCCGAGTTCGACTCCCTGTATCCGGGCAAATTCCAGAACAAGACCAACGGCATCACGCCGCGTCGCTGGTTGCTCGATTGCAATCCCGCGCTTGCCGCCCTGATCAACGAGACCCTCGGTCACGGCAACTGGGCCCGGGATCTCGACCAGTTGCGCGGCTTGGAAAGTTCGGCGACGAACCCGGAGTTCCAGCAACGCTTCATGGCGGTCAAGCGCGCCAACAAGGTCGCGCTGGCCGGTGTAATCGAGCGCGAGTGCGGGATTATCGTTTCGCCCGATGCGCTCTTCGACGTGCAGATCAAGCGACTTCACGAGTACAAGCGCCAGCACCTCAACCTGCTGCACATCCTCACGCTCTATCGCCGCCTGCTCCAAAACCCGGCGCTCGACATCGTGCCCCGCGTCTTCGTCTTCGCCGCCAAGGCCGCGCCCGGCTACGACCTCGCGAAAAACATCATCCGCGCCATCAACGTCATCGGCAAACGCATCAACGAAGACGCCCGCATCGGAGGCAAGTTGAAGGTCGCCTTCCTGCCCAACTACCGCGTCTCGCTCGCGGAAAAGATCATTCCCGCCGCCGATCTTTCCGAACAGATCTCGACCGCCGGCAAGGAGGCGTCCGGCACCGGTAACATGAAGCTAGCCCTCAACGGCGCGCTGACCATCGGCACGCTGGATGGCGCCAACGTCGAAATCGGCGAGGAAGTCGGCGGCGACAACATCTTCATCTTCGGTCTCACCGTACCCGAGGTCGAGGCCCTCGACGCCAAGGGTTACAGCCCCTGGGATTATTACCACCAGGACGAAGAGCTGCGCGCGGTCATCGACTGGATCGGCAGCGATTACTTCACTCCAGGCGAGCATCATGCCTTTGGTCCGCTGCACCACAGCCTCACCGGCGGCGGCGATCCCTACAAGTGCCTCGCCGATTATCGCGGCTACGTGCAGGCCCACGAAAAAGTGGACCTCGCTTATCGTGATAAAGCGCGCTGGGCCAAGATGGCCGTGCTCAACACCGCCCGCGTCGGCAAGTTCTCCAGCGACCGCACCATTCACGAATACGCCAAGGAGATCTGGAGCCTACCGGCCTTGGCGGTGAAATAATCCCGGGCGGACACGTTATCGGTCCTGCTAAAAAAGCCCCGGCCAAAACGGCCGGGGCTTTTTACTGAGGGAAGTTTAGGATGAACCAAAATGTAGGGCGGGGTCGCCCTACATGGACTACCGACTTGGTGTAGGACCGGTCGGTGACCGGTTTTATCAAACTCCAGGCACCGGTCATCGACCGGTGCTACATCAGCGTGGCCGCGAAGCGCTCCAGGCGGGCGATCACCCTTTCCCGCCCAAGCAAGCGGAACAAACTCGTGATGCTTGGCCCCGCACTCAGCCCGGTCGTGGCGATGCGCGCCACGCCTTGGTAATCACCGAAGCCCAGCCCGCGTTCCTCCGCCAGGGCCTTGATCGCCGCCTCGACGCTCGCGTCGCTGGTGAAATCCGCCGTCAGCAAGCGCCCGGCCAGCTCGGCCAGACGTGCTTTCGGCTCACCTTTGCCCAAGGCCTTGGCCTTGGCTTTTTCGTCGGTCGGGTAGGTCTCATTCCAGAAATAGGCGGTGTAGGCGGGCAGTTCCTCGAAGCCTTTGATCTTGGGCTGGGCCAGCGCCATCACCGCCGCGAAATACTCCTCGGAGACGTCGCCGGTGCTCACGTTTTGCGCCGCGAAATAGACCCGCGCCCTGGCGGTGAATTCCGCCGGCGGCAGCGCGAGCAGGTAGAGCATGTTCATGTGCGCCATCTTCTTGTCGTCGAAGCGGGCGTTGCTCTGGTTGACGGCGGGCAGATCGAAGAGGCTGACGATTTCCGCGATCGGCAGTTTCTCGCGGTCGCCGCCGGGGTTCCAGCCGAGCAGGCAGATGAAATTCACCAAGGCTTCGGGGAGGTAACCGCGTTTTTGATACTCTTCGATCAGCGCGCCCTGGTCGCGTTTGGACATCTTGCCCGGGCCGTTCTGTTTCAGGATGAGCGGGATGTGTGCGAAGATCGGCGGCTTCACTCCGAAGGCCTCGAACAGCGCCACGTGTTTGCTGGAGTTGGACAAGTGGTCCTCGCCGCGAATCACGTGGGTGATTTGCATGGCGATGTCGTCCACCACGTTTACGAGGTGGAAAACCGGGTTGCCGTCCGAGCGCACGATCACGAAGTCCTCGTCCTCGATGCGCTCCACCCGTCCGCGAATGGCGTCTTCGATCACCATCGGGGCGGTTTTCACCTTGGTCACCGTCTTCTGGCGGTGCTCGTCGTAAACCTCGTGGCGGTCGCCGAGGAGTTTGAACCAGGTCGCGCCATCCTTTTCGTAGGTGCGGCCGGCGGCTTTCAGTTTTTCCAAGTATTCGCGGTAAATGTGGGCGCGCTCGCTCTGGCGATAGGGGCCGAAATCGCCACCCGCGCCCGGACCTTCGTCCCAGGTGAGGCCGAGCCACTTGAGCGAGTCGTAAATGACGTTGAGGAACTCCTCCGAATTGCGCGCGGTGTCGGTGTCCTCGATGCGCAGGATGAAGGTGCCTCCGGTGTGGCGGGCGTAGAGCCAGTTAAACAAGGCGGTGCGGGCGCTTCCGATGTGGAAGAAACCGGTGGGACTGGGGGCGAAGCGGACGCGAACTGGGCTCATGGTCAAAAAGGGAAACGCGCACCCTGCCCTTGCCCGCCCCCGGCGCGCAAGCATCCATCTGTGTCCTCGACTTATCTTGCTAGAGAGTATCCCGGAAAGTGCAAAGCGCCGAACCCGGATTGCCACGAAAAGCACAAAGGTTACTCACGACGAAGGAAGCTCCCCCGCGCGCCTATAGGCGCCTGAAGCGCTACTGCCGCGCTTAGACCTTCGTGTTTCTCGTGGCCAAATAGATCGGAGTTTTTTAAAAAATCGGCCGAAAACCTATCTGAGTTTTTAACCACTCATGTCCACTCATGGTCACTAATTTGGTGCCCGGATTGATATGTCCGGGATTATTTTTATTCGCGTTCAAAATGAGCTGAATTCGCCGGGGACGGCCAAGCCTACATCGAATGTTTTGTGCAGCGTTGGCCGTCCCCGGCCAATTTTCGGCTGCAGCCTCAACTAGATCGCGAATTGGGATTGGTGCGGATTAGTGATGATCAGTGGTTAAACGTCCGTCCCCGGCGTTTATCCGGCCAGGCTGCGCCGCAGACTCGCCACCGCCAGCGCGAGAAACTGGTGGGCCAGCTCGGCGTCGTAGCGCAGGCCTTCGTCGCGCAGGAACGCGTGGGCGGCGTTTACTTCGTGCCAGGTGAAATTCACGCCCGCCGCATCGAGCGCGGCATGGATCTTGGCCCGCCCTTCCACCGGGACATGCGGATCCTGGCGGCCCCAGACAAACATCGTCTCGCCCCGGATGTCGCCCAGGCGAGCCAACGAATCGTCTTTTTTGCCCGCTCCGAGGGTGCCGCCGTGCACATCCGTGGCGTAGAAACACACCGCGCCGGAACACTCCGGTTTCAAGGCCGCCCGCAGGGCCAGATGCCCGCCCAGACACACGCCGAAGGCCCCCGCGCGACCGTTGCCCTCGGGGTGGCCGCGCAGCCAGTCCAGTGCCGCCGCCGCATCCGCATCGTAGCTGGCGAGGGGCTTGGCGTATTTTAACCGGTTACCTTCGTCGGCCCCCGCCTTATCGTAGCCCAGCACCGTGCCGGCGTCCAAAAACTCGTGGTAAACCTCGGGCACCAAGACGCGGAACCCGTGCCCGGCCAGAAACGCCGCCGTGCGCCGGATCGGTGCCGTGATCTGGAAAATCTCCGAAAACAAGACCACGCCCGGCCAGCGTCCCTTCGCGGCCGGGGCAAAAACCGCCGCGCGCATCGGCCCGGCGTTGGTGGAGAGGGTAACGTATTCGGTTTCGCGCAAGGTCATGGCGCCCGTTGGCCTGACGCATAAGCCCGCTCCCGGCCAAACCTTTTTCTCCCAAGCTTCGGGGGTAGCCCACGGAGAATGGCCGCAAAAAGACTCAAAAGGCTCAAAACCAAGCCCTCATTTTTTGCGACTTCTGCGGCTTTTTGCGGCCAATTCTCGTTTATAACAAAGTAGAATCAGGATACTTCGTGGTTTTCGTGGCAATTCGGGTTCGGCGTTTTGCGCTTTCGTGAATACGAGCTGCCAGGTCGCATTCCCGTCCAAAGCCGCCTTGCCACCCGGCCCCGCGCCCCGCCAAGGTCTTCCTTTCAACTCTCCCATGCCCACCCTCAAATTTGCCGTCCTGCCCGGTGACTACATCGGCCCCGAAGTCATGTCCGAGGCGCTCCGCGTCCTCGCCCACGTCGCCAAGAAGGAGGGTCTGACCCTCGATTACCAGCACGCCGACGTCGGCGGCGCCGGCATCGACAACCACGGCAAAGCCCTGCCCGACTCGACCCTCGCGCTCTGCCAGCAGGCCGACGCCATTCTCTTCGGCTCGGTCGGCGGCCCGAAGTGGGAGAAACTCCCGCCCAAGGAGCAGCCCGAGCGCGCCGCCCTGCTGCCGCTGCGCAAGGCCTTCAACCTCTTCGCCAACATCCGCCCCGGCCTGCTCTACTCCGACCTCACCGACGCCTCCCCGCTCAAAACCGCCCGCATCCCCAACGGCATCGACATCGTCTGCATTCGCGAGCTGACCGGCGGCATCTACTTCGGCCAGCCCAAGACCACCACCAAGCTGGAAAACGGCGAGGAGCAGGCCATCGACACGATGGTTTACAAAACCTCCGAGATCGAGCGCATCGCCGAGGTCGCCGCCGTCACCGCCAAGGCGCGCGGCAAAAAGGTCTGCTCGGTGGACAAGGCCAACGTGCTCGAAACCTCCGTGCTCTGGCGCCGGGTCGTCACCGCCTACTTCGCCAAGCACCACCCCGAAATCGCCCTGAGCCACATGTACGTGGACAACGCCGCCATGCAGCTCGCCCGCGACCCCAACCAGTTCGACGTGCTCTTCACCGAAAACATGTTTGGCGACATCCTTTCCGACGAGATGGCCGTCATCTGCGGCTCCCTCGGCATGTTGTCATCCGCCTCGCTCGGCACGGGCAAAAACTCCCTCGGCCTGCCCTTCGGCTTGTTTGAGCCCGCCGGCGGCACCGCCCCCGACATCGCCGGCAAGGGCATCGCCAACCCCTGCGCCCAGATCCTCTCCGCCGCCATGATGCTGCGCTACAGCTTCGGCCTCGACGCCGTGGCCGACAAGATCGAGGCCGCCGTGCGCCTCGCCGTCGCCACCGACGGCGTGCGCACCGGCGACATCGCCTTCGGCAAACCCGCTGTCGGCACCCAGGCCATGGCCGACGCCATCATCGCCCGCATCTAACGCCTCCGTCGTTTTTCGCCTGCGGAAACCGGTGTCGGTTTCCGCAGGCGTCCACTCACCCGCTCCCTGTTTTCCGTCCTTTTCCGGCCCATGACCTCCGCGCAGATCCGCCAGTCCTTCCTCGATTTTTTCCACGCCCAGCAGCACACGATCGTGCCCTCGTCGTCGCTCCTGCCCGACTCGCCCGGACTGCTCTTCACCAACGCCGGCATGAACCAGTTCGTGCCCATATTTCTAGGCGATAAACAGGCCGACGTCTCCAAATGGGCCGGTGCCCGCCCCGCGTCCAACACCCGCGCCGCCGACACCCAGAAGTGCATTCGCGCCGGCGGTAAACACAACGACCTCGAAGACGTGGGTTACGACACCTACCACCACACTCTCTTCGAGATGCTGGGCAACTGGTCCTTCGGTGATTACTTCAAGAAGGAGTCGCTCACCTGGGGCTGGCACCTGCTCACCAAGGTCTGGGGCATTCCCGCCAAGCGCCTCTACGCCACGGTTTACGCGCCCAAGCCCGGCGATCCCTCCGAATTCGATCACGAGGCCAACGCCATCTGGACCGAACTCTTCCAGGCCGAGGGCCTCGACCCCGCCCTCCACATCGTGCACGGCAACCGCAAGGATAACTTCTGGCAGATGGGCGACACCGGCCCCTGCGGCCCCTGCTCCGAAATCCATTTCAACCTGCTCCCCTCCGACGACGAAGTCGAAGGTCGCAAAGGCGTGAACGCTTCCTCGCCCCGCTGCATCGAAATCTGGAACCACGTTTTCATCCAGTTCAACGCCAACGCCGACGGCACCTTCTCCCCGCTCGCCGCCAAACACGTCGATACCGGCATGGGCTTTGAACGCGTCGCCGGCATCCACGCCACGACCAAGGGCTTTACCGACTTCACCCCCGAGCCCTCCAACTACAACGCCGACGTCTTCGCGCCCCTGTTTGCCAAGGTCACCCAGCTCTCGGGCAAGACCTACGGCGGCACCGTGCCGACCAAGCGCGAAGGCCTTACCGAGCAGGAAAACACCGACATCGCCTTCCGCGTGCTGGCCGACCACGCCCGCACCATCAGCTGTGCCATCGCCGACGGCATCATGCCCGGCAACGAAGGCCGCAACTACGTTATCCGCCGCATCCTGCGCCGCGGCATTCTCTACGGCACCAAGCTTGGCCTCAAAACCGGCTTCTTCGAGCAACTCGTCGCCCCCGTGGTCGAGAGCCTCGGCGCGGTGTTCCCCGAGCTGGTCGAGCGCCAGGACATCGTCCGCCGCGTGATCAAGAGCGAGGAAGAGAGCTTCGGGCGGACGCTGGATCGCGGACTCGCGATCTTTGTTAAGGCCGCCGCTGGCGCAGCAGTCATTCCCGGCTCCCTCGCCTTCGAACTCTACGACACCTACGGCTTCCCCCTCGACATGACCCAGCTGCTCGCCACCGAGCGCGGGCTCACCGTGGACACCGCCGAGTTCGAGGTCTTGATGGAGCAGCAGCGCAACCGCGGCCGCGCCTCCACCAAGAAGGAAATCGTCGTCGCCGCCACCGAGGGTGCGGAGGCCGCCGAGGCCAAGCCCACGCCGTTCATCGGCTACGTGATCGACAAATCCCAGTCCTACGCCGTCACCGTCACCGACATCGTGCGCTCGGGCGACGACACCTACCTCGTATTCAACGAGACCCCGTTCTACGCCGAAATGGGCGGACAACTGGGCGACTGCGGCGTGCTGCTCGCCAAGGGCCAGGCGGTTCAGATCGGCGACACCATCAAGGACAAGGCCGGACGCCACCTGCACCACGTCTCCAATCTCGAAGGCCGCCTCCTCCCCACCGCCCCGCGCGGCTCCTCGCCGATCACCGCCGCCTACCTCGATTCGCTCGTCGGCACCGTGGTCGAGGCCGGGGTGAACATGATCCACCGCCGCGCCATCCAGCGCCACCACACCGCCACGCATCTGCTGCACTTCGCGCTGCGCCGCGTGCTCGGCACTCACGTGCGCCAGGCCGGTTCGCTCAACGCCCCCGACCGCATGCGTTTCGACTTTGCCCACTTCGAGGCCGTCACCCCGGCCCAGCTCCGCGAGATCGAACACATCGTCAACTGGCGCATCCTTGATAACGCCGAGGTCAAAGGCTACGAGACCGACTTCGACGCCAAGCCCAAGGGCACGCTCGCCTTCTTCGGCGAGAAATACGGCAAACGTGTGCGCGTGGTCGATATCGGCGGCTACTCCCGCGAACTCTGCGGCGGCACGCACACCAACACCACGGGCGAAATCGGCCTCTTCAAGATCGTCTCCGAAGGCGCGGTCGCGGCCGGCACCCGCCGCCTCGAAGCCGTCTGCGGTCAGGCCGCCTACGATTACGTGGCCGGCGAACAAGCCCGCTTGCACGCCCTCGCCGAAAAAGTCGGCGCGCCGCTCAGCCAGCTCGAACAACGCCTCGCCAGCCTGCTCTCCGAAAAAGCCGAGCAGGCCAAGAAACTCGCCGCCCTTGAACAAGCCGCCGCCGCCGCCCAGGCCGCCAAGCTCGTCGCCGCCGCCGCCGAACGCGATGGACTGCCCTTCGTGTCCGCCGTGGTCACGGCTGACGGCGCCGAAGCCTTGCGCAATCTCGGCGCGCAAGTGCTCGGCCAGCTCGGCGAAGGCGTGGTGCAGCTCGGCGCGGTGATCGGCGACAAGGCCAGCGTGGTCGCCCTGTGCAGCCCGGCCGCGATCAAGGCGGGCAAGAATGCGGGCAAAATCATCCAGGCCCTCACCGCCCAGCTCGACGGCAAGGGCGGCGGCAAACCCGACCTCGCGATGGGCGGCGGCAAAAACACCGCCAAACTCGCCGAAGTCCTCGCGGGTTAATCCAATTAGCCCTCCAGATGATGAGGTATTCCTGAGTTTGGCCGGGGACGGCCAACGCTGCACAAACCCCCGAAAAGCAATTTCGTGTAGGGTTGGCCGTCCCGGCCAATTCAGTTAAACTAAAAACGAATGGGAATTAGCCTCGCCCGCTTCGATCCCAACCCACCTCTCGACGGAGGGCTTTTGCCCTCCGTCCTTTTCTTCTTTCATGATCACCCCACGTCGCCCGCTCCTGCTAGGTTTCGGCTGTGTCGCCCTCGGCATAGCCCTGTTGTTTGGCTCCGCCTGCAAACCCAAGGCCACGGCCCAGGCCACCCCGCCGCTGCCCTTCACCGGCCAGCTCACCGAATTGGAGGGCGTTCAAGCGGTGGTTTCTTTGCGCCACCCGAAGTTGATCCTGGGCGACCTCGACAAGCTCATGGCTGCGGTGCCCGAGGCCGGCATGTTGCGCATGGTTCTGCCCCAGCTCACGCCTTACGGTTATCCCGAGTTCTCCGAGTTTGCACCGGATGCCAATATCGGCGTCGCCCTGCTCGAATCCACCGCGCCCGTGTCCGGGAAAACGCCGTCCAGGGCAGTCGCCTTCGCCAAGCTTAAACCCGACGGCAAGATCGCCACCGCCTTGGTGAAAAGCGGCCTCGTGCTGGAAGTGCGCGGCGAGTGGACCTGGATCACGAAAGACGCCGCCGATTTCGCCCAGATCAAGGCCCCGGAGGCGCTGCTGGCCTACATCAACCGCCCGCAAACCGCCGAGCTCCGCGCCTGGGGCCGGGCCACGCCCGCTGTGCTCGGTGAACTCAAAACCGTTCTCTGGTCCAAGCTGCAAACCCAGCTCGCTTCACGCGACCCCGCCGAGCAAAAGGCGGCCTCCGCCTACCATGATATTTTGTGGAGCTACCTCGCCGAGCTCCACTCCGGCGGCGCATCGCTGGATTTTAACGACCAAGGCATCGCGCTCGAATACCGAGCCCAGTTCCTTCCCGACAGCGCCCTCGGCAAACTCGCGCGTTATCCCGCCGGACCGACGCCCCGGGTGGCCCCGTTTGTTTCCGCCGATGCGCTGATGAACGCGGTCGTTCGGCAAAACATGACCGGGCAAACCGAGTTCGTGAGCGGCTTCCTGGACAAGATGACGGCGGTGGATTTTCCGCCTTTCGCCGAAAGCCTTAAACGAGCCGGGACCAGCTACCTCGCCTATGCCGCCCAGACGGATGGCGGCGCGGTGGTCACGCTCGACATGACCATGCCCGAGGCCGGTAAAACGCCGGTGGTGGAGTTTTTTGGCGTGCAGACCGGTGAGTTTACCCCGGTCGCGGTGAGCGCCCTTTACCGGGATGGCATCGCTTTGGGTAAGCAGTTTAACCACGCCCTGTTCTCCGCCCTGGCTGTGCTGGCACCCGACGCTCCTATGCCCGAGCTCAAGCAGGTGCTTAAGGAAAACGCGCTTGCCATCGATGGCATCGCGTTCGGTTCCGTCACCACCACCTCGTCGCTCAAGGGCCAGACCACGACGCAGCTGCAATACTACGGCGTGGTGGACGGCAGTCTGGTGTATTCGATGGGCGAAGAGGCTTTGCGGAAAAAGCTTCCCGCGCTCCGCGCCCAGAAGCCCTTGGCCGACGCCGTGCCGTCGAGTTTCCAGGATGGGGAAGTGCTCGTCGCCACGATCTCCGGTGCCAAAATCGTCGATAGGGTCGGCAGCGGACTTCAGTTGAACCTAGCCGACCCCGATGTGAGCGGGCGCATCGCCTCGCTTAAAAAAGCCTACACCGACGGCGGACCGGTTCGGATGACGGTGAGCGCCCGCCAGGCCGAAGCGGTCATGAACGTGACGATACCCTACGCCTTTATCGCCCAGAGCGTGCAACTCGGCCAGTTCGCCAACGCCAACCGCAAACCCGGCGCACCCTGAGACTGCTTTGTTAAAGTGATGCGAAAGCCATCGTAAATTGGCCGGGGACGGCCAACGCTATACATTCTGGCGAGCAAGGTGGTCTGGTTCTTTTGTAGTGTTTGGGCGTCCCCGGCCAAAAATACGGTTTAACACACATGCGGCGGGAGCTTCTAAACAAGGTTTAGCAAAGTAGAACTCAGACTCATCTGAGTCATTCAACACCCCCACGAAGCCGCCCCGAAGCTAAGGGGCGAGATCAGTTAAAGACGTCAGCCGAGCGGGCCCAAAACCAGTCGGCTTCGGCCCCCGGTGCGGCAGTGTCCACCGGATGGAAACGACCGAGCGGGTCACAGGTGAACGGGTGACAGCCGAGCGCGGCGAAAAAGTTTACGAGGTCCATTACATCGAAACCATAACGTGCCGAGTGGGCGGGCACGATTTCGGTCTGCACGATGAGATTCGCGTTTTGGCTCAGGGTGACGGTGGCGCCACGGAGGGCCGCGAGCTCGAAGCCCTCGACGTCGATTTTAATGAAATTAACGTGTTTCAAACCGAGGCGGGTGACTTCGGCGTCCACCGTGGTGACACGAACGCGGGCGGTCTCGGCTCCGCCGGGGGGAGAGAGGTGCACTTCGCCGAGATTATCGGCGGTGACGATGAGGCCGGCCATGCCGCTTACGGGTCCTGCGGCGGCGCGGAGAAGAGTAACATTAGCCAGACGGTTTTGGCGGATGTTTTGTCGCAGGCAGGCGCAGGTTGCGCGGTTGGGCTCGAAGGAGATGACATGCCCGGCGGGACCGACGAGACGGGCGAGCGGCACGGTGTAGGTGCCGATGTTGGCTCCGATGTCGCAGGCGACGAAACCGGGGCGCACCCAACGGCGCAGGAAACGCATCACATTCGGATCACGTTCGCCAAGCACGGCGACGGCAAACGACGTGAAGTTGTTCTTCATCGAAAGGTAACGGTTACCCGAGCCGTCGGTGAAACGCAGGACGCGCCCGGGCCAAAGGCGGCGTGACATGTAGCGGAACCAGCGTGCTCCGTTGATGAAGGGATGTTCGAGGTAGAGCGACGCTCCGCGCCGCCAGCTACTGACTGTATAGTCCGCAACAGGGGACGTGGTGGCGACGGGCATGAGCGTCACCGTGCTCGTCCCCCAAAGCTCCGGTCAAGCGGACGGAGTTTCGGAGCGTGGATATTAACCTGTTCGTAACGCGCGCCCGTTTGCGGCGGACGAAAAATAGAGACGACCGCCCGGGCGACCGTAGCCTAAGAACCGCCCTGGCCAGAAACGTCAGTCCGTCGGGCGTGCACTCGGCCCTTGACCTCGGGGTAAGGGCCGGGAGGCCTAGACGGGATGAATCCCGCCGCCGCCGAACAGCAGTTTGCCGACTATAAAAAAGCCGAGAAGAAAGCGCTGGAAATCTTGCGCGAGATGAAGGCGGTGAGCCCCAAGAAAGTGGACATCGAGCTGGCCTTGCTGGTGGCGGTTTTCGAGCTGCACAAAGGCACGCTTCCGTCGGGCACGATCTCGGCGATCATCCAGGGTCATATCGAGACCTTGCTGCCGTATTACGGAGGCAAGGCGCTGAAACCGGAGGCGTAAGCGGATCGGGCTGGTGCGGGGGCGTCCTGAGTACGGTGAAAACCTACGACTCGGGTATCACGGGCGTCCTAAGGTTGAATCGCGGAAGCGGCAGGTTTGTGGCCAAGTAACCTAATAGGTTACTTGATGCTGGGGAGGAGGCGGCGTTCCGACGGGGCGGGATTAGCGCATATTAAGCAAAACTATAGTCACTACCATTAGTGTTCGGCAGCGCACCTGCTGATCGATGGGCGATGGGTTCGTGAGGCAAATTGATGCGCCCAAAAGCATAAATCCAAGAGAGGGAAGCAGCCCATCGTCGGAAAATGGGCAGGCTGCGCGCATACGGCCGGGCAGGCCGTTTTACTCCTGTGAGGGATTACGCCTTCTTTTTTTCGCCGAAGATGCGCTCCAGGTCGCCGACCTCGGCCCAGCCGACCCAATAAAGCTGAAGGGCTTCCCACTGGCGCTTGGTCGGTTTGCGACCGGTCCAAAGCACGATCAGCACCGAGGCGATCAGGGCGCAGTAGACCTGCACCATCACTCCGGTCGGCGATTCGGCCAGCCAATGCCGGCAGCCAAGGATGCATTTCAGCCACTTGAAAAACAGTTCCACGCGCCAGCGGTGGCGATAAATCAGCGAGATGGTCTCGGCGGGAGCCTCCGGCAAGTTGGTGAACAACAAAAACACATGCCCGTCGGCCTCCGCCCGGACGAGCCGCCCGCTTGGACCATCTGTGCCGCCGCCCAGCCGCACCAAACAGTCCGAC
>JAPLTN010000050.1 GCA_026398135.1 Verrucomicrobiota bacterium
GGATCCCTCAGCTTGGTCAACTTGGCAAGGCGGTCGGATTCATCGAAGAAACTGGGCTGATAAATTTCCATGTGCTATTCTAAGCTATTTTCATGCCAAATAATTGATTGTCAATAATTTAATTATTCAAACTGCCCTTTAGATCAATCGGCTTTAGCACCCATAAGGATCCATCAGCGCGCGGGTGCTCAGTAACCGCAAAGTAGAGTCCAACGAGTGGGCTTTCAGTCCAATCTAGAAGGCGTGTGGGCACGCCATAATGCTGCATTACAAATAGCCAGTCGAAATCGGATCTAGGTGATTGCTCAACAAGTAAGTTAGCGTTTTGCCTGAACTTATTGATTAAATCGTTTTCGGACGCAGCCCTTTTGAGTCTATGAAAACCCGGCACAAGCTTCCAGTCATGTTTACCGTGACCACGATACCATACTGGCTCGGTATGACCTTTTAAATCTTCTCTAAGCGCCTCGAGAAGATCGGTCAGAGATTTTATCGTTCTATTTTTCATCATTAGTGGTTTGGCTTTTATAAAATGTTAATGCTGGGCTGGAGGGCAGTCTGAAGAATGGATTGACGGAGGCGGGTTGAGCGTTGGAGGTTGGCTTTAACGACGGATTCCAACTCATCAATCACGCTCAAGCGGCGTTCTACCTCGGCTACGATTCGTGTTTTTTCAGTGGAAGGAGGAATCGGAACCGGGAGTCTTTTCAGCTTTGTCATACTAATTGATGCAAGGTTTGTCGTGTGCTTACCTTCATCGAAGAAGAATTTCTGGCCAAACGTATTTGCATACCACGAAATCAGCTTGGAACTCAGGTCGGTAATATAAAGGCGAGCGCGGAAGACGTGGTTTTGATGAATACATTCAGGTAGCTCGCCATTCCAAACCCAGCCACGTCCGAGTTTGTCCCTGTCGCCACCCTCATTAAATAGAATATCACCCGGTTTCAATGTGAGTTCACGAATATCGTCCTCTGTCGCGACGATTTCCTTCACTTCTGTCAGATCGATATAGCCACGTTGGACGTTAGCGACCCGCAGATACGGAACCGACCGTGCAGGAACGGTGTGTTTGCGTTTTTGATCTTTCGTGATTCCGCCTTTTACGTCGGCTAGGGAATCAAGGGTCGCCCAAGCCCAACCTTCAGGCAGTTTGAAGAGTTTTTCTGAATCAAGGGCAGTCGGTTCTTTGTATGAACCGCGCCCATGCCAGCTTTTGCGACGTTCGTTGAGAACTCGTGCAAGCAGAGCTTCGCCAGTTTCAAAGTTGGTGGACGATGAGGGGGGCGAATAGTGGACCCTCAAGAGCTTGCTTTGACTAGGTGAGTCAAAGTCACCTGTGGGAGTCGAACCCTGGAGACCACGTTGGAGGGGGAGTTCGGCTTCGGTGGGGACGAGGCGGCCTTCACAGGCAGCTTTGAGGACGGCGGCGCGGTAGCGTTTGAGGTTGGCTTGCGTGCGATGT
Organism: Verrucomicrobiota bacterium; assembly: GCA_026398135.1. GTDB lineage: Bacteria > Verrucomicrobiota > Verrucomicrobiia > Opitutales > Opitutaceae > IMCC26134_A. The sequence continues at coordinate 1,466 of JAPLTN010000050.1, forward strand.
AAGGCGGCGACTCCGGCGTCCAAGCGCGTGAATTGCTGCTCGATCTCCGCCACGATCCGGCGCTGCTCGGGGAGGGGAGGAAGAGGGATTTCCAGATTACGAATGATGTCCTGGCTGATGTTCGGCTGGGCACCGCCTTTGGCCATATCGATCAAATCGCGTCGTTTGTGCTCCAAGAAACGATAGACAAAACGGGTGTCGATGTGCGGCGGTAGGAAAATGCCGCAAACGGCCTGATTGGTGGCGGCGTCCATGCCCAAGATGCCGAGTTTTCCCACTGTCGCGCCGTATAGCGCCACGCAGAGCGTGCCCTTGGGAAATATCTTGGCAGAGGAGTTTTTTAGACCTTCTTCCGAAATGGTTTCCGAAGTCTCGTAAACGGTGGAGTCGCCGAGTTCGCCAGATTTCACCCACGGAATGCCGCCGCCGTAATAGGACGGGGACGTGCGATTGGGGGTGCCGCCGCTGCTGGTTTTGGCAACGTCGCCAAGGCGGACGACCGGCCAAGGCTTCGCGCCTTGGGTTTCGGTTTCGATGTTTGCGATGGAGCCAATCACTTCTTTTTCCCGTTCCGTGTGGCTTCAACTTCCGAGCCGTCGGCGGACTTTACACGCACCGAAGATAAACCTTGGAGGAGCATATCGGAAACGGCCTGCGGATGAATATCCGCTTCGTTAGAGCCAGCATTTGAGAAGAGATTTCGCGAAAGCTCCTTGAGTAGATCGACCGGTATCTCGTTTTTGTTTTCCTGTGCATCACGAACGGCCTCTAGGAGCCAACCAGATCGTCCAATATCAATTAGACGCGTGCGATTGCGGAACTCTTCATCGGCATGTTGCCGGGCCCAGCTAGACGACCAGCGGATGAAATAGATCATAAAGGTCGTGAATGCAGCCAGCGGGAAGAAAGACTTGGTTGTGATTGCTACCCAGTTCCACCACGCGAGCTTAGCGATATCATCTGCTGATTTGAGAAGCTGGTAGTTATGGTAGGTAGCATATGCGGTCAGGCCGCCGGTGATGATCAGAGCGGAAATATAAGCCCAAAAAATCGGCCGACGTTTAGCTGTGGTTCCTGTCGTAAGTCGCCAGTCGCTAAGCCAATTTTTAACTTGGTCTATCTGCTCTTCTTGCTTCTTGCGGGCGACGTAGCGGGCTTCCTTTGTATTAAAACTAGCTTCACGATCAGCAATGGCCTTTTCTCGTTCGGTGAGCTGCTGGTGCTTCTGTTCAAAGGTAGATTGAAGTGTTTTTCTTTCGTGTTCTGATTGTTCGCGTAGCGTTATTTCTAGCTTGTCGAAGCGTTCAGCGCGGGCTTTGTCGAGTTCAGTATTTCTTTCTGCTGCTTTTATTATGAGCGTCTCTGTTGCGTGTTGGAGACTGTTTATAACAGCGGTTTGGGCGTCACGGTATCGGTTCCATGCACTATCTTCACTTCCTTTAGCGGCTGCTACGACGTCTATCGTAGAAAGCTCAGACTGTAGTGCTGATAGAAAATTGGCATGTATAAGAGCTGCTCTCTCTCTAACTCGGCCTTCGTTGCTGTTAGACCAACCTTGGCTATATGTCGCGTTATCCGTGACCTCATCTGTTTTCCGCGATATTACTAAAGTGTCTTGTCCGTTTTCACCTAAAACATTGAATTGATTAATAACTTGAGAATTTAGGTCGAAGATAAATTTGGAACGAGGCTCCAAGGTGGGGTTTTCTAACGGCAGTTCGATCCCTCCGATGTGTGGTATATTTGCTATAATTTTGAATCCGTGAATATCTTTTAATTTAATACGAACTCGGTTCAGTCTTTCGGCGATCTCTTTATCCGAGTATTTGGGGATTTTATAAATCATAAATTATTAAGGTGGTTTTCTGGTTTTTTGGCGAGGGCGGGCATGGGTGGTATTTAGGATTTAAGAATTTGAAATTTCGAAGGGACGGAAGGGGAGGGAATTGGGGTTTTAGGATTTGAAGTTTGAAACGGGGGGCGGGCGGTCATTTGCAGGTGAGCACTTTGAGGCCTTTGACGCGTTTGAACTCGGCGGAGTTGGCGGTGACCAGGGTCGCGCCGAGGCTGCGGGCTTGGGCGGCAATAAGCAGGTCGAGCGGGCCGATGGGCGTTCCCGCCGCTTCCAACGCGGCGCGGATGTCGGCATAGTGCAGCGCCGCATCGAGGTCGAACTCCGCCAGCCAGAAGAGGCCGAGGAAGGCTTCGAGGCGTTTCACGTGGTGGGGATGGGTGGAGAGATTTTTCTTCACCCCGGTCCAGAGTTCGGCGGCGACGATGACGGGGATGCCGGTGAGCGCGGGGTCGGGCAGTTTGACGAGGCCGGTTTGATTGCGCAGCACCGGGATGCAGGCGCTGGAATCGAGCAGATACGAGGGCTTCACGGGAACGGCGGATCAAAACTCCAGAATGGCGCGTTCGTGTGACTTGGGCCGGGGCGGGGGCGCGGGAAAATCGTCGGCTTCGGGAAACTTCTCGGCAAGGTGGCGGGCGATCTCGGTGAAAGTCCGGAAGGACGGTTTCGGGACGGGCCGAAGCAGGACGTCGTCGCCCTGTTTTTCGATGACCACCTCGGAGCCGGTAAAACGAAACGCCTTCGGCAGGCGGATCGCCTGGCTGCCCCCGTGCTGGAAGATTTTGGCGGTAATCATAGCTATAAAAAGTATCTATATTTGGCGGGCGTCAAGCGGAGAGGGAGGCGTTGAAAAGGCGGGCTTGAAAAAGGTGACGAGTGGGCATCTGGTGTCGCAGGCCTGCTTCCGTTGAATTCCGACTCCATGTCGGCGAAGGGTAGCCTGGATAGGCGGATGGCGGGCTTAATTTATTTTCGGCGGTCAGGCGGTTGGAAAAGGCGGGCTTGAAATGGCGGTGGAGAAGAGTTGCTTGGTTTTAGCGACGAGCGTGGCCGCCCCGTAGGAGACCCGAATCCCCCTGGGATTCCTCGCCGCTCCTTTTATTTTTGGACTTGTTGGAGCCATTGGATGAGGTCGGGGAGCGATTCTTCGCCGCGATGAAGGATGGGGTCCCGACTCGTCGAAATAGATCAGGTGCATGAGATCAGGCGGCGAGGGTGGCGTTGAGCTCGTCGAGGAGGGCGGGGAGTTGTTCGCCGAAAAGTTGATGGGCGCGGCCGAGGCCGCCGCGCTGGGCGAAGGGGGAGTAGCCGAAGTCGTCGGCTTCGATGGCGAGGCTGGTGGCGATGTGGTCGCGGATGAGATCCAACCACGCGCGTTGATCGGCGGTGAAGGCGGTGCCGGAGGCGGTCTTTTGCGCGAGCCAGGAATCGAAGCGGGTTTGGACGGAGTCGGCGAAGGGTTCGAGGACGGGTTGTTGTTCGAGGGCGAAGCGCACGAGGGCGACTAGGTCGGCGAAGCGGCCGGGTTGGGAGCGCCCTTTGACCTTGGCGGGCGTGGTGACGGCGAAGGCGTCCCAGAGGCGGTCTTCGGTCCAGGTGGCGTGGGTGTCGCGGAGCTTTTTCTCCAGCTCCTTCAGCATGGGCTCGGTGAGGCGCTGGGCGTAGGGGCGGGAGTAAAGAATCTGGAGCGCGGCGATCTCGGCGTGTTTTTGCGCGATGTAATCCCGGAAGGCCTGGACGAGGCCGGCGGCCTTGGCCTTGGCGGCTTCGTCGAAGCCTTTGGAGAGGACTTCGTCGGGGGTGTAGATGTCGAGGGTCTGCTCGGTCTCTTGCTTGAGGGCGTCGAGGGTCTGGCGGAGGGCGGGTTTGTCGAAGGGGGCGCAGGCGGCGGCGATGAGTTCTTTGCGGGCGGCTTCGAATAGAGCGGGCGCGATCTCTTGCGGCTCGGCGCCGGGCAGGCCGGCGGCTTTTTCGGCGATGGCGTCGGGATCGACGGCGCGGAGGAGGGCGCCGGCGAGGGTGGCGGGGGTGTGGCCGCCGGAGACTTCGGCGATCTGCTGGCGTTGGGCGGGGTCGAGTTCGCGGTCGAGGCGGGCGAGGCGGGCGGCGAGGGTGGTGAGGGTGTCTTCGTCGCGTCCGCCTGGGAAAATCACGCGCTGGAGCAGGGTCTTTAATGGGACGGTGGGCTGGCGGTCGAGGGGGCGGGACTCGGTCTTGTCGCTTTCGCAGACGCCGACGGCATCGACGAGGACGAAGTGGGTTTTGGCGCGGGCATCTTCGCCGGAGACGGATTGGAGGTCGGTGGGGGTGAGGACGCGGGTGCCGCGGCCTTTCATCTGCTCAAAGTAAACGCGGCTGCGGACGTCGCGGAGGAAGATGAGGACTTCGAGCGGTTTGATGTCCGTGCCGGTGGCAATCATGTCCACGGTCACGGCGATACGGAGCGAGGGGGAGAGGCAGAACTCTTTGATCAGTTCCTTGGACTTGGCGGGCTTGCCGGTGACGGGATGCTTGGCCTGGTAGGTGATCTTTTTGCAGAAGTCATTGCCGCGGCCGAAGACCTCGCGGCAGAGGTGGACGATGTCCTCGGCGTGGGAGTCGTCCTTGGCGAAGATGAGGGTTTTCGGGACGAGGGTGCGGCCGGGGAAGAGTTCCACGGGGAGGACGTCACGGTAAGTGCTGAGGACGGTGCGAATCTGATCGGGCACGACGACGGAGCGGTCGAGGTCGGCGGGGGTGTAATCGAGGTCGTCGGCGAGGACGGCGGAGCGCTGGGCGCGGGAGGCCTTGCTGCGGTGGTCGATGAGGAAGCCTTTCTCGACCTTGCCGCCCTGCTCGGTGACGCGGGTTTTTATCCGGTAAACGTCGTAGCCAACATTGACGCCATCGGCGACGGCGCGCTCGTGGTTGTATTCGGCGACGCGGTTTTGGTGGAAGTAGGCGATGGTCTGCGGCGCGGGCGTGGCGGTGAGGCCGACGAGGAAGCTATCAAAGTATTCGAGCACCTGACGCCAGAGGTTGTAGATCGAGCGGTGGCACTCGTCGGTGACGATGAAGTCGAACTTCTCGATGGGGACGGAGGGATTGTAGGCGACGTCGCGCGTGCGGGTGACGCCGAGGGCGGAGGCGAGTTCGGCGCCGGAGAGGTCGTCGGCTCCCTCGGCAAGGTCTTCGCCGCGCAGGATGGAGTAGAGCCGCTGGATGGTGCAGATGGTGACGCGGCAGACGTCGTCGATGTGTGGCGAGGTGAGGTGCTGGACGTTGTAGAGTTCGGTGAAGAGGCGGCCGGTGTCGGGCGTGCGGAAGCGGGCGAACTCGTCGCGGGCCTGTTCGCCGAGATTGGCGCGGTCCACGAGGAAGAGGACGCGGCGGGCGCCGGCGTATTTGATCAGGCGATAGGTGAAGGCGCAGGCGGTGTAGGTCTTGCCCGCGCCAGTCGCCATGTGGATGAGCGAGCGGGGGCGGTTTTCGGCGAAGGACTTTTCGAGGCCGGTGATGGCTTCGACCTGGCAGTCGCGCATGCCGGTGGTGACGAGCGGGTGGGCGGTGGGCAGGGCGACGAGGCGGGTGCGGAGGGTGTCAGCTTCGGCGTGCCAGGCGGCGAGCGTCTCGGGGCGGTGAAAGGAGAAGACGCGGCGCGAGCGGGGGGCGGGGTCGCGTTCGTCGCGGAAAAAGGTTTCGACGCCGGTGGACTCGTAGGCGAAGGGGAGCGGACCGGTGAGGCCGGCGGCGAGAAAGTCGGGCAGGCTGGAGGCGTAGCGGGCGGACTGCTCGGCGACGGCGGAGAGGGTGGTGCCTTCCTTTTTCGCCTCGATGACGCCGACGGCGTGGCGGTCAACGAGGAGCAGGTAGTCGCAAGGGCCGGTCTTGAGCGGGACCTCGCGGAGGGCGATGCCGCGACCGGCGGAGAAATCGACGGCCTTGTAGTCCTGAATGATCCAGCCGGCCGCGACGAGTTGAGCGTCGATTTGTTGGCGGGCGAGGGCTTCGGGAGCGGGCGGCATGCTAAGCGTAGTTACGTGTTTCTGAGTGAGTCCAAAGGCAACACCCTAACTTATACGGAGCCAGGCGCTCGCGCGGGCCTCAGCAAGGTAATCGGTCGGCAACTCATCGAGTTGCACCAAGGCGGTCGGATCAGACTGCGTGGCGGGCGATGACTTGCTGCCAGACGGCGTCGGCTTTTTCGGCGATTAGCGCGCGGGCGCGGCTGACCTCGGCGGTGCGGGCGGCGAGGTTTTGCGCCGCGATTTTCGCCAGGTCATCCAGGTTGTAGAGGTAGCTGTTTTGCAATTCGGCGACGGCCGGATCGATGTCGCGGGGCAGGGCGAGATCGAGAAACAGGATGGGCTGGGCGCGGCGGCGACCGAAGGCGGCGGCGGCATCCGCCGCGCGCACGATCAGATCCGGCGCGGAGGTGGAGCCGACCACGATATCGTAGTTGCCCAAATGATGGACAAAGTGCTCGAAGGGCAGGGCGGTGGCGTCGAGCGTCTGGGCCAGGGCAAAGGCCCGCTCGGGGGTGCGGTTGGAAACGGTCAGCGAGGTGGCCCCGCGGGATTGAAAGGCCTTGGCGGTTTTTTCGCCGATGTCGCCCGCACCCAGCAGTAATACGCGGGTGGACTTGAGGTCGCCGAAGATGGTAAGGGCGAGCTCCACCGCGACATTGGCCACGCTGACCTGGCCGACGCTGATCGCGGTATGGGTGCGCACGTGTTTGGCGGCTTGAAAGGCTTTTTGAAAAACCCGGTTGAGCACCGGCCCGACCCGTCCCATGGACTGGGCGGCGGCGTAGGCGTCTTTGACTTGTCCGAAGATCTCGTTTTCGCCCAGCAACTGGGATTCCAGCCCGGCGGCCACGGCGGTGAGGTGGCGAATGGACTCGGGCCCGGTGGTCTGGGCGCGGATGGTGGCGAAGTCTTCGGCGGAGAGCCCGGTGACCGCGCACAAGGCCGAGCCCAGAGCGATCAAGTCGTGCTCACTGCCGGCCACGCCGTAAAATTCCACGCGGTTGCAAGTGTTGAGCAGGGCGAGTTCGGGCAACTGCGCGGCGGCGATGCGTTCGTGCAGCTCCGCCGCGCGAGCCGGGGGCAGCGCGAGTTTTTCGCGCAGCTCCAGCGGGGCGTTGTGGTGGCTGGCGCCGAGGTGAAACAGAAGCGGGCCGGACGCGCTCATCGGGTGGCACCTTTCGTCATCCCTGCGGACGGCGAGGCGTGCCGGCTGGAGTTGACCGGAGCAATTGATAGCAACGCGGCCAGGTAGAGCAGCGCACAGGCTTGGGCCCAGCGCCGGCCTGTCAGTTGTTCGCGCAGGCGGAGTAGCCAAGCCAGGCCGTAAGCGGCAAACACGCCCAGCGTGGCGAGGAGTTTGGGCAGATTCACCGTGGCCGGTTCGCGCCGCCACCAGACCGAGCCCACCGCGAGCGAGAGGGCGAGCAGGATGACGCCCGCGCCCAGCAAACGCAGGCCGATTTGATCCAGATCCCGAATCGAAGGCAGTAAGGCGAAGGAACCGCCGATGCGTTTGTTGCGCAGGCCGTAATCGCGCACCAGATACATAATACTTACCAAGGCCAGGAGTCCGAACACGCCGTAGCTGAAAAGGGCGAGCGCGGCGTGGAACTCGATCCAGGCGTTGCCGCCGAAGATATGGGTTCGCACGGTGGCGTCCCAAGACGGGACCAGCAGGGCGCCGATGGAAAGCAGGGCGGTGAGGAGCGCGGTGCCGAAGCCGAGCAGGCTCAGCCGGAAAGCGGGTCCGATGACGAGGTAAAGCGTGGCGGCGGACCAGGCGGTGAATTGGATGAGTTCGAATTTATTGCCCAGCGGGCAGCCATGCACCGCGAGTCCTCGAAGATAGAGCCCGAAGGTCTGAAAGGTGTAGCCGGCGGCCAGGATGATATACATGGCGGCGCGGGAGTGCCGACGCTCGCGGAGCAGGGCCACGAGGCCAAGCACCGCGCCCACGAGGTAGCAGGTGGCGGCGATCCAGAGCCAGGTGCGGTCAATGAGGGGAGGCATAACGAACCGGAAACATGGCCATGGAAACCGCCAAAAAGCACGCCCAGAGAACGACTATTGTGCAGGGGTGGTGCGGCCGTTTAAGCAGATCAAAACACCAGGTGTTTTACGGTGAGACCCTGGTTAATCAGTTGATCGAGTGAAGCGATGCCGATGCGCAGGTGGTCTTCCACGTAGGCGGTGTCCACGGTGCGGTCGCTGGCGGCGGTTTTCACCCCTTCCGGGCTCATCGGTTGATCGGAAACCAGCAAAAGCGCGCCGGTGGGGATTTCGTTGTGAAACCCGACGCTGAAGATCGTGGCGGTCTCCATATCGATGGCCATGCAGCGGATTTTTTTCAGGTAGGCCTTGAAATCCAAGTCGTGTTCCCAGACGCGGCGATTGGTGGTGTAAACCGTGCCGGTGTAGTAATCCCGGCCGAAATCGCGGATGGTGGTGGAAATCGCCTTTTGCAGCGCGAAGGCGGGCAAGGCCGGAACTTCGGGCGGAAAGTAGTCGTTGCTCGTGCCTTCCCCGCGTATGGCGGCGATCGGCAGGATGAGGTCGCCGATTTCGGCGCGGTGTTTTACTCCGCCGCATTTGCCGAGAAAAAGGACGGCTTTGGGACGAATCGCGGAGAGCAGGTCCATGACGGTGGCGGCGGTGGCGCTGCCCATGCCGAAGTTGATCAGGGTAATGCGGCCCGCAGTGACGCTGGGCATGGGTTTGTCGCGGCCTCGGATCGGGACTTTGTGCAGCTTGGCGAAGAGTTTTACGTAGCGCTGAAAGTTGGTGAGCAGGATGTAGTCGCCGAATTCGTCCAGCGGCACGCCGGTGTAGCGGGGGAGCCAGTTTTCGACGATTTGCTGGCGGGTATGCAGCGGGGTGGGTGTAGGCTCGGACATGGGGCGAAGCATGCACGCTTCGGCGCGGAGGCCAAAAATAAAAGCAGCTCCTTTTTCTGGCCCGGTGCAGCCGCCCTTATTCTAGTTCGCGTTAAAATTAAGACGGTCTCGGAAATTGGCCAGGGACGGCCAACGCTACACAAAGAAGGCTGCTGTAGAGTTGGCCGTCCTCGGCCAATTCAACTAAAGTTGAAGGCGAATGGGTCTTCGTCTCGCTCAGCCGGGCGTGAATCAGCCTGCAATCCGTAGTCGCGTATCGTCGGTGTCATCGCGCGTGAGTTGCCATTCGGTCTCGGTGATTTTGCCGAGAAACGCCTCGTCATGGCTCACCAGCAGCAGGGCGCACGGGCAATCGGCCAGGGCCGATTCCAGGCAGAGGATGCCGGGCAGATCCATGTGGTTGGTGGGTTCGTCCATCACGATGAGGTGCGGGCCGCGCACGATGCCGATGGCGAGCAGAAGTTTGCGGACCTCGCCGGGGCTCGGGAGCGCGCTTTCCAGCAAACGTGCCGGCCGCGAGCCGAGGCGACTGATGGTGGTCATTACCCGTCCGCGCTCGTCGTTGGGCAGGCGTTTGACCGCTTCGAGCAGGGCGCGGGAATCCTCGGCGGAGATTTCCTGCGGCACGGTCACGAGTTTTTCCGTCGGCAATTGGAGGTGGGCGAGCAGGTGGCGAATGAGCGTACTTTTGCCGAGACCGTTGGCCCCGGTGAGGGCGATGCGGCTGGTGCCGCCGATTTCGAGATCGGGGTAGTGCAACTGGCGCTCGCCCCCCAAGGCGAGCTGGCCGGCGGGCAGGCGCAGGAGGAAATCGCGGGGCATGTAGGAGGCCCCATCGACCCAGATGCCGGTTTCGTAGCGTTTTTTGACCGCGATCTCGGAGCGTTGCGCGGCCACTTTGCCGGCGCGCTGGTTCATTTGCGCGACCATCTTGCCGGCGTAGGCGTCTTTGCCGGACATTTTGGCGAGATTTCGTTGGGCGCGGCCGTCGTGGTCGTGGGCGGGGATTTTGATTTGTTTGGAGCCGCGCGACGCCGCCGATTTCTGGTCGGCGATGACGCGGCGGCGCTGTGCTTCCGCCTGGAGGCGGGTCTCGGTGCGGCGGAGGGCGTCGTTGGCGCTGCGGGCGGCTTGCTCGTCGTTGTCTTGCTGGGCCATCGCCTCGGTGACGCCGCCGGGGCGCAGCACGGCGTCGGGCGGGTCGATGAGCAGGCATTGGCCGCACAGTTCATCCAACAAGGCGCGGTCGTGGCTTACGAGCAGGCCGATGCCGTGAAACTCGTGCAAGGCGAGCAGGAGCAGGCGGCGCGCCTCGGTGTCGATGTGGTTGCTCGGTTCGTCGAGCGCGAGCACGGCGGGTTCGCGCCAGAGGGCGACCGCGATCTGGGCGCGTTTGCGTTCGCCGTGACTCAGGGTGGACCAACGCTCGGGCCAATCTTCGCCGACCCGCAGGCGGGCTTTTAACACGGTGGCATCGGGCGCCCAGATGAAGTCCTCGAAAAACTCCGGCGCCTCGTCGGTGCGTTGCGCGACGTAGAGCGCGAGGCCCTGGCTTTGCACCTGGCCGCTCTGGGCGGTGAGTTCGCCGGTGGCGACCCTCAGCAGGGTGGTCTTGCCTGCGCCATTGGGGCCTACGATGCCGGTCCAGCCGGAGGGAAACTGAACGGTGAGCGCAGTGAAAAGCGGCGCGGTCATCCCGGGATGCGCGAACTCGACGGATTGCAGTGCCAAAAGAGCGGCGGCCATGGCGGGAGCGTGCGGGTGCTCTCGTGGCTCGCAATCTCAAGTGGTCAGCGAGGAGGAGGGTTTTCTGCTGTCTTCGGCGCGCGGTCTGTTTGTAGCCTCGCGTCATGATTTTGAAAACCAGGCGCTTGTTACCGCGTTAACATGAAAAAGACCTTCGATTGGTTTATCTACGGTCTGGCGCTGGCGGCCGGCCTGGCGTGGCTTTTCCCCGCGCCGGGGGCGCATGGGGGCTGGCTGCATCCCGAGCTCTTAACCAAGGCGGGCGTGGCGCTGATTTTTTTCCTTAACGGCGCGGGGATTTCCTTCGCCGCCCTGCGCGCGGGTGCGCTGCGGTGGAAACTGCATACGGTGGTGCAGGTGTGCACGTTTCTGGTGTTCCCGCTGATCGGTCTGGCGGGCTTGGCGGTTTTTAAACGCTGGCTGCCGGGTGATCTTGGTTTGGGATTCTTTTACCTCTGCGCCTTGCCCTCGACGGTATCTTCCTCGGTGGCACTGACAGCGGCGGCGCGGGGCAATGTGCCGGCGGCGGTGTTTAATGCGACCCTATCGAGCTTGCTGGGGGTGGTGCTCACGCCGCTTTGGGTGGGGGTGGTGTTAAAAACCTCGGGCGAAGTCATGCCGATGGGGAAGGTCTTGCTGGATCTGTTTCGCTGGTTGGTGCTGCCCTTGATGATCGGTCAATTATGCCGACCGCTGCTGGCGGCTTGGATTACCAAGAACAAGGCGCTGGTCAGTAAAATCGACCGCGTCACCATCCTGCTGCTGGTCTACACCTCGTTTTGTGATTCCGTGGTCGCGGGCGTGTGGTCGGGCCAGGGCGTGAGCACTTTGGCGTGGACCGTGGCGGGCGCGACCGGGCTGTTTTTTCTGGTGATGAATTTGGTCAACGCGGTGAGCCGTCGTCTCGGGTTCAACGAGGAGGACCGGATTGCGGCGGTGTTCTGCGGGTCGAAAAAGACCTTGGCCTCGGGGGTGCCGATGGCGCAGTTGATCTTTGGGGCGCACCCCGGCATGGGGCTGATTTTGCTGCCGATCATGATTTACCACCCGTTGCAGCTCATCATTTGCAGCGTGTTGGCCGGGCGCTGGGCGGCTCGGGGGAAAACGGCGACTGACGGTGTGGCGGGCTAGGGCCGGGGCGAACCCGTCTCTGGTGCTGCAGTGGTCTTCTTCGCCCTGCGCTCCGAATGGCTTCGGCGGGACGCCGAA